>JAJYYV010000035.1 GCA_021800535.1 bacterium | reverse complement strand
GAGATTATTTGTAAAGTAAAACACCTGGAACCTGAGAGTGCCTTTAAATTTGACCGGCATAATCAAACCGGTTCAAGAAATAAAAATGAAATAGGTTTTAGTTCTATAAGAATGGGTGATATTATTGGAGAACATTCTGTTTTTTTTGCCGGACAGGGAGAGACAATTGAGATAACTCATATATGTTTAAACAGGGAAAGTTTTGGTAATGGAGCAATCCTTGGTGCTAAATTTTTATTAACACAAAAAGAAGGAATCTATGAAATGAAAGATGTTATAAACTGGTTTAAAGGAGTTAAATAATGTGGCCGCAGAGTGAAAGAATGGATAAAATTCCTCCATATCTATTTGCAGAGATTGATAGAAAAAGAAAAATATTGGAGGAACAGGGCAGAGAGGTAATAAGTTTTGGTATTGGGGACCCTGATGTTCCAACACCAAAAAGAATTATTGAAGCAATGAAAAATGCCCTTGATAATCCTTCAGTATTTAGATATCCTCTGGGCAGGGGCAGAAGTGATTTTAGAAAATCTATAAGCCAGTATTATAAAAAAAATTATGATATAAATTTAGATTATGATAAAGAAATAGTTGTTTTGATAGGCTCAAAAGAGGGTATAGCACATTTCCCCCAGGTATTTGTAAACCCCGGGGATTATACACTGGTTCCAGAACCCTGTTATCCTGTCTATCATATAGGAACATATTTATCAGGAGGGATTCCTTATTTTTTACCCCTTGAAGAGAAAAATGATTTTTACCCTCAATTTGATTCTATACCGCAGGATATTATTAAAAAAACAAAAATTCTTTATTTGAATTATCCAAATAATCCAACAGCCGCTTGCTCATCAAAAGAATTTTTAGCGGATGCAATAAATTTTTGTAAAAAAAATAATATTATTTTGGTATATGATGCAGCATATCAGGAAATTTATTACGATAACAAAAAACCAGTAGCGTTTTTTTCTATTCCCGGAGCAAAAGATATTGGAATTGAATTTCATTCTTTATCCAAGACATATAATATGACAGGATGGAGAATTGGCTGGGCATGTGGGAATCAATATCTTATTAATAAACTTGCTATTTTAAAAGAAAATATTGATTCCGGAACATTTGAGGCTATACAGATTGCAGGAATAGAAGCTTTATCCGGACCCCGGGATGATGTTTGTAAAATGAGGAAAATCTATCAGGAAAGAAGAGATATTTTAGTGGAAGGTTTGAAAAAATTATCCTTTAATGTTAAAATACCAGAGGCTACTTTTTATGTATGGCTGGATGTTGGTTCAGATGGTTTAAAGTTTGCAGAAAATCTTCTTGAAAAAACCGGTATTATAGTAACCCCCGGCATTGGTTTTGGCTCTTCAGGCAGAAGATTTGTAAGGTTTGCTCTTACCATATCAAAAGATAAAATTATAAATGCTCTTATAAAATTGGAGAATTTATGGAAAAAATGAAGGTTGCTATAATTGTAGGAAGTAAAAATGATATTTCCTATCTTGATGGGGCAAAAGAAATTCTTGAAAATTTTGGAATTCCTTATGATATAAAGGTTTTATCTGCTCATAGAAGTTTGGATGAAACCATGGGATTTGCTCAAAATGCAGAAGAACAGGGATATGCTGTTATTATTGCCTGTGCAGGAATGGCTGCCCATTTACCCGGTGTTATTGCGGCTAAGACAATTCTTCCTGTTATAGGAGTTCCTTTACCAACAAGTGAAATAAAGGGGATTGATTCTTTGATGTCCATAGTTCAGATGCCTTCTGGTGTTCCTGTTGCCACTATGGCAATAGGAAAATCCGGAATAAAAAATGCTGCAATTTTTGCTGCCTCAATATTAGCATTAACCAAAACGGATATACAGGAAAAACTCCTGCAGTTTAAAAAAAACCTTAAATAAGACTTAAATACTTAGTGAAGTCTGTTTAAAATAAGTTTGGATTGTCTTTAATCCGCCTAAAAGATTGGCGGAGATAAGAGCAATCCATAATTTAGTTCTTACTTTAGTTATAAAAAAATTAACAGGGTTTAGTGAATATTTACATAAAATTAATAACAATATAACATTGGAGGGTTTATGAGAATAGGAATGTTAACAGGTGGTGGAGATTGTCCGGGATTAAATCCTGCTATAAGAGGTTGTGTTGTAAGAAGTTTGGATTTTGGAAATGAATGTATAGGATTTTTGGAAGGATGGAAAGGTATTTATGAAGGAAATACAATTAATATTGGTTTAAAAGAGGTGGAAGAAATTATTTATCAGGGTGGGACAATTCTTGGGACCTCAAGATTTAATCTTGTAAAAAGGGAAGATGGAATTAAAAAAATAAAACAAAATATGGATAAATATAAGATTGATGCTCTTGTTGCAATGGGGGGTGAAGATACCCTTGGGGTTGCAGCAAAAATTTATCAGGAAGGGATAAAAGTGGTGGGTGTTCCCAAGACAATTGATAATGACCTTTCTGCCACGGATTTTACTTTTGGTTTTGATACTGCGGTAACAAGAAATATAGATGCCTGCAGAGCCCTTATGGATACCGGTAAATCACACAGAAGAATAATGGTTCTTGAAGTTATGGGAAGACATGCCGGCTGGATTGCTCTTTATACTTCTATTGCTGCTGGAGCAGATTGGTGTATAATTCCTGAATTTGAAAATGACTATAATAAAATGTATCAGCATTTAAAAGAAGTATATAAAAGGAAAAAATATGGACTTGTCATTATTTCTGAAGGGATAGATATTCCTGAAGATACATCTGCACAAACAACCGATGATTTTGGACATATTATTGTGACAAAAAGAGGAACTGATGAGAAAATAGCCAAAATGATAGAAAAAAATACGGAAATTGAAACAAGGTCTTCTGTTATTGGCCATATGCAAAGAGGAGGATCTCCTACTGTATTTGATAGAATTTTAGGGGTAAGAGTTGGAGCTAAAGCAGCAGAGCTTGTTAATAATGGGGATTTTGGTAAAATGGCATGTCTAAGAGGAAATAAAATTGAGGCAGTTGAGCTAAAAGAAGCTGTGGCAAGGCTTAAAACCGTGGATAGAGAATGGTTTGAATTTATGAAAATATTTTTTAAATAAGTAAGACTAATTTGACACCAAAATTATAGTAATAGCATTCTGATTTCGCCAGAGAGCAAGTTGTCAAGGAGGAAGCAAGGAAATGTATGATGAATACATTGACGAAGCTGACGACGCATGCAGACTCCGCCACAGGCGGATCAGCCTAAGGCTGAAACGATGCTATATGGATGAAATCAAAATGGTATATATTAACCTTTTTAAAGGAGGGAAATAACATGGCTATAGAAGTAAAATATAAAGATGGAGTAAAGGTTGAGGAAAAAATTTTTAAGATTCTTGCAAAATTTTCCCCTGATGGAGTTCTTGATGTTTTTGCATCTGACCAGCATAATTCTTATCTTAAATTAGGAGAAACTTTTTTAAAGCATATAGGAGAGAGCAGGAAATCAACAGATGCTGATGTAAAAGAAATATGTCTTAGATTTGCCAAAAATCTTTCCGGGATAGCTACAGCGGCTCTTTTTAATCATTTTGCATATCTTACCCCTGATTTTAAAAAAACACTCGGGGAGAATGTTCTTTTAATAGGAAGATTGGAAGATACAAATACTATTAATATTGATGGAGGAAAAGGTCAGATTACAAAATTGGCTGTTCAGCCTGAAGAGGTTGTGGATAAAGTTGATGGATTTAAAATTCTTGTAAAACTAAATCCAGACAATAAAGAAAGCTGGGAAAAAAATCTTATCTTTGCCAAAGATGTTTTTGAAAGAGCAAACAAACTTGGCAGACCATTATTTACTGAAACAATTCTTGTTCAGGAACCAGGAGAGGATAAAAAAAGTTTTGCTAAAAGGCTTCCTGAAGGACTTATAAAGATGGCGGAAGACTTTGGGGCAATTGGGCATTTTTATAAAACACAGGTGCCTTTATTATGGATTGAAGAAGATGGAAAAATTATAAATATTTCTTCTCCTCAGGTTGTTCGGGATACTGCTTCTGAAATGGAAAAGATTTCTCCAAGGCCAATACTTCTTTTAAGCGCTGCTGTTGATTTTGAACAGTATGTTGCCCAGTATGGAATTGTTTCTGATATTATTTGTGGACCTATGTGCGGCAGGGCTTATTTTAAAGAATCATTTACTGACCCTGAAACAAAAAATTGGGATACACTGGAAAAATCCTTTGTAAAAATTGCTATTCCTAGAATAAAAATTATAAAAAAACTTGCCCAATCCATGTCAAAACCATGGTGGTCAAAATTTTCAGAAATGTCCGGTGAAGCAAAAGCACTTTTAAAGCCATCTACAAGAGAAAGTGTTTCTGTAAAAGCAGATTTTGGATATTAAAAGTAAAATGTGAGGATAAAATGAAAAGAATATCTGTTCTTACCAGTGGCGGAGATGCTCCTGGTATGAATTGTGCCATAAGGTCTGTTGTAAGGTCGGCTATAGGAGCAGGCATTGAGGTTTTTGGAATACAAAGGGGATATCGCGGATTGTTTGAAAAAGATTTTATAAAAATGGATTCAAGGAGTGTGGGTGGAATAATAAATAAAGGTGGAACAATTTTGCGAACCATAAGATTTCCTGAATTAAAAGAAAAAAAAATCAGAGAGATTTGCTATAAAAATTTACAGGAAATGGGTATAGAAGGTCTTGTGGCTATCGGAGGAGATGGTTCTGCACAGGGGGCATATGCTTTATATAAAGATTTTGAGTTTCCTGTTGTAGTTATTCCTGCTTCTATTGATAATGATGTTTTTGGAACAGACTGGACAATTGGTTTTGATACAGCAGTAAATACAGCTGTGGATATAATTGATAAAATAAGGGATACAGCAAACAGTCATGAAAGGGTTTTTATTATTGAGGTTATGGGTAGAGAACATGGCGCTCTTGCTCTGGATGTTGCGGTTTCCTCCGGAGCAGAAACAGCAATTCTTCCTGAGTTTCCTGTTTCAATGGAGAAAATTATAAAAGATTTGGAGGAAAAAAAACAAAAAGGCAAACTAAGCTCTATTATTATTTTAGCTGAAGGAGCAGGAAAAGCACAGGATATTGCAGAAAAAATTCAACAAAATTTATTGGATAGAGAGGTAAGATATGTTATTTTAGGATACTCTCAAAGAGGGGGTAGTCCCACTGCTTTTTCAAGACAGCTTGCCACAATTTTTGGTTTTGAGGCAATAAAAATGTTTCAGGAATCTGATTATGGTAAAATGGTCGCAATACATCAGAATCAAATTATAAGAATTAGTCTTTCAGAAGTTGTTTCCGGAAAGAAAACACTTTCTGAGGAAAAATTAAAATTATTGGAAACAATGGCTATATAAAAAAATATGAGAAGCGATAATATAAAAAAAGGTTTTTTAAGAGCACCGCATAGAAGTTTAATGAAAGCAACAGGCCTTACAGATGAAGAAATTCAAAGGCCTATTATAGGTGTTGTAAATTCCGGTAATGAAATAATACCAGGTCATATCCATCTTGATAATATTGCAAGAGCAGTAAAAGATGGTATAAGAATGTCTGGTGGAACGCCTGTGGAATTTAGAACCATCGGGGTATGTGATGGTATTGCAATGGGACACCAGGGGATGAGATATTCTCTTGTTTCAAGAGAAGTTATTGCGGATTCTATAGAGATTGTAGCAATGGCTCATATGTTTGATGGACTTGTTTTTATTCCCAATTGCGATAAGATAGTGCCGGGAATGATGATGGCTGCATTAAGACTGAATATTCCTTCAATTTTTATCAGTGGAGGACCAATGCTTGCCGGGTTTACTTTGGAATCAGGGCCAATAGACCTTATTTCTGTTTATGAGGCAGTAGGTAAGGTTTCTTCAGGCCAGATGACAGAGCAACAGTTAAAGATAATGGAAGAATGTGCATGTCCATCATGTGGTTCCTGTTCAGGTATGTTTACAGCCAATTCCATGAACTGTCTTACTGAAGCACTTGGACTTGCCTTACCCGGTAATGGAACAATTTTGGCTGTAAGTTCAGAAAGAATACGGCTGGCCAAGAAAGCAGGAATGAAAATAATGTCTCTTGTGGAAAAAGATATAAAACCCAAAGACATTACTACAGAAAAGGCTTTTGAAAACGCTATAATTGTTGATATGGCTATTGGCGCTTCCACAAATACAGTATTACATCTTCCTGCGATTGCCAATGAGGCGGGGATAAAATTATCCTTAGACCTTTTTGATAAAATAAGTAAACAAACCCCCAATCTTTGTAAAATTTCACCAGCAGGGTCTCATCATATGGAGGATTTATATAGAGCAGGAGGTATCTATGCTGTTATGAATGAACTTTCAAAGAAAAATCTTCTTCATCTGGATGCCATAACAGTTACAGGTAGTAGTATAGGAGAAGAAATTAAAATCAAAAAGGTTTTAGATAATAAAGTAATTAGAAATATAGAAACCCCATATTCAAACCAGGGGGGAATTGCAATTTTAAAAGGAAATATTGCCCCTGATGGTTGTGTGGTAAAACAGTCTGCAGTTATTCCTCAAATGCTTATTCATAAGGGACCTGCAAGAGTTTTTGATAGTGAGGAAGAAACTATGGGAGCGATTTTAAAAGGGAAGATAAAAAAAGGGGATGTTGTAGTTATAAAATATGAAGGGCCTAAAGGCGGGCCAGGTATGCGTGAGATGTTAGCTGTAACATCTGCAATTGTAGGGGAAGGATTAGGGGAAAGTGTTGCTTTACTTACAGATGGAAGATTTTCCGGGGGGACAAGGGGTGCATGTATTGGGCATATAAGTCCTGAAGCTGCATTAGGCGGTCCTATCGGACTTTTAAAAGACGGGGATATTATTGAGATTAATATTTCTGAAAGAACACTTAATGCAGATGTCCCTCAGGAAGAATTTACCAGAAGAAGTGAAAATTTAAAAATCAAAGAAAAAAAATTAACAGGAGTTCTTGAAAGATATAGTGCTTTTGTAAGTTCTGCATCTGATGGAGCAGTCTTAAGAGTAAAAAAATAATATGATACTTCAAAAAATAGAAGCCCAAAAAGGTAATATTACCCAAGCAGTTAAAAAAATCAGTGAGAAAGAAAATATTCCTGCGGAAAAAATTTCAGAATCCGTTGCCAGAGGGAGAGCTGTTATTTTAAACCATAAAGATTCCGGATGGACAGGTATAGGTGATTGTCTTCATATAAAGGTAAATGCTAATATTGGGACATCGTCTAATATTATCAATATTGAGGAAGAACTATTAAAACTTAAAAAATCCTGTCAGGTTAAAACTGATACAGTTATGGACCTTAGCACAGGAGGAGACCTTGATAATATAAGGGAAAAAATTATTCAGGAAAGTCCTGTTCCTATAGGTTCTGTTCCCATATATCAGGCAGTTGTGGAAACCATAGAAGAAAGAGGTTCTTTTAAGTTTTTAACAGCAGAAAAAATTTTTGAAACAATTGAAAAACATGCAAAAAGTGGAATATCTTTTGTGACTGTTCATTGTGGAATAACCTCTGAGGCTCTTGAAACCCTGAAAAAGGGGACAAGACAAACAGGAGTTGTAAGCAGGGGGGGAGCGTTTATATTTTCATGGATGGCTCTTACAGGAAAAGAAAACCCATTATATGAAAGATTTGACAGACTTATTTCTATTGCCAAAAAATATGACCTGGTATTAAGTCTTGGAGATGGATTAAGACCCGGTTGTATTTCAGATGCCACAGACAATTTACAGATTTCTGAAGTTATGAAGTTGGGGGAATTGACAGAATACGCTAATCAGGAAGGTGTACAGGTTATTATTGAAGGTCCGGGACATGTTCCTATAAATCAGATTTTTACAAATGTTCAGCTTGTAAAAAATATATGTGCATCTGCTCCTTTGTATCTTCTTGGACCACTTGTTACAGATATAGCACCTGGTTATGACCATATTACATCTGCAATAGGTGCTGCAGTGGCTGGCTGGGCAGGAGCTGATTTTATATGTTATGTGACCCCAAGTGAACATTTGGCTCTTCCCACAATTGATGATGTGATTGATGGAGTGGTATCTGCAAAAATCGCAGCCCATGCAGGAGATATTGCCCGCAATATACCCGGCTCAAGAGAGTTAGATGACCAGATTTCCCAGGCGCGATTTAAAAGAGATTGGAAAAAACAGCAGGCTCTTTCTATAAATCCCGAGAAATTTAAAAAAGTAAGAGAATCCCAGGAGATTTTTTCTGAAGATGTATGTAATATGTGCGGCAAATATTGTGCGATGAAAATAATAGATGATATTATGAAATCTCCGATTTCTCACTTTTAGCAAATTGGTATAAAATGTCAGTAAAAAAAATAAAACAATATGGAGCAGATGTTTTAAGGAAAAAATCTCTTCCTGTAGAGAATATCACAGGAAAAACGATTAAAATTATAGAAAATCTTGAAGATACATTAAAAGAAAGTAAAGGGGTGGGACTTGCAGCTCCACAGATAGGTGTTCTTCAAAGAGTTTTTATTGCCATAGACCCTGACACCAAAAAAGTTATCAAAATTATAAATCCGCAAATTATTGAATCAGAGGATTCTGAAATTGATATAGAAGGTTGTCTGAGTTTTCCCAGTATATACTTTTCAATAAAAAGGCCCAAAAAAATAGTGATAAAAGGATTAAGCCCTAAAGGTAAAGAGATAATAGTTCCAGTAAAAGGATTGCTTGCAAGATGTTTTGCTCATGAATGCGACCATCTTGATGGGGTATTGATAATTGATTATGCCTCAAAAGAAGAAAAAAAACATTATTCGCTATGATTCCTGAATATATTATTTCTTTTTCAACAGATGATATTCCGATTGAAAAAGTGGATTGCTTGATTATTGGCTCAGGGGTTGCAGGTCTGCGGGCTTCTCTGGAATTAAAAGGGCTTAATATATTAATTGTAAACAAAGAATCAATTTTAGATAGTTGTTCCTATAATGCCCAGGGTGGTGTGGCTGTATCCCTTTCTCCAGGAGATAATCCTCAATTACATCTAAAAGATACACTTAAAGCAGGTTGTTTTTTAAATAATGTGGAATCTGTTAAAATTCTTGTGGAACAGGGACCTGCCCGGATTAAAGAATTAATATCCTGGGGAGCAGAATTTGATAAAGAAAACAATGATTTTGACTGGACCATAGAAGCTGCTCATTCAGCAAAAAGGATTCTCCATTCTCATGGAGATAAAACAGGCAAAGAATTAGTCCGGGCTCTTTTAAAAAAATTTCATGAAACTATAGGCAATAAAATTGCTGAAGGATATTTTTTGATTGACCTTGTGGCAATTGAAAATAAAATATGCGGAGCAATTCTTTTTGATAAAAAAAAGAAAAAAAATATTCTTATATATGCAAAAAAAATTATTCTTGCTTCCGGAGGCGCAAGTCAGATTTATCAGGAAACAACAAATCCTTTTTCCATAACAGGTGATGCCCAGTCAGCTGTTTTAAGGAAAAATGGCATTTTAAGCAATATGGAGTTTATACAATTTCATCCAACAACTCTCTATCTTGCAGGAGCGCCAAGATTTTTAATTTCTGAATCTGTCCGTGGAGAAGGTGGGATTTTATTAGATAAACAGGGTAATCAATTTATGGAATTTTACCATCCTTTAAAAGAACTTGCTCCACGGGATATTGTAAGCAGGGCTATTATTCAGCATATGAAATCCACTTCTTCTCACTGTGTTTATCTTGATATCAGAAAACTTTCTTCTTCTTTTATAAAGAAAAGATTTCCTGGAATTTACAAAACATGTCTTCAGTATGGTCTGGATATCACAAAAAATCTTATTCCTGTAAGACCTTCAGCCCATTATGTTATGGGTGGAATACAAACAGATATATCCGGAAGAACATCCCTGTTAAATCTTTTTGCCTGTGGTGAATGCGCAGATGCCGGTGTTCAGGGGGCAAACAGGCTTGCTTCAAATTCTCTTTTGGAGGGACTGGTTTTTGGCGAAATAGCAGGAAGAACTGTCAGAGAGGAAATAGAAAAAAATATTTATAATCATGAAATTCAAACCTCTTATTTACTAAAACAAAAAGAAAGATTATTTATAGATTGTGAGGATTTGCGTCGTTCAATAAAAAGTCTTATGTGGAAAAATGTTGGAATTGAACGACATGGTGATTTATTAAAAGAAACTATAGAAAGACTGGATAATTGGACAAGATATGTATTTTTTAAGGAATTTTTTGATATCTCAGGCTGGGAAATTCAGAATATGCTTATACTGGGTAAAGCTATTACTGTTTCTGCTTTAAGAAGACAGGAAAGCAGAGGAGCCCATTATAGAATAGATTTTCCCCAGACAAATGATGTAAACTGGAAAAAAAATCAGATAATAACCAAAACAGATTTATACCCGGACAAGTAATTGAGCAAGATAGGTAGTTTTATTAAAATAAGTTTGGATTGTCTTTTCAGCCTTCGGCTGATTCGCCGTGCTGTGTGGCGAAGAGATGAGAAGAGCAATCCATAACTTAGCTCTTCCTTTAGATAAAAGAATTTTTATACCTAGATAGGTAATTGTGTGATATAATACCCTTATAGGGTTTAAAATTATTCATTTTATTAACATAAAGAACAAGGGAGGATAATATGTTTATAGGGATTGTTGTAGTTTTAATAATATTAATATGGCTTATAACAAATACAATAAAGATTGTTCCTGAATATGAAAGAGGTGTGGTGTTCAGATTGGGTAGACTTATGGGCGCTCGTGGGCCGGGTCTTTTCTTGCTGATTCCCGGTATTGAAAAGATGGTAAAGATGAGCCTTCGAACAATTACTTTTGAAGTTACACCTCAGGAAATGATGACAAAAGACAATGTCCCTGTTCAGGTAAATGCTGTTATATGGTTTAGGATAATAGACCCTTCTAAGGCTGTTGTAAATGTTGAAAATTTCAGTCTTGCCACTATGCAAGTTGCTCAAACAACTCTTAGGAGTGTTCTTGGTCAGGTGGACCTTGACAGTCTGCTTTCAGACAGGGAAACAATAAACAGTAAACTTCAACAGATTATAGATGAACAAACAGCCCCCTGGGGAATAAAAGTAAGTCTTGTTGAGGTCAAGGATGTTCAGGTTCCTGATACAATGAAGAGGATGATGGCAAGACAGGCTGAGGTGGAAAGAGACAGACGGGCAAAGGTTATTAATGCAGAAGGGGAATTTCAGGCAAGTGAGAAACTTGTTATGGCGGGTCAAAAGATGTCAGAAAACCCTCTGGCTATTCAATTAAGATATTTACAGACAGCAACAGAAATAGCTTCTTCTGACAAGACTTCCACGCTTGTTTTCCCTATACCTATAGAGTTATTCAATCTGTTTACAAAAATAATAGAAAATAAAAAACCAGCAGAAGAAACAGAAAATAAAAAAACAGAAGATAAATAATTAAATTATGCCTGAATTTGAAAATATTGGCATTGTAGGTTTGGGTTTCCTTGGGGGTTCATTAGGGCTTGCTATTAAAAAAAGATATATTGCTAAAAAAGTTTTGGGTTTAACAAGAACACATGAAACACTTATAAAATCTGAAAAAATTGGAGCGATTGATAAAGGATTCACATCTTTTAAAGAATTTATAAATGAGGTGGATTTTTTAATTCTTTGCGCTCCGGTTCTTTCAAATAATAAATATATTAAGGATATTATTTCTTTTAAACCTGAATTGTTTTTTACAGATATAGGCAGTACAAAATCTTCAATTGTAAAATATGTTGATTCCTGTTTTTCAGATTATCATAATTTTGTAGGTTCTCATCCAATTGCAGGGTCTGAAAAAAAAGGTATTGATTTTTCAAATTCTGATATTTTTGAGAATAAAATAATAATCTTAACCCCGGGAGAAAAGAGTAGTCCATTATCTGTCAGTGGAATAGAAAAATTCTGGAAATCTCTTGGTGGGAAGACTTTTATTATGGATTCAGAAAAACATGATGAAATCCTTGCATATACAAGTCACTTTCCGCATGCTGTCATATTTACCCTGTGTAAAACCTTAGAGGAGAAAATAAATAATAAAGAGTTTTCATTGAGTGTTGGCAGTGGATTAAAAGATACAACCCGGATAGCATCAAGCAGCGTGGAAATGTGGGAAGAAATATTTTTAGATAATAGTTTAAATGTTTTGTTGTTAATTGAAAAATTTAAAAAAGAACTGGATGAATTTGAAGATATTCTTAAAAGCAAAGATATATCAAGACTGGAAAAATATTTATACCAGGCTAAAAATATAAGAAAAATAATAGAACAAAATGGACAGAAAAAATATTCTGAAAAAAGTTAAAAATGTAGTAATAAAAATAGGAACACAGGTCTTAATTCATGAAAATAACAGGGTGGATACCTCAATAATTGAACATCTGGGAGAACAGATTGTATGGCTTATTTCCCAGGGGAAAAGAGTGGTAATTGTCACCTCAGGGGCAATTGGCGCCGGTATTCAGATACTTGGATGGAAAAAAAGACCTGAAGAAATTGAAAAACTTCAGGCTGCAGCAAGTGTCGGGCAGAGTAGACTTATGAGATTATATGAAAGAATTTTCAGAGAGGAGGGATATAATGTTGGACAGGTTCTTCTTACAAGGGATATTTTTGAAATTAAAGAAAGAAGAGAAATGGCAAAACTCACATTAAAGACACTTCTTGATAATAACATTATTCCAATAATTAATGAAAATGATGCCATAGCAGTTGAAGAAATAAAATTTGGTGATAATGACTATTTATCCTCCCTTGTTGTTCATCTTCTTAATGCGGATTGTCTTATTTTGCTTACAGATGTAAATGGATTTTATGAGTTAGACCCAAAGCATAATAATAATATAGAACCTGTAAAAGAAATAATATGGAATTCACAGCAAATGAATAAAATAAAACAGGTTGCTAAAAAAGGCAGTCCATCTTTAAAAGGCGTGGGTGGTATGGTTTCCAAAGTAGATGCAATTGATAAAGTTTTAAGAGAAAATAAAATATGTATTATTGCAAATGGTAAAAAATCATGGATTCTTAAAGACATATTTCAGAAAGAAAACATAGGAACTCTTTTTTTACCTGGGATTAAATAATATTGGAGGAATGAATATATGACCTGGCAGGAAATAATTAAACAACAGATTAAAAATGTAAAACAGGCATCTTTTGAATTTTCACAGTTAACCGGAGAAAAAAAGAATAAATTTTTATTAATTCTATCATCTCTTCTGGAAGAAAAAAAAGAGGAAATAATTCATGAAAATTCAAAAGATATAGAACAATGTAAAAAAAATAATTATTCCAAGTCTTTTATAGACAGACTGCTTTTAACTCCTGAAAGAATAAGTAAAATGTCAAATTCCTTGAAAGATGTATCTGCTTTAAAAGACCCTGTGGGTGAAATATTTTATCAGACTGTCAGACCAAACGGGCTTATTATAAAAAAAATAAGGGTCCCGATAGGGGTTATTGGTATTATTTATGAGTCCCGTCCGGATGTTACTATTGAGGCTGCAAGTCTTTGTATAAAGTCCGGTAATTGTGTGGTTCTTAAGGGAGGAAAAGAATCCATAAATTCCAATATAATTTTGACAAAAATTATACAACAAGCCCTTAAAAAAACAGAAATAAATTCCAATGGTATTCATTATATTTCCATAGGCGGGCGTCAGGCTGTAAGATTTATATTGAAAATGAAAGAATATATAGACCTTATTATTCCAAGAGGGGGGGAATCCTTGATTGAGGCGGTGACTAATTATAGCCGTATTCCTGTTATAAAGCATTATAAAGGGATTTGTCACACCTATGTGGATATAGATGCTGACCTTGCCATGGCGCAGAATATTTGTTATAATGC
>JAJYYV010000034.1 GCA_021800535.1 bacterium | reverse complement strand
AATAATTATATCATAAAAACAATAATTTGTCAAGGAGGTTGGCTCTCCTCCCCGTCCTTACGGATGGGGTCTCCGAGCCAAGTTTTTAGATGAAAAAAAATACAATAATCAGTGTGGTTGTTATCATTGTAGTAGTTGTTATAGCTGCTCTTTTAATTAAAGGGCTTTCATCTACAAACAAAACCAATCTAAAAGGAGGAAATCAACAAAATATAGGAAACAAAAACATACCTACTGATACAAATATAAAAATGAATAATGGGAATATCTCCAATGAAACAAATATAGAAAATAATTCAGAGGATAATTCAGGAGACAATGGGTCCCAGGATAATAATAACGATAATAATGATGAATAAAAAGGACGGGTAAATAATATTAAGAACGGGGATGAAATTTTTTATATGCTTCCTTAATATATGTTTTCCCAATATGTGTATAAATTGTTGTTGTATTTATATTTTTATGGCCCAAAAGTTGTTGAATTGTTCTTAAATCCAAACCTCTCTCAAGAAGATGTGTGGCAAAAGAATGTCTTATGGTATGGGGTTTAATATTTTTAATAAACAGGGCTATTTTCCCATACATTTTCACAATTTTCCATAAACTTTGTCGGGAGAGTTTATTTCCGGATTTATTGACAAAAAGATAGGGCATATCTTTATATTTATTATTTTGCAGATACACCTTAAGGATATCTTCTGTACTTTGCGGAAAAAAAACAATTCTTTCTTTATTCCCTTTTCCAATAACTTTCACCCATCTTTCATTCCAGTTAATATCAGACTTTTTTATCCCGGAAAGTTCTGAAACTCTTAATCCTGTGGCATAAAAAAATTCAATAATTGCTTTATTTCTTATTCCCTGTTGTGTATCAATATTTTTATTTAATAAAGTATCTATTTCTTTCTGAGTAAGGTATTCTGGTAATTTTCTTTCCACCTTAGGACTTTCAAAATAATTAAGAACATTTGAAGAAATTTTATTCCTGAATATAAGAAATTTATAAAATCCTTTTATTGCAGATATACTCCTTGAAATAGAAGAACCTTCCAAGTTTTTCTTTTTTAAAAAAATAATAAAATCCGTTAATTTTTTTTCATTTATACCTTTTAAGGAAATCTTTTTAAGATTTAAAAATTCCTTAAATTTTTTCAGGTCATTTTTATAGGAATCTATGGTATTATCAGCTAAATTTCTTTCTACTTTTAAATAAACAAGAAAATTTTTTATATCTTCATCTAAAATATCAAGTTCTGAAGTTATTAAGTTCATTGATGCCCCCACCCTATCCTTTCATTTGTAAAAATTCCTCTTCTGTAATCGTTTTAATTCTAATTTTTTTCGCTTTATCTATCTTTGAACCCGGATTTTCACCAACAATCAGATAATCTGTCTTACCTGATAAACTTTCTGACACATACGCACCTTTTTGTTTTAAAAATTCAATTATTTCAGACCTGGAAAAATTTTTTAATGCCCCGGTAATAACAAATCTTTTACCGGAAAATATTGTTGTAGTAATTTGCTGCTTTTTCTCCTGTTTTATATTTACACCTGATTTTTTCATTTTTTCCAACAGATGAATATTTTCAGGATTTTCAAAAAAATCTTTAATGCTTTTTTCAATAACAGGACCTATCTCCGGGATATTTAAACCTTTTTGCACTGCTTCTTTAATTTCATCCAAAGATGTAAATTTATTCGCTAAAATTTCACTTATATGAATACCAACATGTCTGATACCTAAAGCATAAATTAAATTTTTTAATGGTCTTTTTTTGCTCTCTTGAACGGATAGAAGTATATTATTTACTGATTTTTCCCCTAAACCTTCAATACTTATAAGAGCATTATAGTGATCTTTTAAATTATATATATCAGCATAATCAGAAATAAATCCTTTATCAACAAACATATTGATAATTTTTTCACCTAATCCTTCTATATTCATAGCATCTCTACAGGCAAAATGAATAATTCTTTCTTTTACCTGGGCAGGGCAACTTACATTTGGACATCTTATGGCTACTTCCTGCTGGTCTTTTACAACATAACTTCCACATACAGGACATTTTAAAGGAGGCAAAAACTTTTTTTCTGTACCTTTTCTTGCTTCTTTTATCACCTTTATAATCTTTGGAATTATCTCTCCACTTTTTTCAATAAAAACTTTATCCCCTATTCTAACATCCAATCTTTCTATTTCATCAAAATTATGAAGTGTTGCCCTTGAAACAGTTGTACCAGAAATAAAAACAGGAGATAAAATAGCAACAGGAGTGAGAGTCCCTGTTCTTCCTACCTGCACAGTTATATTTTCAACAACTGTAGGTGCCTGTTCAGGTGGATATTTGTAAGCCACCATCCATCTTACACTTTTTGTTGTAACCCCAAGAAAATTTTGGTCATCCAGAGAATTTATTTTTATAACCAGTCCGTCTATATTATAAGGAAGTGTTTTTTTCTTTTCTTCCCATTCATCACAAAAATCCAAAATTTCTTCTATATCTTTTGCCAGCTTTCTAACCGGATTAACAGGAAATTTTAATTTCTCCAGATATTTCAATAGTTCCCATTGTGTCTGTGGCCCATTTGATAAAAATCCTGCATAAACAAATAAATTTAAATTTCTTCCGGCTACTTCTTTAGGGTCAAGAAGCTTTAACGACCCGGCAGTGGCATTTCTTGGATTTGCAAAAAGAATTTCCCCTGTTAAACTTCTTTTACTGTTTATATTTTCAAAATCAATTTTTTTTATGTATATTTCCCCACGGACTTCTATATTTTCTTTTATGGGAATTGACAAAGGAAGGGATTTAACTGTTTTTAAATTTTCTGTAATATCATCTCCATGGAAACCATCTCCCCGTGTAGCCCCCTGAATAAAAAAGCCATTTTCATATAAAAGTGAAACTGCCACACCATCTATTTTAAGTTCTCCTACATACTCAGATTTATGGTCTAACCATTTTTGTATTCTTTTATCAAATTCTTTTATTTCTTCTTTACTATAGGTATTATCAATACTTAACATTGGAATTCCATGATTTACTGTCTTAAAAATTTCCAAAGGACTGCCTCCAACTCTTTGTGTAGGAGAGTCTATTCTTTTAAATTGTGGATATTTATTTTCAAGGTCAACAAGCTGTTTATATAAATTATCATACTCCTGGTCAGTTATCTCAGGAGAATTTTCAACATAGTATTTATAATTATGATAATTTAAAATTTCACATAGCCGGTCAATTTTTTCTTTTATTCTTTCCATCCCTGTTTTCCTTTTAATGGTACAAACTGACAGCCTCCAAAACTTTCTGTTATAATTTTCCCTTTCTTTTTTGTTCCCCTGTTAAGTTCCTGAAAAAAATAATCACCTACCGGTATTACTATTTTCCCGTTTTCTTCTAATTGTTCAATAAGATTTTCAGGAATAGAAGGAGCTCCTGCAGCCACAATAATTCTCTGGTATGGTGAAAATTCTTTTAACCCTGATGTACCGTCTCCAACATGAATAGATACATTATAATTAAGTTTCTTTAAAATATTCCCTGCTCTTTCAGCAATTTCCGGAATCCTTTCAATAGAATAAATATTACAACCCATTTCAGATAAAATAGCTGACTGGTATCCAGAGCCTGTTCCCACCTCAAGAACTTTCAACCCTTTTTTTACATCCAGAATTTCAGTCATTAGAGCCACTATATATGGTTGACTTATTGTCTGACCAAAACCAATAGGAACAGGTTGGTCTTCATAGGCATCCTGCTGATATTCTTCCGGAATAAAAAGATGTCTTGGTACTTTTAAAAAAGATTTAATAATTGATCTTTCTTTGATACCTCTTGCTTCAATTTGATTTTTCACCATTAAAACCCGCATATTTTCAAAATTTAATTTTTCTTCCATGAATCAAAAATAATAAAAAAAAGCATCTTAAAAAATCTAAAAGTGTCTTCTATAGGATTTATTTTACTTTTCTGTTTTTCATACACTGTTTCAATTAACACAGAACCTATTTTAGCACCTTTAAGAAGAGAAGATTTTATAAGTAATTCTGATTCCATCTCAAAATAAGAACTACTGAATTTTTGATTTTTTAATACAGAATCTTTTATCAGTCTAAAACCTGACTGTGTATCAGGGATATATTGTAAAGATAGCAGGGAAATTAATAAAGACATTGAGATATTGGTTAACCTTCTGACAAAAGGCATATTACTTCCTTTTATTTTTCTTTTTCCAATCCATATATCAATATCCGGACTTCTTTTGGCTGCGACAATAAAATTGTTTATATCACTAACTTTGTGTTGTCCATCAGCATCCATTGTAAGAACAAAATCTATATTCTTTTTTATTAAAAAAGAAAAGCCTGTCTGAAGAGCCTTTCCCTTACCACTTCTTTCTTTATGTTTTAAAACTATTGCTCCATTTTGCAGGGCAAATAAAAAAGTTTTATCTGTTGAACCATCATCAACAACTACTACCATAGAAAATATTTCTTTTAGTTCTCTTACAATGCCACCTATTGTTTTTTCTTCATTATATGCAGGAATAAGAATACCTATATTTTCATTCATTTTGATATTTCTAAATAGTTTTTAAGTTTTTCGTACCCGGGTTTAAGGTATATGTTATTATTTATTATTTTCTCTGCCAGAGTTCGTGTCTGCTGAAGAATTTCAATATCCTTAACAATGTCTCCTATCTTAAAAGGAATAACACCATGCTGTCTAACCCCAAGAAGGTCCCCAGGTCCTCTTAATGAAAGATCTATTTCTGCCAATTTTAGTCCATCATCAATAGCCAAAAAAGATTCCAATCTGTCTAAAATATCTTTTTCCTGGCAATGGGCTATTAACAAACAATAAGAAATCTGGCCTTCCCTGCCTACCCTGCCTCTTAGCTGATGTAATTGAGATAATCCAAATTTTTCAGCCTGGTCTATAATAATAAAATTAGCTGAAGGGATATCAATACCAACCTCTATAATAGATGTGGAAATTATAAGTTGTATTTCCTTTTTTTTAAATTTATCTACGATTAAATTTTTTTCTTCATAAGAAAGTTTACCATGCAAAAGGCCTATAGAAAAACTATTAAAAATCTCTTTTAGATGGTCATATTCCTTTTTTACTGATGAAAAGCCTTCTCTTTCTTCTATTGCCGGAGCAACAAAATATCCTTGTTTATTACCTGAAAGCTGTTCTTCTATAAATCCATATACTTTTTCTTTTTCTTCTTTTTTGAAAAAAAAGGTTATAACCTTTCTTTCTCCTTTTGGAATTTCACTTAGTGTTGAAATATCTGTATTGCCAAAAAATGTCAAAGCAATACTTCTTGGAATAGGTGTAGCACTCATCATTAAAAAATGTATTTTATTTTCTTTATGCCTGAATGTTTCTCTTTGTTCAACACCAAACTTATGTTGTTCATCTATCACAACTGCTTTGAGAAAAGGATATGAAATTTTTTCATTCAATAAAGCATGTGTCCCAAATATTACAAGAAAATCTTTATTGTTAATTTTTTCAATAATCTGTTTTTTGGTTTTCAAAGGTAAAGAACCCACCAGAAGAACAGTTTCTATATTGTTTTGCATAAAAAATGGCTGCCAGTTTAAATAGTGTTGCTCTGCAAGTATTTCTGTTGGAGCAAGAAATACAGACTGGAAATTTTGCTGTGCCCAAAAATAAAGTAAAAAAACAGCAATCACAGTTTTACCAGAACCCACATCCCCCTGGATAAGTCTGTTTATTATTTTTCCTTCTCTAATATCATCTATAATTTCATTTAAAACTTTTTTTTGAGCACCAGTTAAAGAAAACGGGAGTTTTTTCTCAAATTCATCCACTAAAGTTTTATCTATCTTTTCCACAGACAAAAATTGTTCTTCCGGGTGCTGAAGTATTTTTTTCTGATAAAGAAGTTTAACCTGTAATTTAAAAAATTCATCAAAAATAAGATGTTTTCGTGCTTTATCAAGGTCAACTTCATTTTGAGGGAAATGTATATTTTTTATGGCAAATTTCATATTTGATAAATTTAGATCCATTCTATCAGGTAAAGGAAGTATATCCTGTGGAAATTCAGAAAGATGTAAAAAAACATAAGAAATAGCTTTTCTTATATTATTTTGTGTTAGACCGGAAACAAGAGAATAGATAGGCAGGATATAATTAAACCTTTTTTTATTATCCATAATTTCATATAAAGGATTTTGTATCTGGAGATTTTTTTTAAATTCTTTGATTTTTCCATACACAAAAACTTTTGTCCCAACAGGAAGCATCTGTTTTAAATATTCCTGATTGAAAAATGTAAGATATAATGTTCCGGTTCCATCTGAAAAAGCAAAGTTTATTATTTTTAATCTTTTTATTTTTTGTTCTCCACAGGCAACTATTTCTCCTTTTAAAGAGACAACTTCATCAATAGAAACCTCACTTATTTTTTTCACAAATCTCCTATCAAGATATTTTCTGGGGAAATAAAAAAGAAGAGATGGAATATTTAAACATCCAATTTTTTCAAAATATTGTTTCTTTTTGGTTCCTATACCAGGAATATTAGATAAAGGGGTATTAAGAGTAAGCATTGATATTTTTATAATTAATATATATTAATGGATAAAAAACCCAAGGAAATAAAGTCCTTTTAAAAACATAGATACAACTGCACCCAGACTAAGATATGGACCAAAAGGAACATAATCATCCCACTTCTTTTTTTTGATAAGTATTAAAATCATACTAATAACTGTTCCAAGAATAGAACCAAAAAATATACTTAAAAATATAGACTTCCAGCCTAAAAATGCACCTATCATTGCAATAAGTTTTATATCCCCTCCACCCATTGCATCCTTCTTCCATATAAGTTTTCCTGCGATTGCAAAAAATCCTATAACCGCCACTCCTAAAATTGCTCCCCAAAAACTGTACAAAAATCTTGATAGAACAGAAAATTGACCTATAAACATCCCAGGAATAAAAAGTGCAGCAAGAAGACCAATTACAATCCCCGGGATATCAATACTATCAGGAATAGTATATGTATCCCAATCAATAAAGCTAACAATAACAAGCCCCAAACTAAAAATAAAATAGATAAAAAATGGAGCAGAAATAGAAAATTTTTTATAAAGTAAAAATGTCAGCAATCCCATAATAAATTCAACTATAGGATACCGAATAGATATTTTTTTACCACACTTTCTACATTTACCACCAAGAATAAAAAAACTTAAGATAGGAATATTATCATACCATTTTATCGGAGTTTTACATTTGGGACAAAAAGAAGGAGGATAAACAATAGATTTACCTCTTGGTAAGCGATAAATACAAACATTTGCAAAACTGCCAAAACAAGCTCCAAAAATGAAAACTATAAAGCCAATCATGGAATGATAATCTTCTGTCCGGGGAAAATTATAGAACCAGGTCCCATTTTGTTTATTTCCAATAGTTTTATTAATGGTACATTAAATTTATTGGCAATCCCCAAAAGAGTATCTCCTGATTTTACAGTGTATACAGTATATATTCCTGTTTTAGCAGGAGGTGAAATTTTTGATTGAGAAACCGTGGAGGTTTGTTGTTTATTTATTTTATTTTCCAAGGATACAATCTGACTTTCCTGTGTTGTAAGCTGGCTCAACATTACTGCAAGCTTATCATTAAATTCTTTTTTCATCTGTTTCATTTCTGTATTTAAAGATGCCTGCTCTGAATTTAAAATATTCATATTCTGGGTCATTTGCTGAACAGAATCTTTTAAAGATATCAGATTATTCTGGTATTCAAGCATTGTAGAGTTAAAAGAATTTAATGTTGTCAAAGTATCATTATAGGTTTTTTCAAATATATCCAATTTTTTATTATACTTAATATTATCGTTATACTGGGTTTTTGAAAGCTTATCAATTTTATTATTTATATCAGATAAATTCTCATTAAAACCTGCCTTTGTATCATTAATTTTTCCTGTAAGATTACTGGATACAGCCATAAGATTTGCCTGATTTTCCACTTGATATTGTTTTTGTCCGGTTTGTATCCTGGATACTTTCTTATTCATTTTATCAACTTTTGCAGATAAGGCATTAACCTTTTTTTGCAATGCTGTTACCCCAGTCATCTGCATCGCCATAGTACAACCAGTCAATAAAATAAAAATAGGTAAACTTAAAATATAAATGATATATTTTTTCATCATCTATTATCTGGCAATCTTAAATTCCACTCTTCTGTTTTCTGCCCAGGCAACTGGATTATGTGCCGGATTAAGAGGGTCTTCTTTTCCATAACTTATGGTAAAAAGTCTTTTTGGAGACACACCCAAACCGATTAAAAATGTCCTTGCACTTAAAGCCCTCTGCTCTCCAAGAATAAGATTATATTGCTGGGTGCCTCTTTCATCACAATAGCCCTGAAGTAAAACCATAACATTGGGGTGATTAAGAAGATATGTTCCTATTTTTGTAAGTATTTTTTGGTCCACAGTCGTCAAAGAATATTTATTAAATCCAAAATGAATCATTTCAAATACAACAGCGGTTTTTCCTGAAGGGGTTACAAATTTTGTACCTGCCGGAGGTAAATATTGAGGAATAGGTTTACCTGTTACAGCCGATGCCACTTCTGGTTTTGTAGCTTTAGAAGGAACTGTAGATGAAACTGGTTTTTGAGTTGTTACTGGAACACTTTTTGCAACAGGTTTTTTTACAACCCTACAACAGGCAGTAAGACCAATACTTAAAACACTTAAAAATCCAACCAATCCTATCCATAAAAATATTTGTTTTCTCATAATTTTCCTCCTCTTATTAAGGTTAAGTATTTATTTTTTTAATTATAAACTTTTTATATTAAATGTCAAAAATTTTTTTTCACACCAATAACACATACTCCTTTAATCCGTAAAGAAAGCCTTTTTTTCAATAATTCTATATCTTTTTTAAAAAATTTTTCCGGCATTTGAAATATTGTTTTTATTATATTTTTAAATATTATATCATTTTCTGATACAATTGAATAAAAAACAAATTTCCCTTCTTTTCTTTCTTTTACAATACCTGCAATCTTTAAGATTCTCATCTGTTTAGAAACATTATACTGGGCAATATCAAGACTATCCATTATTTCACATATACAAAGTTCCTTTTTGGCTATAATTAATAGATGAAAAATCCGTAGTCTTGTTTTATTTGATAATGCCTTAAAAATTTTAATATATTTTTCCATAATATAAATTTATAAATCTTAGTCTATATCTTTGGGTATGAACCAAGAATTTTTATAAAAATAGCATTTTCTTCAAGTTCTTTTAAAGTATTTTGAACATCCTGCTGTGTAAAATATCCCTCAAAATCAACAAAAAATATGTACTCCCATGGCTTTTTCTTTGTTGGTCTGGATTCAATCTTTGTCAGATTTATATTATATTTTTTAAATGGTACAAGTATATCATGAAGAGCACCTATTTTATCCTTAATAGTAAATAGAATGGATGTTTTATCATTTCCTGTTTCTTTGCCAAATTCTGTACTAATCACCAAAAATCTTGTAAAATTATGCGGATTATCCTCTATTTTTTCCGCTAATATATTTAAGTCATACAATTCTGCGGCTACACTTGAAGCTATTGCTGCTGAATTTTTAATCTGTCTTACTTTTTTTGCTGCGGCACTGGTACTTTCAGTTTCTATGATTTCAACATCAGGAAAATTTTCTTCAATATATAGTTTACATTGTGCAAGTGGTTGGGAAAGAGAATAAATTTTTTTTATATTTTTTATATTTTTTTCATTTGAAAGCAAATAAAGATGTACCCGTAAAAGATTTTCTGCAATAATTTTCAAATCACTCTCAATAAACATATCTATTGTATGCGTAACTATTCCTTCTATGGAATTTTCTATTGGAACAATTCCATAATCCACAATTTTTTTTTCAACAAGGTTAAAAACCTCTTCAATATTTCTGGTTGGTAAAATTTCTGCTTTTTTGCCAAATGTTTCAAGTGCTGCCAGATGAGAAAATGTTCCTTCAGGGCCTAAATAAGCAACCTTTATAGGTTTTTCAAGATTTCTGCAAACCTTTATAATAGTATAAATAATTTCTTCCAAATCTTCACTTTTTAATGGACCTGTATTTATTTTTTTCAATCTTTCTATAATAATTTTTTCCCGGGCAGGGTCATAGTATGATAATTTTGAAGATTTTTTTATCTCTGCTATTTGTTCTATAAGTAAAACCCTTTCATTTAATAATTTTAAAAATTCTTTATCTATCCGGTCTATTTTTTCTCTTATCTGATTTATTTTTTCATTATTCATAAATTTAATCCTTCATTATTTTTATGATATTTTTGTTCCTGGAGAAACAGGTCTATCAAGAGTTAATATACCAAAACTATCTGTTGATAACGCCGCTAAAATCATACCATGACTTTCAATTCCTCTTATATTTTTAGGTTCAAGATTAATAATAACAACACATAATTTTCCTATTAGTTCTTCTCTGGAATAGTATGGCTTTATTCCTGCAACAAATTTTCTTTTTTCCTCTCCTATATCTACAGTGACCAGATAAAGTTTATCTGCTTCAGAATGGTCTTCCACTTCCAATATTTTCCCAACTCTTAAATCCATTTTTTTGAATTCATAATATTTTATATCTTCCATTTTTATTTATCACCTCTCTATTATTTAGTTTGTCCATATCTTTCTGAATGATATCTATCAAACCATTTTTTTATTTCTGAATCTTCTATTGGCAAAATTTCTTTATTGAAAATTTTTCCTAAAATCATCGCATAAAAAGAAGTTTCTGCACAATATTCTGCCATCATTGCATAAAAAGCTGACTCTTCAGGATTCTTACCTATAGAAAAAAGTCCATGATTGCCAAGTATTACCACAGGACACTTTGTTTTATTGTATTGCTTAATAAAAGTTTTTCCTATATTATCCTGGGAATTATCCACATATTCAGAAACAGGAATCTTTTTTCCAAAAATATCTGCATGGGCTGTAGTTAAAACAGGAATATCTATTTTGATAATAGAAAAGACTGTAATAAATTTAGAATGTGTATGGCATACACCGCCAATATCCGGAATATTCTTATAAAGAAATAAATGATGAATTGTATCTACAGAAGGATTAGATTTGCTTTTTATTACTTTTCCTTCTAAATCAACAGAAACAATCATTTCCTTTTTTAGATTTTCATAAGGAATACCGCTGGGTTTAATAAATATAATTTTTCTGTCCCTGTCAAATCCACTAACATTTCCCTGGGTTCCATAAACAAGTTTGTTTTTCCATAAAGAAATATTTGCCTCATAAACAGACTTTTTTAAATCACCCATACATCTCCTTTATTTTCAAAAGTTCTTTCATAACATTATAAAGATTTTTATTATATGTAGTTGTTCCAAACGAATCATGAAGATTTTTATATAACAAATAAATTTTATCATAGATATTTTTATTTCTGGGAATAGGTCTATAAACTATATCTTTAAACCTGCATATTTTTTTTTGCAATTGTTCAACTCTTGAAAAACCACTTTTTTCTTTTCCGGCAATTGCTCCAAATATTGCAGCACCAACTGCACATGTTTGAGAAGATGTAGATATCCTAAATTCTCTTCCGGTAATATCAGCATATATTTGCATTAAAAGAGGATTTTTTTCCGGAAGTCCACCGGTTGCAATAATATTTTTTACTTTTATTCCATACTCCTGGAATCTTTCAATAATCACTCTGGCTCCAAATCCTGTTGCTTCAATGAGGGCTCTATAAATATCCTGCGGTTTTGTGTTTAATGTTAAACCAATAATAAGTCCTGTAAGTTTTTGGTCTATAAGAACTGTTCTATTTCCATTATGCCAGTCAAGGGCAAGAAGACCGGTTTGACCGGGATAAATTTTTTCTGCAAGTTTAGAATAATATTGATAAGGGTCTTTTATAGAGCGCGTTTGTGGTAAAAATGTTTTTAAAAACCAATAAAAAATATCTCCTACTGCAGACTGTCCAGCTTCCAAACCAAAATATCCCGGCACTATAGAATCAGGAACAATCCCACAAAGTCCCGGTATATCAGAAATTTTTTTATTCCCTGGAAAAATCATCATATCACAAGTGGATGTCCCCATTATTTTCACAAGAGTATTTTCTGCTATTCCTGCTCCTACAGCACCAATATGAGCATCAAATGCTCCTACACTTATAGGAACACCTTCTGGTAAAAAAGTTTTTTCTGCCCATTCTTTACAAAGATATCCTTCACAAACTCCTGCAGGATATGCTTTAAAATACAATTTTTCTCTAAGCCCTGCAAAATCCTGGCTCAATGATGTTAAAAATTCATCATCAGGAAGTCCACCCCATATTTCATTATACATTGCCTTATGTCCGGCAGCACAAATAGAGCGTAAAATTTCTTTTGGCGTTTTCTTCCCTGCTAAAATTGCCGGGATATAATCACAAAGTTCTACAAAACCTGCAGCAGCATTAAAAACTTTTTTATCTACTCTGGATAGATGAAGAATTTTTGAAAAAAACCATTCAGACGAGTAAACACCTCCAATTTTTAAAAGATATTGCGGCCTTTTTTCCCTGGCTAATTCTGTAATTTCTTCTGCTTCATCTTTGGAAGTATGGTCTTTCCACAACCATGCCATTGCATTTTTATTATTTTTAAATTCCTTATGAAAAGAAAGTGGAATAATATTTTTATCTACAGGAATAGGAGTACTTCCTGTTGTATCTACTCCAATACCAATTATATCCTGAAGTTTTATTTTCTTTTTTTTTGCTGATAGAGATATATGTTTTAAAACTTTTTCAAGACTTATATGATAATCAAGCGGATTTTGTCGGGCAAGATAGGGATTATTTTCATCAATAAGAACTCCTTCTATACCTGAAGGATAATTTTCCACTCTGGTTATAAGTTCATAACCTGTTTCAATTTCTATCAAAACACCTCTTACAGATGCTGTCCCAAAATCAATACCTATTGAATATTTCAATTTTTCTCCTTCTATAGATTTGATATAGATAGAAACCAATATTTATGTTATAATTTTTTATTAGCCAAATAAAATATTATAGTAAAATTATATATGTATAATAAAGATGCTGTCAATAAAAAAACAAACAAATGGCAGAAATAAAACCTTTTAAAGGATATTTTTATAATCAACAAAATGCAGGGAATTTAGATAATTTAGTATCCCCACCCTATGATATAATTGATTCTGATTATAGAGAAAAATTAGTAAGAACTTCTGAATTTAATATAACAAATCTTTTATTACCCTATTCCAATGAAAACGAAAATTATTACCAAAGAGTAAAAAATACTTTTAATACATGGATTGAAAAAAAAATTATTTTACAGGATGAATCTGAAAATTTTTATTTTCTACGACAAAATTTTTTATATAAAAATGAAAAAATTGAAAGAATCGGGTTTTTTGGTATTTTAAGTTTAAAAGATGTTAAAAATGTTGTAAGACATGAACATATAATCAAAAAATATTCCGAAGACAGAAAAAAACTTCTTGAAACTGCAAAAACAAATTTTGAACCTATTTTTCTTCTTTATGAAGACGGAGAATACTTACTTGATAAAATAATAGTAGAAGAAAAAAATTCTTTTCAAAATACAGAATTTGAAAATATAAAAAATTCATTTGGGAGAATAAAAAACAAAGAACTTTTTTCCCCGCTTTTAGATAAAATTAAAAATAATTTATTATATATTGCTGATGGACATCATAGGTTTTCTGCTTCTTTAGAAGCATACTTAAAGAACCAGGATTCTGTTCCAGAAAATATTCTTGTTTATTTTACCAATCTACTTTCAAAAAATCTTCTTATACTTCCAACACATAGACTGATTTATTCT
>JAJYYV010000008.1 GCA_021800535.1 bacterium | reverse complement strand
TCGCTTCTCCTCCATCTGGTGCATACCCTAATGGATAAATAAAACTTCTTATTCCTTTACTTATTGGATTTTTAGAATTTAGATTTGTTGTTCTCCCAAACCACCATCGCAAATAATTATTCTGTCTGAAATCATTTTTTGGGTCTATTATGCTTTCTGGAATAATCTGCGCCCCAAATATTTTTAATAGTTTATTTATATTTTTATATGCTCCATACCCAGGTTCACAGGTTATTAAAAGTCCTCCTCCATCACGAACATATTTCTCAAAAATTGGGATTTTTTCTTCATAGATTTTAGTATGTCCTATTTGCCCTTCATTTGGTGCCCATTGCAGAACACAAAGATTGTATGGATTTAATTTATTTATTGTTACATCACTATATTCCAAATGTCCTATCTGATACCCTTGTTTATTTAGTTTTTTCTTATATATCGGGTCTATATATCTATTCCCTATCCATGGATAAAAGTCTCCTATACTGGCTATGGAGATACTTTCATTTTTTGATGCTATTGAATTATTTGTAAATGAAAAAGCATAAATAAAATTATCCCCACCTGTTAAAATTGCAATATCTTTTTTCTGAAAAAGAGCAATACTGGCCGGCGGATCAGGGAGATATATACCTCCTGGAAGATATTGACGGGATAATACACTTCCGTTTTTCCCTGAAAGAAGATAAATAAAATTACTGGTCCTAACTAAAATATTTCCTGAAGGTGTTAATGTGGGTGTGGTTATTACTCCACTATCAAGTTTTCTTTGCCAAACTATTTTGCCGGTATTGGCATTATAGGCATATATACTTTTACCTGTTACAGTTTGGATTTTAGGGTTATATCCATTAGTTCCAAAAAATATCTTTCCTGCACCATATACAGCAAATGTAGTCATGTTTCCTTTACCATTTGAAAAATTTCCTGTATCCCAAAGTATATTGCCTGTTGATATATTCAAGCACCTTAAATCAGCCTGACCTGCTCCAGCATTAATATTTTGACTTAATTGAAAAATACTTTGTTTTCCTTTGCTTTTACCTACTACAACAGGTTCTACTGCCCAATATCCTGAACCTGTTTTCCAGAGCTCTTTTCCATTTGTAGGATTTAAGGCTGTGTAATTCCCCCCGGAAATGGAAACTATTAATTCCTGTTTACCTTTTTTTATATTAATTAAAACTGGTTTTCCTCCTCCAAAACCTCCTAAACCAGTCGTTTTCCATAAGAGATTTCCATTTTTTGCTGAAAGAGCATAAGCACGACCCGTAGACATAGCAGTAAAAAATACTTTTCCATCTGCTTCTAAAGGCGCCCCTGCCCAACCATCTCCTTTCTTTAGATTATAAGACCAGATAATTTTCCCGTTATTCTGATTTAATGCATAAACACTACCTCTATTTTCATTAGACCAACCCACAAAAACTTCTCCATCTTTTGCTACTACTGCCTGGTTATACGCCCCCCAACCAGGTATTTTTCTCTTCCAGAGTAATTTTCCATTTGAAGATTGAACGGATATCACCCATTGGTAATTTTCATTGGAATAACCTTTCTGTGTTGCTATAAATACCTTATTTTCAGAAACAGCTGGTTTTGCCCGTACAATTATCCCTGGTGTTTTAAGCAAAGAAGAGATATCTATCTTCCAGAGTAAGTGTAAGTCTGATGCTAAACCTGGAATCGTAAATATTGTTATCAACATACCCAAGAGAATTAACAAATTTTTCGATATAATTTTTTTTAACATAATAGTACTCTCATTTTCTTTCTTAAATTATTCTATTTATTTGAAAATTTTTTTATCAATTGTTCTGTAATTTTTCCTAATTTTGTAGGTTTTTCTTTTAATGGATTTACTTCTACTTCCATAACTCCTATAAAAACACCATCAAAACCTTGTTTTTGGGCCTCTTTAAATGTTGCTTTTTGTACGGATATTGTTGGTACTACATCCATCTCAGCAATAGGTATAATTTCTAATTTTTTTACATATCCTATATCATCTTTTGTCTGCCAACCAGAAACTAAGTGAGCATAATTTATTATTCCAAGTCTTGCTAAATTTTCTCCATAAAATAATGGGTCCCTGGCAGAATGAAAGCGCCAGGGATAAGAAGGAACACTATGGGTAAGCCATAGCCAATATTTAGGTTTGTAAACTATCCTTACATCATCAGCCAGTCTTACACACCACTTTAACATTGACCAACGATAAAAATTATAAAATACCCAATGGCGTCTATCTGGATACCAAGAATGTGGAGGAAGGATTTGATTGAAATCTACATAATTAGTTCCCCAATCATTATTTAAATTCTTTATTTTATTATTATACATATATTTTAAATACCTATGGTATGATTTAATAGCATATCTATCAAAAGCCCAGACATGGTCCCATTCATAGGAAACTTCACTTTCTGTTCCTGGTGCAATTTTTACTACCTTAATATATTTTAAATTCCCCTTTTTTTTATAAAAATTTAACGCTCTAATAATGTATTCTTTTAATATTTCACGTACTTTAGGATTCCAAGGGGATAAAGGAAATCCATCAGCCACTGACAAATATGAAAGTTGTCCTTTTTCATCTTTCATAAGCCAACCGGAATGTTTTCTTAAAAATTTTGATGAAGCACCAACACCTCCAATATCAATTCCTCCTAAGATGCCAGCTTTATCGGCTGAAATAACTTCCTTCATTCCTGATTCTAATTGTAAAGGGCTTGGAGAACATTTATCATTAAGAGAAATAACATCAACTATAGATATATTTATACCTATTTTTTTACCAATTTTAAATTCTGAAGGAGGAGGGCTTCCCCATGTGTCAAAAGCAGGAGATATAATTTTTTTATTTTTCCACATTTGGTTGGAGAAATTTACATTTACTACTGATAAAGGTTTTGTAAATTTTAAATCTCCAAGAATAAAACTTCCTGATTTTTTATTTCCTTGTTTAATAATTGTAAACCTAAAAGTAGTAACATCATCGTAAAAACGATATAATGGATTAGAAGCAGGTATTTCAATGTGTTGCCATCCCTTTTTAAGTAAGATTGGAAAAGAAGATTGATAACCTGAGGTAAGATCAACCCAATGTTTTCTATAAAAACATGCTACATGAAGGGTGTTTAAAGAATCATCTCCTTTTAACCAAAACATCAATGTTTCCCCTATAAAATGATTTTTAGGCAAATAATAATAAAAATTTATCTGCTTTTCTCTAGCAGTTTTAAAATTATAATTAATCTTAAGCGTATATCCTGAACCATTTAATCCAAAATTCTGTTTTTCCTCGGCTATAACACCTGTAGTTAACTTCCAATTGGTTGGAAAATTTTTCATATTCTCAATCGTTACGACTTTTTCTTTTATATAAGGCATAATATATGAAGTGAGATTTACGGCAGGAAAAACATAATTAATTTTTATTGATAAACTAATTATTAATACATAAATTATATATATTATCAGATTTTTAAAATTCTTTATGTCTTTCATCATTAATCTCCGCTACAGAAACACTCTATAATTTTGTTATCATATAATGTTTCTGTAATTAGTTTCTTTTTTATGGATTTGTTACTACACCAACATCATTTTCTATGTTCCCACCAGCCCAACCAGGAATATATACATTTAAATAATTAGGAAAATTTTTAGTAGATAAATGCGATGTTGGAATAAATTTTACGGCCCCCTGTATATACAATACATTTGTTCCATCTGGGAAAATACATTCTGTAGAAGATTTTGGCCAATAATTTACTGCAACAGTATTTGCATTGGCAGGATTTAAAGGAGCAAATGTATTAGTATAAGGACTTGGAACAGATTGATTTCCACCATCATAGGAATAATTAGAATCCCATACACAATTACTATTAGGACCCGCCGCTCTATCTACTACAATAACAGTATCTGGATTTATTAGTTCGTTACACCCTATAGCATATCCATAAGAAAGTCCTTCCTGTATTCCATTTGATGGGTTTACTCCCCAAGCAGGATTATAAGCAAGAGATGCTGTCCAAGGAGGACTAAAACCTTGTGCAATACTTGAGGCTGGCTCAGTAAAATGATATTGATCATTTGGGGAAATGAACACTTTTACATCTGAAATGTATTCAGGATAGAGAAGACTTAAAGAAACAACAGCATTGAAGTAGAAATAATTGTTATTATCAGCCCCTGTGTTAGCATTATTAGAAACAGGGAACCATTCATTATAATCCTGAGCATACATATGTAATGCAAGTCCAATTTGATTTAGATTCGACATATCCACTGCTTTTCTCGCTTGTTCTCTTGCTTTTGCCAATGCTGGTAGCAACATTGCCGCAAGTATAGCAATGATTGCTATGACAACCAAGAGCTCGATTAAGGTAAAGCCGGTTCCTGTGTTTCTTTTTATTAATTTTGTTCTCATCTTATTCCCCGCCCTCTTAAATTAAATTTTTTAAACAAGATATTTGCTTCTGTTTAACCAATTATGATGTTTTTGTTCAAGCAAGTAAATTATATACATAAGTAGGGGAATAAAGCAGTTTTTTTCCCCTACTTATGTAATTTTTGTTTATGGATTCCACATAATTCCAAAATTCCAATAACTCGGATTTGCCCAAGTTCCAGAATAATTTGCATTTGGAAAATTTGTAGTACTTATATGTGTTGTAGGTATCCATTTTGCCCAACCACCGATATAAAGCACATTTACACCAGCATTTCCATGATTGGCACTATACTGAGTGGCATTTTGTAAATTTTGTAGTTGCCATGTGCTACCATAAACCGTCCACCCGCCCAGATAACCAGGATTCAATGCTTTATCACACAATATGACAGTATCAGGATTTGTTTCTTCGCTAAGAGCAACAGGAGTAGGATAAACCCCCCCATAACTTCCACTGTAAGCATATGCATATGAGCATCCAACATATGGAGGAGTTGGCGGAGCATGTCCGTTATTATTATTTGCAAGATAATTAGTTGGAGTTGTCGGAGCAGCGGGATTCATAAAAATAGTATCCTGAGGTCCCACACCACCTCCATTACCTGGATCCGCATTGGCAGAATAACCTTCAAGATCATCAGGGTCAACAAATACCTTTAAGTCTGAGATATAATGTGGGTAAAGAAGAGCTAAACTTTGAATTGTCCATGTATCACCGGGCATATTTTGATTATATGGGAACAATTCTCTATAATCCTGAGCATACATATGCAATGCAAGTCCAATCTGTTTAAGATTTGATAAACCTATAGCTCTTCTTGCATCCTCCCTTGCTCGTGCCAGCGCTGGTAACAACATTGCCGCTAATATGGCAATGATTGCTATAACAACCAAGAGCTCGATTAAGGTAAAGCCGGTTCCTGTGTTTCTTTTTATTAATTTTGTTCTCATCTTATTTCCCTCCTCTCTTAAATTAAATTTTTTTAACAAAATACTTGCTTTCATTTGACCAATTATGATGTTTTTGTTCAAACAAGTAAAATTATAAATTATATCCATAAGTAGGGGAATAAATTAGTTTTTTTCCCTATTTATTTAATTTTTGTTTATGGGTTCCACAAAACTCCAGCATCCCAATAATTCGGATTAGCCCATGTTCCAGAATTACTTGCATTTGGAAAAGTTGAGTTATTTATATGTGTTGTAGGAATCCATTTTACCCATCCACCTATAAAAAGAGCATTTATACCCTCATTTCCATGATTGGCACTATATTGATTTGCATACTGTAAATTCTGTATTTGCCATAGCGAACCAGCTGCAAGCCATCCACTAGCACCGCCAATACCACAAAAAGGAGGATAATATGCTTTATCACATACTATAACAGTATCTGGATTTGTTAGTTCACTAAGAGCAACAGGATAAGGTTCTCCCCAACCAGGATTACCCCCACCATAAGCGTATGCATATGATTCCCCAACATAGGGCGGGTTGGAGCCATCTCTAGATGAAAGATAATTTGTAGGGGTTGTAGGAGCAGCAGAATTCATAAAAATAGTATCGTTTCCAGGTGTATAAGTTGCATCTGCAGTGTTATGTAAAACATCATCAGGATCAACAAATACATTTAAGTTTGAAATATAATGTGGATAAAGAAGAGCTAAACTTTGAATTGTCCATGTATCACCGGGCATATTTTGATTATCCGGGAAAAATTCTCTATAATCCATATCATACATGTGTAATGCAAGTCCAATTTGATGAAGATTTGACATACCTACGGCTCTTCTTGCCTCCTCCCTTGCCCGTGCCAACGCTGGGAGCAACATTGCCGCAAGTATAGCAATGATTGCTATTACAACTAATAGCTCTATGAGGGTAAAACCTTTTTTTCTATTTCCATCATAAATCCACCTTAAAGATTGGCGGACTGACGGATTGGCGGATTTCGCTTTGCTCAACATTGTCTTTCCCTCCTTTTCAGTATTTTTATTTATATATTCTATTATTTTTTCTCTCATATTTTTTCACCCCCTTTCTAAGATTTTTTTTACTGGCCCTGTGGAATTTCTAATTATTAATTTACCTTCTATAAGTGTTTTTTCTTCTGTACTTTCCCCTTTCATAATTTTTATTAGATTTTCTGCTGAAATATGTCCTATTTCCCGTGGAAAAACATTGATTGTTGTCAGGGTTGGATGTGAATGTTGGGTAAATATTGAATTATTACAACCACATATAGAAACATCTTCAGGAATTTTTAGTCCTGCCTGTTTTACTGCTTTTAATACCCCCATCGCAATAAGATCATCACCACAAATTATGCCTGTTATTTTTTCATTAATAATATGTCTTGCATTATTATATCCATCTTCTTCAGAAAAATTTCCATATCTTATAATACTATTATCTATACTGATTTTTTTTTCTTTCAAAGCTTTTTTATACCCTATAAGCCTATCCTGACTTACAGTCAAATTCTCCGGACCATTTATAAATCCAATTCTTTTATGTCCTAATTTCAATAAATAGGATGTTAGTGTCCAGCCAATCAAAATATTATCATTATCAACATAATAAATATTTTTCTCTTCCGTCCTGCCTATAACTACCAATGGAATCTCTCTTTTTTTAAGTAAGATTATTTTTATATCATTAGATTGTGGATTGGTAAGTATTATCCCGTTAATTTCTTCTGAAGTAAGATAGTCTATTTCAGAGTCATTGTATAAAACAAGAGAGTATCTTTTACTTATTACATCCTTAATTCCAAGAATAAGATCTGGAATAAAAGAAGAAGGAAGGTTCATGGAATGGTCTGGAATAATTAACCCAATAATATTTTTAGTTAATAAAGCAGTTTCTCTATGATTACTTACAAAAGTACCTTTACCGGGCACCCTGAATAATAATTTCTCTTTTGTTAATTCAACAAGGGCTTGCCGGACTGTGATATGGCTAACATTATATATCTTGCAGAGTTTCCTTTCTGAATCTAACAAAGAACCAGGTTTTAAAATTCCTTCTGCAATCTGACTCTTGATAATCTGTTTTATCTGAACATACATCGGAACAGGATTTTTCCTGTCTATTTTATTGATTTCTATAGTGTTCATATCAGTATATATACACCTTCTAAATATATAATATAACGCTACTATTTTTTTTGTCAAATTTTTTTGTGGAACACTTCAAATTCTTTTTCAAAAGATATCTGAATATTGAGGGCGTAAACAGAAAAAGAAACTGAAAACTTTTTTATTTTTATAAGGTCTTTTTCTGTGGTAATTGCAATGTCAATATTTTTTTCTTTTATTATTATTTCCAACTGTTGTATGTCAAATTCTGTATAATTGAAATGGTCTGGATAAAAGGTAAAAAATATATGTCCGGGCTTAAGACTTTTAACATTTTTTAAGAAATACCAGGGTTTGCCAAGCCCACAAAACAGAAGTATGTTTTTATTTTTGATTATTGAAAGAGGATGGACAGAATTTTTTACATCTATAAAATTCACCAGGTTATACCTTGAAAAATAAACAGGTTTTTTGTACCTGCTATATTTCTCTCTGATTTTTTCTTTTTGTTCTTCATTTAAAAATTCACTATGGTTTATAACTATTGTATCTGAATATTTTAAAAAAGCATATGGTAATCTTTTCAAACCAGCAGGCAAAACAAGGTCAAAGTGTAAAAAAGGGTCAAGAATAACTATATCTGTTTTTTTTATATCAAAATAGTTAAAACCATCATCTATTAGTATCAAATCAGGATTATATTTTTCATCTATAGTTTCAATAATTTTTCTCTTGTTTTTCCCTGAAAATATTTTTATACCTGGAAGATTTTCTGATAAAAGAATTGGCTCATCCTTGATTTTTTCTCCATAACTTACAACAACAATAGACCGAAACCTTGTTTTAAGAGAATTAGTTAAAAAAATTATCAGAGGTGTTTTACCTGTTCCTCCAAGTTCAATATTTCCAACTGAGATAATCTGGGGTTTAAAAATTTTATATGATTTAAAGATTTTTTTAAGATAGATAAAAATAAGATAAACAAGTGAAAATGGTAAAAAAACTATTCTCCAGCAGGCCCATAAAAATGTTTTGCCATAAAATACAAAAATTTTTCTGTAAAAAAAATTAAAAAAGGGTCTGCTGGACCGGATCTTTAGGTATGTCATATCTGATTTCAATTTTACCAAATTCTCCATCGTAACCAGGGCTTACAAAAACTTTTCCTTCTTTTACCATTTTTATTCCATTGGCAAGTTCTTCAGAAAGATTTTGAAAGATTTCTTTTTCTGATAGTTCAAGTAATATATGCATCTCAGGACCAAGTTTTTGAATAGTCTGGGAATAAATATTCTGAACAAATACTGAATTAACATCCTTTTTATATACAAAAGCTATTATCTGGTCCAGAGGTACAAGGTGCTTAAATGGGATTTTTTTAGCCTTTACATTATTTTCATCCCTGTCAGCCAATTTTATAACTCTGTGTAGAACACCTACAGTAATCTTTTTCTTACATACAGGACATATATAATTATTTTTTATGGTTTCCTCAGGAGAAAGGCATATCTTGCAAAAACGATGGCCGTCATAATGATATTTGCCTTCTTCCGGAAAATATTCAATAGTGAAAAGGAATTTCTTTTTATCCTGAGTTTTAAGAATTTCTTTTAATTCATTGAAGTCAAAAGATGAAAAAAATACATTCGCCTCCCTTGCAATCTTTTGCGGAGAATGAGCATCAGAATTGGAAATAAGGGTAAATTTATCTATCTGTGAAAGCTTCCAGTTCATTGGCGGATCACTACTTAATCCGGTTTCAAGACCTAATACATTGTTTATTTCTTCTTCAAAGCATTCTTCAATACTATCAAATCCTGAATTTGCGCCAAAAAGAGAAAAATGGGGTGTCCAGATATGTGCCGGGACAACAAACCCATATTCATCCGCATCCTTTACCATTTTTACAAGAATCTTTGAGTCAATCTGAAGAATAGGCCTGCCATCACTTAAAAGTTCAGCATACTTACCAATGGACTTATTAAATTTTTCAGCCTTTGCCAGTGTAGAAAAAAAAAGTATGTTGTGGATTTTTCTTGTAAATCCATGTTTAGGATAAATATTGTTCACTTCTCCTGTCAGGATAAAATCAATATCATTGTACTTATAAATCCCATATTTATCAGTTTCTTTAATCTTGGATCTTAATTCTGCAAACCATAAGGGATGGGTTATATCCCCTGTTCCGAGAAGTGAAACCCCTTTGTTTTTTGCCCACAGGGAAAGAGAATCAATTTCCATATTTCTGCTTGTTGCCCTGCTATACTTTGAATGAATATGAAAGTCTGCTATATACATTTTATTGTTTATTTTATATAGTATATAAGATTTTATAATTTTTACAAGTAAAAAATATCTTATTCTAAAGAGGTATGGCTTGAAGAAGCTTTTTTATGGGAAATTCTTAAAAATATAATAGGAATCAGTGCTATGAATGTCAAAATTGCTGAAATAAGAAAAGCATCCTCAACTGATGAAACAAATGCTGTATTACTTATATAGGTTCCAAGTAAAGCAAGTGTTTGATTCATTATATTATGAGTAGGACCTCCTGCATGTTGTTGAACAAAGTATTGAACTACTGACTTGGTTTTATCAAAAACAGGTGAATTTATAACAGATTGTCCATATAAAGAGGTATGAAGAATTTGTTTATTTGTTAAAATTGTAATAAATATAGCCACCCCAAAACTTCCCCCAATCTGTCTTATAACATTATATAAACCTGAAGCTTGTGCAGTCTGGTCAGCTGTAATATTTGAAAGAGCTATCTTGGATAATGGAGTAAATAGCAGTCCCATTCCCAGACCTCTAAGATATAAAGGCATTATTATTTGACTGTAAGAGGAATAAAGATATAAATAATGATTAAGATATAGGCTATATCCCAAAATTACCATTCCTATAAAAGAGAGAATCTTTGGATTCCATTTATCTGATAAAAATCCTGATATAGCAGAGGCTACCCCTTGAACTATTCCCGGGAATAAAAAGACTGTCCCTGCTTCTAGCGGAGTATAACCCATAGAATTTTCTAAATAAAGAGGCAATATAAAGGTGCTTCCAAATATTCCAACTCCAAAAATAAAAAGAACAAAATTTGCCATTGTAAAATTAAAATCTTTCATCAAATTTAATTTAACAAATGGGTGGGCTTTATTAACCACCATCTCATTTATCAAAAACAAAACAAAGAATAAGAAAGAAATCGCAAAACATGAAAGTATAAACCTGGAATGCCACCCTCCGGTATTCCACTCGGCCGTTCCTTCAGCAAGAGCAACAAGAAGTGCCAATAAAAAAATAGACATAGTAATAAATCCTATTAAATCAAAAGCCTTTTTATGCTGGGATATATATTCTCTTTGTATAACAAGAGTTGTAAGCATTCCAAAAATACCTATGGGGACATTAATATCAAATATCGCCTGCCATCTTACCTTATCTATTAAAAATCCTCCTAAATAAGGACCAAAAGATATTGAGGTCGCTGCTGCTATTCCCCATAACCCAAGAGCTAATCCCCTTTTTTCTATAGGAAATTCTCTCATAACAATTGCCATACCAACAGGCATTATCAAGCCCCCGCCAATTCCTTGTATTACCCTAAAAGCAATAAGAACATTCTCACTCCATGAGACACTACAAAGAAATGACCCCAGGGTAAAAAGCAGCATACCAAGGAAATACATTTTTTTATATCCAAAATTATCTGCAAGCCATCCTGAGGCAGGAAGCATAACTCCAAATGTAAGAAGATATGCTGTCATTACCCACTGGATTTGGTCAAGGGTTGTACCAAATTGTCCCATTAAATTAGGTAATGCAACATTTACAATTGTTGCATCCAACACAGCCATAAATGTCCCTATCATAACATTCCAAAGCACCCACCAGCGATATTTTGGATGTTCATAATCAAGTGAGGGAAATTGATTGGCAAGAGCTCTTTTTATATTATGATATGGTAATTTTTTAGCCATACTTACCTCGTTTCTATTTTAACTTCTACAGACATATCAGGAAGTAAAGGAGTTGTTTTCTGAATAGAAGAAAGATGGTCGATTGAAATTTTGATTGGAATCCGCTGAGTCAGTTTTATAAAATTTCCCGCAGCATTATTAGGTGGTATAAGGGAAAACACAGCAGCAGCAGCAGAACCTATCTCAAAAATCTTCCCTGTAAATACTTTATCAGGATAGGCATCTACATAAATTTTTACTTTTTCATCCAGCCTGATGTTTGTAAAATCTGTTTCTTTAATATTGGCTGTTACCCAGATATTATGCAGATCATAAACTGTAAAGATAGGGGTGCCTGGCGTAACTACATTGCCAGGCATCTGCCATTTTTTTACTACAATACCATTAACCGGGGAATATATCACAGTATTGGATAATTGGGCGTCTACAACTTTTATATTCTTTTTAGCAACAGTAATCTGAGCCAGAGCAACCCCTACTTTGGCTTTTTGCGCTTTTATTTCCTCTATAGCAGATTGAAATGCTTTTTTCTCATGATCAAATGTTTGTACTGATATTACATCCTCTTTAACCAAATATAAATCTCTATCATAATCCTGTTTTATTTTCTGATAGTTTATTTCTGCAAGTCGGACATTCTTTTTTGCATAATTATAATTGGCTATTGCCTGCATAAGGGCAGCGCTTGTTTGATTTTTACTTGCCACAATCTCATGTCTGGTGAGTATTGCCAAGATCTGTCCTTTTTTTATTTTTGAACCTTCATCAACAGTTAGCTTATTTATACGACCTAATATTTTGGTGCTTATTGTTATTTGATGTGAATTAATATAGGCATCATCTGAAGAAACTACTCCAAAATAGTGTATCTTCCAGTAAAAATATCCTGCAATAATCAATATTAAAAGTAATATTATAGTGATAAAACCTAAAATCTTATTATTCTTGGGTTCTTCTACATCAGATTTTGTATGTTCTTTTGTTTTTTGCTCCATCTTTTTCTATTCCTTTCAAGAATGTTTCACTTATAAGTTTACTTTTATTTTTTAAAGAGTACTCCCTGTTTGATAGCCACCAATGATGTGTTAATCCATGTATCATCCCTATCAGAATAAACATACCTTCCTTAGGTGATATATCTTTTATTATTCCTTCTTTTTTGGCAATTTCGAAATCATTCTCAATATCAATTCCTTTATCAAATACTTTTTTCCAGAAATTTCCGAATATTTTTGTTTTTAATCCAGGATTTTCCTGTGTAATTACATTAAAATAAATATAATTTTTCTCAAAAAACTCTAAATATATATATACCCAGCTATCTATTTTTTTAAAAAAATCATCATTTTTTCTGATTTCTTTTTTCAGAGTATCAATTAACTGGTCAAGAATTCTATCAATAAGAGATATAAAAATATCTTCCTTACTTGTAAAATATCTATAAATTGTCCCTTTGCCCAGCTGAAGTTTTTGTGCAATACTATCTACATCTGTTTTCCAGTATCCTTTTTTACTGAAAATTTTTGCCGCCTCTTTTAATATCTGCTCTTTTTTATTTTGACATTTCCCTTTCAATTTATTCATAATAGGTTTTTATTTTGATACAAATCAATAAAATGACTGACCAGTCAGTCTATTATTTTACATTGTAATAAAATCCTGTCAAATTTCAAAAGGATAGAGAGATAAAATTCTGCTTATGAAAGATTGCAAAACGGAGAGAGCAGGATTCGAACCTGCGGTACCTTTTGGGTACAGCCGCTTTCGAGGCGGCCGCTTTAGTCCACTCAGCCATCTCTCCCATGGGAAATTAAAACTACTCATTCCCTTCTTGGGCCAAAGATGAGAGAACCAATTCTTATAATATTTGCTCCTTCTTCAATGGCTATTTTATAGGTGTCTGACATTCCCATTGAAAGGTATTTCATTTTTATATTGGGGGGATTCTTTCTGGATATTTTCTCCAAAATTTCTCTGGTTAATCTAAAAAACGGACGAATGTCTTCCAAATTTTTGACAGCAGGACCCATTGTCATTAAACCTAAAACCTCAACATACTCAAAACAACTTATTTTTCCCATAAATTCCTCTATATCTTCTGGCAAAATTCCATTTTTATTTTCTTCCTGTCCACTATTTATTTCAATTAAAACAGGCATTTTTCTCTTGAGTTTTTCCATTTCTTTATTTAATTTATCTGCCAATTTCAAAGAATCCAGTGTTTCTATCATGTCAAAAATATCAATTGCCTGTTTGATTTTATTTGTCTGAAGATGCCCAATCAGATGCCACTCTACAGTTTTTCCAAATATTCTAAATTTTTCTATTGCTTCATTTACATAATTTTCTCCAATAATTTTTATACCTGCTGAAATAGCCTGTTGTATTTCTTCTATAGTTCTTGTTTTTGCTGCTGCTACAACTGTTATTCCCTCTGGAACTTCTGATAAAATTTTTTCTATATTTTCTGCTATACTCATATTTTTTTACCTCTTCTTTTCATTGTATCTTTAGTACTTATTGGTTCCACTTTCTTTTTATTTATATCATAAACAGAACTAACAGGAAGCCCTTTAAATATTTTCTTCACTTTTTCCATTGTCTTTTTACTTACGGGTTGGACTCCTGATGGCCTTAAAGGTGTATTTAATTGAATTTCATCAGGTTTTAATATCTTACAAAAATTTTTAATATCCTCCATCTCTTTAAGATTTTCTTTGAGAACCATAATCTGAACAGTAAATTTCCCTTTAAATATTTTTCTGAATTCCAAAAGGGCATTTCGTATATTTTCTATTTTTATGCCTTTGATGGGTCTATTGATTTTTTTAAAAACATCTTCAGAATAAGCATCTATTTTAAAAGCAATAAAATCTATGTTCTGAATATCTTTCCATATCTTTCTATCTAAAATTGTAGAACTGTTTGTTAAAAGTGCTGTTTTTCCATTTTTATTTTCTTTTATCCATTTTGCAATTTTTCCTGTATTTACCGCAAGTGTAGGTTCTCCTCTGCCTGAAAATGTATAATAGTCAATATCTACATTGGGTAATTTTTTTAATTCTTCTAAAACTTTTTTGGCAGGAATATAATTTTTTCTATCTATACAATGCATTATTTTTTTACCTAATTGACAGTATATGCAATTAAATGAACATATTTTTTTTTCTCCGGAAAGAAGGTCAATTCCCAGAGAACTTCCCAGCCTCCATGAACTAACAGGTCCGTAAATATATTTAAATTTTGTCATCTATGTTCCCCCTTATTAATTATCCTATTTTATAAATAATATTTTTTATCAGACAGATATATATTATTTTGACATTTATATTATTTATTCAAATAAATCGGAATGTGTTCCGGTTCTTTCAAAAATCACTGTATCGTCATCTATTTTATAAATAAGAAGCCAGTCAGATTTTATATGACATTCCATTCTACCATGATAATTACCTACAAGAGGGTGATTTTTATATTTTATGTCAAGAGGTTTGTGAGTTATTAACATATCCATAACATCCAAAAGTTTTTTTATCTCTTTTTTTCTTTTCTGCATTATCACAAAGTCTTTTTCAAATTGTTTTGTGGTCTTAAATTTACGGTTTAACATTTAGTTTCTTTATAAAATCATCTAATGTTTTATATTTATTAAGTTCTTTTCCTGCATCGGTTTTTTTAAATGTTTGCAAAGTAGTTTTATTGGGTATTTTTACAGGAAAAGGTAGACCGTTATTTAATATAATTTGTCTGTAAAATATATTAATTGCCTCAGACGAATTAAGTCCTATCTGTTGTAAAACCTTTTCTGCTTTGGTTTTAATCTCTTCATTTGTTCTTGCTCTTATCATAGCGGTTTTTGCCATTTTTATCACCTTCCTCTTATTTATATTGTAGCATAATTGAGATACAAATCAAGAATATTGTTTGATAAAAAATTAAAAACCAGCTAACAAAACAGAAAAATATCCCACTATGAATGTATGATTTACGATAATTATGAGTATTGGTAATATTATTTGAATTTTTATGTGTAGTTTTCAGAAACCTTGATAATAGATATTACAAATGTGCTATAATAATAAAATATAAATGGAAATTAAAACTTTTAAATTTATCTGTACTCCGGAAATTACTTTTGGAGAGGGCAGTATAAATATTCTTGGGAAAAAAATAAAAGAACTTAAGGGGACAAAAGCATTTATTGTTATTGATAAATCCCTTTTTTCTATCAAGGAACAAGTAAAAAATATCCTGGATAAGGAAAATATACAATACCTTATTTATGATGAACTAACATCTGAACCTACAACAGACATAGGAAACTATACAGGAAAATTAGCCAAAAGTGAAAGATGCGATATTGTGTGCGGAATTGGAGGAGGAAGCAGTCTTGATGTAGCAAAAGCTGTATCAATTTTAATTACAAATGATGGAACAGTTGAAGATTATCAGGGTTTGGGAAAAGTACCAAAACCAGGTGTATCTAAGATTATGATACCAACAACAGCAGGAACAGGAAGCGAGGCAACATTTACTGCTGTTTTTATAAGAGAGAAAGAAAAAACAAAAGGCGGAATTAATAGTGTATACCTTTATCCTGAATGCGCAATACTTGACCCATCTCTTACATTATCTCTGCCTAAAGGGCCAACTGCTTTTACAGGAATGGATGCCTTTTGCCATGCTATTGAAAGTTATATCTCAAACAAGAGTAATTTTTTTACTGAAAGTATCTGTGAAAAAGCAATGGAAATGATATGGAAAAATCTGCCTGTTGCTTATAATAATCCTGATGATATAAAAGCAAGAGGGAATATGCTTTATGCCAGTTTTATAGCAAGTATTGGCCTTGTTAATGCAGGGGTTACTGCTGTACATTCTCTTTCCTATCCGCTTGGAGGTCTTTTTGGTGTACCTCATGGAACAGGAAATGCTCTTTTACTTCCTTATGTTTTAGAAGCAGAAATTCCTGAAATAGAAATAAAATTATCTAAAATAGGAACAAAACTTATGGGGAAAAAATGTGAACCTGAACTTTTTATTGATGAATTAAAGAAATTTGAAAGAAATCTGAAAATTCCTGAAAAACTCTCTGAATTAAAAATCCCTAAAGAGGCAATAGAACAGATTACTGAAGGAGCAATGAAAATTGCTGTCCCACTGGCAAATAATCCTAAAATATTTACAAAACAGGATATTATTAACATATATAACAGGGCATATTAAATAAATGGAATCTGAAGAAATAAGAAAATCTCATTTTAAGAAAATGAAAGAGGAGGAATAAAATGCCAGGCAGAGAAGTATATGGAGAAGAAGAACTACAGGAGGTTTCTGAGGTTATTAAAAGAGGGATTCTTTTTAGATATGGGTTTGAAACCCAGAGACAGGGCGTATTTAAAGTAAAACAGTTTGAAGATGAATTTTCCAAATATATCGGCTCAAAATATGCCGTTGGTGTTTCTTCAGGGACAGCCGCACTTCAAACCGCACTTATAAGTCTTAATCTACCCAAAGGAAGTATTGTGCTTACCCCGTGTTTTACATTTGTTGCAACAATTGAAGCAATTGAATGGTCAGGATATAAACCTGTTTTATGTGAAATAGATGAAAGTCTAAATATCTCTTCGGAAGATATAAATAAAAAAATAAATGCCAGAACAAAATGTATTTTACCAGTCCATATGATGGGTTCTTCATGTGATATGGAAAATATTTTAGATATATCTAAAAAACATAACCTGTTTATTGTTGAAGATGCCTGTCAGGCAACAGGGGCAGAATATAGAGGGAAAAAAGTCGGGACATTTGGAGAATTTGGGACTTTTAGTTTTGATTATGTAAAGGTTCTTACAACAGGTGAGGGCGGAATGATAACCACTAATGATGAAATTCTATATAAACAAGCAGATGCCTGCCATGACCATGGACATCCGCATCTTGAAAATGTTCCAAGAGGTGTGGAAAAAAGAATAAGAAAGGGCTTTGACTTCAGGATGAATGAAGTTCAGGGAGCCCTGGGAATTGCACAATTAAAAAAGCTGGATTATATAATAAAAAAACAAACAGAAAATAAAAAAGATATCAAGGATGTTTTAAAGAATTATGAATTTATTACATTCAGAAAACATTTTGATGAAGATGGAGAAATAGGAACATTTCTTACATTTTTCTTACCAGATAAACAAAAGGCAGAAAAATTCAAAGAAAAAATGAAAGAAAATGGGATTACTCCAGGGATATTAAATTACTGGCATTTTTTTGCAAACATTGAAAGTGTCCAAACAAAGGAAAAATTTCAAAAAAGCAGGGATATTCTGGAAAAGACCATTGTAATAGAGGTCCTGATAAAAATGGATGTGGAAAAAATAATAGATGCGCTTAAAAAAACCTGTGATAATTTTTAAGTCTTTACTCTTCGTTTTTTCAGAATAAGTAAGATAACAGATAATCCTATTGCCAAAGGTTCAATAGGAGTTCCCCCGCCTCCGCCGCCACCACTATTTGAAGGTGAAGTAGATGAAGGTACATATACTGTATAAGAAGAAGGGTCTACACAAGGACTCTGTCCATAAATATTGTAAGAATAAACTTCATATGTATATGTTCCCCCTGGAGGAGGATTATCTACAAAAGAAGTTGAAGGGGTTGTTCCAACAAGAGCATAAGAATCCGGATTAGTTGGAGTCGTGGTTCTATAAATTTTAAAACCACTAAAAGGTATATTAATATTACCCTGGTAATCCCATACCATATATACACTTGTTCCATTAACTGCTGCACTTAAATTTGTTGGATTTGCAGGTAAATCCGCAGATGTTAATGGACTTAGTATCTGTGTAGTTCCATTTGAAAGACTGGCAATTATATCTGTGATTCCCTGATTATTAAAGTTTGAAACAATAACATTTTCAGGAGCTGCACTATAGGTATATGCATAAAGAGGCGTAGATAGATTATTAATATTCAAAACCTCTATAGTATCACCGGAAGAAACAATCAGGTCATTACCATTACCAGTTCCTGCAAATCCGCTAATTGCCCAGAGTGTTCCAATATTTTGCATGGGAGTAAATACAGGAGCGCCAAAATTGTTATTATTTGCCAGATTAATACCGTATAGATTACCGCTATCATCAGTAAATATAAAATCTTTATTTCCACTTCCGGTAACATCAGCAATAGACGCACTTATATTCTGATTGGTAGAGGGTGTATAAGAAGCGTTTTCCCATGTATGAAGTATCTGTCCATTTGCTGGATTTATTAAATATATTACAAGAGGGCCGGAACTTACAGAGGTTGAAGTTCTTACAGCTATTATTTCTCCAAATCCAGTCCCATAAATATCAGAAACATAGGGTGTTATTTTACCATATACACCATTAAATGTAGTTGTCCACACTGTTTGACCTGTCTGGCTATTAATAGCAGTAAGCTGACAATTATCAGGAGAATCAAAATGGCCTCCGACAAGAGCCAATATTTTACCATCACTTCTCACATCAAAAACAACTTTGGATGGGTTAATCTGCCTATTCAGCTGGGTTTCCCATACAACAGTATCAGCAGGCGCAAAATCAGTTACATACATTGTGTCAAAATCCGTTGAACCATTACTACCAGCAAAAAACATAGTGCCTGCTGCAAATCTTGTCTGCCATTGTGCATTAGAAGGAGCAGAAGAATCCTGAACCTGATTAATCATACTCCCCTGATTATTATAAACATTAACAACATTGGTACCTGTTCCAGAAAGGAATATTTGGATATTGGTATCAAGTGTGGCACTATCACATAATGAAAGAGAAGATGATGTTGAAACCGGACTCCATTGTTCACTTGTATAAAATTGGGTGGATGGATTATATTTATAAGCATATAGATAAGTACCATTAGTCATCAGTAAATCAGGAATTCCATTATTATCAATATCTGATGTCAACATCTGAGGAGCAGAATTAGAGAAGTTATCTACAGGAACAAGTGTTGGTCCATTTAAAATTGATTGTGTTGATGTAAATGGATAATATCTTGAATTACCAAGATCATAATCAATATTCTGCCATCCATCACTAAGTATAAAATTCTGATTGGTCATACTTGTTTGAAGACCATTATACACCTTGAAAAACGGCACTGAATTTGGAACAAGTGGTATAACATTATATATTCCTACCTGAGATAATCCTGAAAAAGTATAAGAACCTACAGAATTTGTTTGCTCAATCTGGGTTTCATCTGCTGTTTTATCAACAAGTAAAATATTAACATTTGCCTGTGGAATGTGTTGATAATTATCAACTACTCCACTGATAGATAAATTATTCTGAATAGATACTTCCACAGGAGTTTCTGTATTTCCTGCATCATCAACTGACATTGCATAGATTGTAGTATCAGATGATGTAATAGATACAGGACTCCCTGGATAAGTAGTCCAGGTTTGATTATTAAAAGAATAGGAAGTGGAAGCAACTCCTGAAAGGTTATCAGTGGCTGATAAGGTAAAAGTACTATTAGCATAGTTTACATTTATGGTTGTCACAGGTGGAGTTGTGTCTACTTTAATAGGATTGCCTGAGTAAGAAACTGTTGGACTTGCATTATCCACCTCATCAAAATCATAGGCTTCAATATTAATATTTGCCCCTTGAGAAACAGGAATTGTAATTACATTAGGGCTATTAGATGTATCCCATGTGGTCCCATCATTAAAACTATATGATATTCCTCCTATTCCAGGGCCACCACTGTCTGCTCCTGGAGTAATTGTTACTTTTGGTGCAGGCGCTTTATACCATCCATTATTACCTGATGGAGTAGAAGGACTTAATGAAATAGTTGGAATAGATGGAATTGTACTATCAATTTCTACTGGTTGACTTATAGTCGCAGAACTTCCTGCATTATTAATAGCGTAGGCATAAATAGTAGTACTTGATATAACATTAAAAGGATTATTATAAGTTGTCCATGGCGGACCTGCCGTACCTAAGGAATATCCTATACTTGATATACCTGGAGCATATCCATTCCCTAAAGGAGGGTCAACAGCTGTAATTGTAAATAATGTCTGGGGAGTGACAAATAAAACAGTTCCATTATTATAAGATGGCGATGAAGGTGTAATAGTAATAGTAGGAGGACTGGTATAACTCTGGCCAAATGTATACATTGTTGTATTAAGCAAATACATATCTGTTTCTCCCAAATCAGGAGCCCCTGCTTCCCCATACATTATTCCAGGGTTACCAGATGGAGAAGAAAGAGAAGAAAGAATTTCAGCCTGTATAGTATCCCCTGTAGTGACTGTACTATTTGCTTTGATAACTATAATAAAACTATTGTTACCAGGGTCAGTTCCTGGAATAAGAGTCAAAGGACCGGGAGTAAATTGAAGCTGGACTCCATTAGCCCCTATCTGTTGAATACTGGTTGGAGGAATAAATGTATCTGAAGAGCTCCATACTCCTGTACCATTGGTATTATATAAAGCAACTCCGCTGAATGAGTTCAAAGATAATGGAGCAAGGTCTGAAAATACATTTGTTCCATTAAAATAAACATTTACTTCTGTTATATATGTATCATTGGTTACAGCATCTGAATCTCCTGTAAAAGTTCTTATGCCTATCACAGGCTGTTGTTCTCCTCCATTCAAAGTAATACCAGAGGTACCTAAATCACTGAAATATACTGGAAGATTAGCTGTTAGTGTTGATGTGGTTAGATTACTATTTGCAAATGAATATCCCGAGGAAAAAATAATCGCATTTGAAGGAAGACTGAAAGAAAACTGGTTTCTATATTGAATTTCATCGCTTGTTCTAAATGCAATATAATAGTTTCCTCCTGTACTTGAAGTAGGCAAAGGATTAGGAGTCTGGAGAGAAATATCTGCATAATATCCCAGAGTATCTCTTCCTCTGCCAACAAAATACACATCATCCCCATAAACAAAATTACCATTCTTGTATGTATTATCATAATATGCAAACCCATATGTACTTCCATTAACAAGAACTCCTTGGGTACCGGGTGGGGGAGCAACTCCTGCAATAAGTTTTGCATGAGTAGGATTATAATCCTCTGGATTTGCATCTATTGTATCCACCCATAAAGCATCAGAAGTTGTTGTTCCGCTAAACCATACACTGCTATTATTAGCATCATACCAATAAACATCATCTGTACTCTTAAAATATGTAAGAGTTGTATCCAGAGCAGCAGAAGCATGAGGCATACCAGGACCTGCAAGCCAACTATTATAATAATCACTTTCCCATGTAGATACATTAGTTGGAATAAATGTATCAGAGCCTGGATTAAAAACACCTCCTCCACTTCCATTTCCTTTCCATAATGTGATTCCACTTTGATTGTTTGTACTAAAAGGCATTAAAACAGAGTCAGGATTTACACTATCAGGTTCAGGTTCAGGATTAAAGTATATGCGAAAACTATTTAAGGTATTCTGCTGGGAAGGGTCAAAAGCATTGATACGGAAAATACCAATAGGACTACTTATTGGGTCAACCTGCTGTCCGGTTGTAATTAAACTATTGTCAACAACATTGCTAACACTACTTAAAACCATATCATCTGTTTCAAAACGTTTAGTTGGTCTATCTGTATCTACCTGAGTTCCATCAGATAAAGCGGTAAAATCTATTCCATCATTCATATCATCACTTGTTGCCCAGTTTACAATAAAAAAGTTGGCGCCAGTAGGCATATATTGAGTTGGTTGAATAACAAGAAAGTAATCATTCCCTTCATTGACATCAGGAATAGGGGCTGCTCCAGGAGCAAAATCCATAGCATAAGCAACCCATGGCCGTTTAGGGTCAGCTATTGAATATGGCAAAGAAGTCATGGGAATTCTTGGGTCAACACTCGGGTTAAATATACCACTATGATTTATATCCTGATATAAAGCAAGTCCACACCCGCCATTGGGGTCATTAGGATTAGTACAGGCAGGATTTATCAGCCAGTGTATATCAAAATTATAAACTGGTTGTGAATCTGTAAGCACCTGGTCAAACAAAACCCCGAGATGTCTAATACTGAAGTTGCTGCCAGAAGGTCCAATTGCATTGATTCCCATTACAGCAGTTGGCTGATAAGGATTTATTTTCTGGCCAGGCATTGTAAGATTTGTATAAAAAACAGGAACATCTGCAGAAACAGAATTTGTCTGTGGGAATAAAGTTGGAGCTGCTGGATGACCCGAGCCAAATAAAAAATCATTAGGATTTAATAAACTTGCCTGAACACTATCTCCATAGTCTAATCCTCTATCCTGAGGATTTGTAGTGGCATAAGTATTACTGCTAAGACCTCCTCCTCGTATACAAATTTCAAGGTCAGGACCTCTAACAATTTCACCATTACTATTAGGGTCAGAATCACCTGTTATATCCCAATACATATTACTTCGTGGCAAAGGAATGGAATTTTCAGGTTTAAGATATACATAATACATTTTTGGGTCTGCAGCAGTTCCTGCATTAGAAGGGTCATCATTTTGCCAGCTCCATGGGGTTCCATCAGAATTATACCAAATGAAGTTATTGGTACTTAATGGAATATCTGTATCTATAGTCGTCATATCCCAGACTCCATATCTTACATTAAACATACCAATACTATCAGCAGGAGAACCCACATATCCTCCACTCACAGATGCAGGTTGAAATACATTATTTATTTCCTGGGCAATGGTCTCTCCGGAACGCTCTGTAGCAGTGTTTTTATTAATCTCCCACAAACTTACTCCGGAATTTGCCCCTGTTGTAAGGGGCTCAAGGTCAGGTGGTTTAAAATTATAACCTGCAGCATTCGGGTTTGTATCCTGACTGGTAAACCACACTCTAATCCATTGTATAGTTTCATTGGTAACAGCACCCTGGGATAATGTTATACCAAATAGCGGGTCAGGAAATCCACCTGCATCAAGTGGGTCTGTTGGTTCAGCTGTGGATATATCCATAACTGTATGAATAATGGGTGTAGTTGTTGGTGGAAGATTTATTTCACTATCAGATGGTTGGTTAGCATATAAAAAATTAATATCCCCGGGGTTAACTCCTGCCTGCCATTCATTCCCATATAAAGGAGTATCAGTAATATAATTATGCTCTGGGTCTGTAAACTGGGTTATATAAAAATCTATATGGCCGTTTGAAACATTTCCTGTGTATGCGGCTTGAGGAAGAGAAACTGTCCACTGGTTATTTACATAAAGATTCCCTGGAGTAAAATTCCCTTTATTATTAACTACTCCCTGCTGCCCAGGTGGAGTTATAGGCGCAACCCGAGGGTCACCCCATGGATTAGCCAGATTATCACTGGTTGAAAAAATACTTACATCCGGATAAGAATCCAAGAAATGAGACCCAAACATACCATATGAAGATGAACCTGGCAAGTAATTATAGTTTAGTTGCAGGTCTGTTAAATATTCATCTCCATCTGCAAACCCTGAAGTTCCAGCAAGACTTAATCCTAATATTCTATAGGGAGTTGCCATACCCATTACTTCAGGAAAAGTAGAAGGTGTCCCCTGTCCTCCATCAGTAGAACCACCATATTGCACTCCTGTTATATTAGTTGTATGATATATTTTATTACTATATAAAGAATCGGGCCTTGTTGGAATTAAAGATAAAATCTGTGCCTGACATATAATTGTATCTGTTGGAGGATTTGGACTTGGAGTTACTGTAGTAACAGGATTACCTGAAAAAGAAACTGAATAAATATAGGCAGAAAACCATGTTCTATCATCTATACCACCAATAATCTGCCCATTAATAGCATTAGATGTTCTTATAGCTATAAAAAAGTTTTCTGCATATTTATTGGTTTGCCCAGGCACAGGTGGAATAATAACAGGTGTCCAAGGGGTTATGGTAACGGTTAAGCCATTAACAGATATATTAGAATCTATCAAGCCAGGAATGTCATTGGGTTCAAACTCTCCATTATTATTAAGGTCTGAATAAAGTGCTACTCCTGAAGTTTCAGTATCTGTGGACATACTTAACAAATCAGTAGCAATAGTAAAAGGAGAATTAATATTATTTAAACTTGAAAAATTTACCACCACCTGAGAAAGACTGGTTTCCACTGAAGAACTTACACTAATACACAAAATACCTGTTGGCCCACTATTAGGCAAAATTCCTTGAGCATTATAATCAGGATTACCAGACAAAGGTATTGTAATATTGGTAACACTTACAGATACATTTGCGGCTGTAGATGTTTTAACAAATAACAAGGAAAATATAGAACAAATAATTATAAAAAGAATTAAAAATTGAAATAGATATTCTTTTTTCATATCTTAAATTAACCTTCAATATAAATATAATTTTTTCTAATTTGCAAATGGAGAAACCAAATAGTAAATCACCTAATAATATTTAAATATATAATTATTATATTGTCAAATTACCTTATTCTTATTGTCAAACTTTATATTAAAGAATTAATAAAAAGCCTTTAAATACTCCTTCAGTAATAATCTTTACAGGTTTTACATTTATGATTTCATTATGAAGATTTTTATCGCTTTTAAGAATCACAGGCAGATAATTTTTGGTGTGGCCAGACCAATAATCGCCTTTTTTTTCTTCTATCAAAACCTCAAACTCCTGATTTAAAAATCTCTCTTTCACTTTCATTGATATTTCTTCTGATATTTCTTTTGCTATTTTTGCCCTCTGTTTTTTTATTTTTTCCGGAATTTGTTGGGAATAGGAAAAAGCAGGGGTTTTTTCTCTTGGACTAAACGGGAAAATATGAACCTTTAAAAAACCTGTTTTTTTAATTAAATCTAAAGTTTTCATAAAATCCTTATCTGTTTCTCCGGGAAAACCAACCATGACATCTGTGGTAAATGTAGCCTGAGGGAAAATGGATTTTATTTTCTGAATTGTTTCAATATAGTCTTTTGTTTTATAGTGTCTTGCCATATTTTTAAGGACATTGTCAGAACCGCTCTGAAGAGGGATATGGAATGAAGGACAAAATTTTTCTGTTTCAGAAAGTATCTTTAAGATATCATCTGATAAATGCGCAAGTTCAATAGAACTTATCCTTAGCCTTTGAAGCTGTTTAATTTTAAGAATTTGTTTCAGAAGTGTTAATAAATCTGTGTTTATGTCTTTACCATAGATTCCAAGATTTGTTCCTGTAAGAACTATTTCTTTACAGCCATTGTCTATAATATTTTTAATCTCATTAATTATTCTACCCGGATTCCTGCTTTTTATTTTTCCTCTGGTATAAGGAACTATACAATATGTGCAAAAATTTTCACACCCATCCTCAATTTTTATAAATGCCCGGGTATGAGATGTAAATTTGTTAATGGAATATACCTTTGAAGAAAAATAATTATTCAGAAGAAAATTCTTTGAAAAGACTTTTATATCGGGAAATGAATCTGCAAATTTTCCTGTAAAACATCCTGTCAGCCACACTTTTTTGCCTTCTCTGTAAAATTTAGTTATAAGATGTTTTATTTCTTTTTCTGCATTTTCTGTTACACAGCAACTATTTATTAAGACATTTTCAAAATCATTATCTGTTGCAATAGTCCATCCGTTTGCTTCAAAGTTTGCCTGAAGTAATTGGCCATCATACTGATTTGTTTTGCATCCAAAATTAAAAATTTTTATTTTCATATAAATTTATAATCTCCAAAGATAGAAATAATCTTGGGCTTTCATTTCCATCTTTTTATCACAAAAAAAGCCTTGAAATAAAGCCCAACTTATTTTTAAAAAAACTTATCTTATTCCTTATATTTAAGGTATATTGAAAAATTTTATTGAGTTGTTAAATATTATATCTTCAAGTTTTTCTTTATCCATTTGTTTAATCTGAGCAATTTTTTCCAGGACAAATCTGACATGGGAAGGCTCATTTCTTTTACCTCTGAAAGGAACCGGTGCAAGAAAAGGAGCATCTGTTTCAATGAAAAATCTGTCTAAAGGCACCAGTTTTGCCATATTATGAACATTTATTGCTTTTGGAAACGTCACAATGCCTGTAAAAGAAATATAGAATCCTTTTTTCATACACCAATCCAACATCTCTTGGTCTCCGGAAACACAATGAAAAACAATCCTTTCAGGAAGATTTCTATTTTCCAATATTTCTTTTATTTCTTTTTCTGCTTCTCTTTGATGTATAACAAGAGGAATCTTATGCTTTTCTGCTATTTCAATCTGATATATTAAAAATTCTTTTTGTTTGTCTTCTGATTTCCTTGAATAATGAAAATCCAAGCCTACTTCACCAATGCCTGCAATCTTTGTGTTTTTTACCAACTCATTGATTTTTTCTATATCACTAATGCTTATATTTTCTATCTCTGTAGGATGGATACCAACTGTAGAAAACACACATTCATATTGTTTGGAAATTTCCACAGATTTTAATGATGAAGAAACAGATGTTCCAATATTAATAATATAGCGAACACCTTGTTTATTGGCATTTTCTATAATCTGTTTCCTATCCTGTTCAAATTCAGAAAAATCAAGATGACAATGCGTATCAATGTACATTTTTATATCAATTTGATTTCAAGGCTAAAGTCAATGGCAGGAGCAGAATTTGTTATTGTTCCTGAAGAAATCCAGTCTACAGGAAGATTTATAAATTTTTTAATATTTTTCAGGTTTATTCCTCCAGAAATTTCAATAATAGGTTTTTTACCTGTAATATTCTTGAGAAATTTTTTGATATCTGAGGGCCCTGTGTTATCAAACATAAGAATATCAACTCCTACATTATATGCTGCAATTGCTTCATCATAGCTTTCAACTTCCACTTCAATTTTTATATTTTTAGTATTTTTTCTGGCCAGAGCAGTTAATTGTTTTATTGCTTCAATTCTTTTTATTCTGTTTTTTTTCATCCAAATATTTATATGATTATCCTTAATTAAAATAAGCTCATCCATTTTCATCCTGTGATTTTTACCGCCACCTGTTCGGACTCCATACTTTTCAAAGAATCTTAAACCCGGAAGAGTTTTTCTGGTATCAAGTATGGAAATTTTATCTTTTGTTTTTTGGACAAATTGATTTGTAAAGGTGGCAACTGCTGATATATGAGAAAGAAGATTAAGTCCTGCTCTTTCCCCTTTAAGTATAGATTTTACAGGACCTATAAGATTTCCAACAATCTGATTTTTTTTAAATGCTTCCCCTTCATCTAAAAATTTATTAAATTTTATATTTTCATCAATCAAACGGTACATCTCCTTTACAAAAATCCCTCCTGCAAAAATTCCTTTTTGTTTAGCAATAATAAATGCTTCAATAGAAAAATTCTCAGAAAAAATACTTTCTGATGTTATATCTCCGGTTCCAATATCCTCTTTTATAAATGCTTCTAATCTCTGTATTATTTCTTTATCCATAATATTTTTTGATAGTTATATATAATTTTATCACTCAAAATATTTTTACTCTATTTTATTATTTTAAATTAAATGCTATAATTATTATATCAAAATTCAGCAAGGGGCGCTATTTTAATGAAACAAGATGTGAAAAAACTGATTATTGCTAAAAATATAGGATTTTGTTTTGGTGTCACAAAAGCAGTTAATTTAGCAAGAAAACTTTTAGATAAAGAAAAAAAACTTCTATGTCTTGGGGATTTAGTTCATAATGCTGTTGTAATGGATGAACTAAAAAACAAAGGGTTCTGTGTAATTAAAGATACTAAGTCTGTTAAAAATGCTCCTTTTATTATCCGCTCCCATGGTTTACCGCCGAGTGTTCTTAAAGAAATAAAAAATTCCAATGTACCCATATTTGATGCAACATGCTCCTTTGTAAAAAAAGTCCAAAATCTTGTTAAAACATTCGCAGAAAAAAACTTTTTTATTTTTCTGGTAGGAGATAGTCAACATCCGGAAATCCAGGCATTAAAAGAAATTGCAGGAAAAAACTGTTTAATCATCTCTCCATATAATCCGAAGGTAAATAAAAAAATAACCCATAAACAATGTGCTATTATTGCCCAAACAACTCTTTCCTCGGAGATGTATAAATCTGCCATTAAAAAAATTGTTGAGAAATTTCCTGACAAAGATATAGAAATATTAAATACAATATGCCCTGTAAGCATAAAACGACAACAAGAAGCAAAAAATCTTGCAAAAAACACAGACCTTTTTTTAGTTGTTGGAGGTAAAAAAAGTTCAAATACAAAAAAACTATTTATTATTGGAAAGAATATAAATAACAATACCTATCAAATTGAAAAATTATCCGATTTAGAAAATATAGAAATTGAAAAATTTAATAAAATTGGTATAATCTCTGGTGCATCCACTGATATAAATTTTATAAATATACTGATAAATAATTTAAAACATACGGGATATAAAAAAATAACAAGGAGGAAATAATAAATGGCTAAAACTGAAGTTGAAAAATTATTAGATGAAAAAATAGCATCTTTTAAACGTGATGCTATTGTAAAAGGAACCATCTCAGAAATAACAGATAAAGAAGTTATTATTGATTTTGGATATAAGACAGAAGGATTTATACCAAAAACCGAGTTTAAAAAAGACACAGATGTAATTTCTCCGGGCATGGAAGTATTTGCTATTGTAGAATCTCTTGAATTAAGTTCAAATGGGTTTGTCCCACTTTCAAAAGAAAAAGCAGATACATTATCAAACTGGGAAAACATAGAGAAAATTTTTGAAAAAAATCTTACGGTTGAGGGAGTAATTCTTTCCAGAATAAAAGGAGGATTTGAAGCTGATATAGGAATGAAAGCCTTTCTTCCCGGTTCTCAACTGGATAATAAACCTATTATAGATTATGACCAGTACCTGGGAATGAAAAGTTGTTTTAAGGTTATTAAAATAGACAGAAAAAGAAAAAATGTTGTCCTATCAAGGAAAAAATTTCTTGAGGAAGCAAGAGAAGAAAATAAAAAAGTATATTTTAACCAGATTCAAAAAGGTTCTATAGTAAAAGGAAAAGTAAGAAATGTAACAGATTATGGGGTATTTATTGAAATTGACAATGGTATTGTTGGACTTCTTCATATAAATGATATGTCCTGGGGAAGGGTTAACCATCCCTCTGAAATGTTTAGTATTGATAATGAAATAGAAATTGTAATTCTGGATATTAATCTTGAAAAACAGCTGGTTGCCTTTGGATATAAACAAAGATTTCCAAACCCATGGGAAGAAATAGAAATAAAATATCCAGTTGATTCTATAATTGAAGGAAAGGTTGTAAATATTACAGATTATGGAGCCTTTATACAACTGGAAAACGGAATAGAAGGACTTCTGCATATATCTGAATTATCATGGACAAATAAGGTTAAACACCCATCAGAAATTGTGACAATGGGGGATATATTAAAATTAAAAGTTATAGATATAAACAAATCCGCGCAAAAAATTTCCTTTAGTTTAAAACAGCTTGAATCAAATCCATGGCCACAAATTGCGGAAAAATTTCCTGTAGGAAGTATTGTGAAAGGAAAAGTCTATCATATAATAGACCTTGGAGCATTCATAGAAATAGAAAAAGGAATAGACGGATTTCTTCATATATCAAATATTTCAGAAAAACAGATTAATCATCCTTCAGAAATATTAAGAAAAGGTCAAAAAATAAATGTTATGGTCCTTGATATTGACCAGGATAATAAAAAAATTTCACTTGGAATAAAACAACTCGGTGATATACCTTTATCAGTTGAAGAAGATTTAGAATAGACTTTGAAATTTTTCTATTTCTTTTTTAATATTTTTTTTGGTTAAAACTTCAGAGATAGCACATAAAGCATCAGATCCTGCCTGAATTACATAAGGAGCATTTGCAATATTTATTCCTCCAATTGCAACAATAGGTATAGAAATAGATTTTTTTATTTTAGATATTATATTTATTCCGACAGGTTTTCCTGCATCCGGTTTTGTATTTGTGGAAAATATTGGACCTATACCTATATAATCACTTCCTTGCTTATATGCCTGATTTGCCTGCTTTAGAGAATTTATACTTATTCCAATGATTTTATTTTTACCAAGAATCTTTCTTGCTATAAAAATAGGTAAGTCTTTTTGACCTAAATGAACACCATCAGCATCAACAGCAAAAACAATGTCAATTCTATTATTTATAATAAATATTACATCTTTCTTTTTACATAATTTTTTTATAATATTACATTCTTCAAACATCTGTCTATCTGTTTCATTGGTACATCTATACTGAATAACCTGAACTCCCACGCTAATGGCATTTTTAACATCAGATATATTTCCTGAGGTACTTAATCTTCCATCTGTGATAAAATAAAATCCCTTTATCATTCCTTTTCCATAAGTGTATCAAAAAATTTTACGATATTCTTTCTATCTGTACCTTCCATAAATTTCATTGCATCCCTTGGATGCTGGTTTAACTGACCTGTTATCATATATGGAATGTCAAATCCCCAAAAAAACTTTTCTTTTAAGGGTTCCACATAATCCTGAATACACTGAATTATGGGTCTTAAATGAAATTTAGGATTATGAAGAAAGCCTATAAGTAATTCCAACCTGCAATTGCCAGCTCCTCTTCCTAAACCTGCAATACTGGCATCCAGCATATTGGCACCCAATATTAAAGCCTCTAAAGTATTGGCATAAGCAAGGTCCTGATTATTATGTGTATGAATCCCCACCTGCTTACCTGAACTTTTGGCATATTTAAGAAATTTATTTATAAGATATTGTATCTGTTCACTGTAAAAAGCCCCAAAGCTGTCTACAAGATATAGTGTATTTACTTCTGTTTTACATAAAACTTCAAGTGCTGCATCTATTTCATGTTCCGGTACAGTGGATATAGCCATAAGATTTAACGTGGTTTCATATCCTTTGTCATGCGCATCCTTTATCATATCAATGGCTGTTGAAATTTGATGAATATATGTAGCAACCCTTATCATATCAAAAACACTCTGTTCTTTTGGTAAAATATCTGTTTTATAGTCTGTTCTTTCTGCATCAGCCATAACAGAAATCTTAAGAGAAGAAGATTTATCTCCGACAATTTTTCGGACTTCGTCTTCATCACAGAATTTCCATTGTCCATACTGAGTAGGGGAAAAAATCTTCTTTGATGCCTTATATCCCATTTCCATATAATCTATACCTGATTCCACGCAGGCATTATATACTGCTCTGATAAAGTCTGAATCAAATTTATGGTCGTTCATCAATCCGCCATCTCTTATTGTACAATCCAGAACTTTAATATCAGGTCTATAGGTAATCCATCTCTCATCAGCTGTTAAATTATTTTCAGGCATTTTTATTCCCCCTTTTTATATTATATAACCTAAAATTATACTATTTATTATGAAAATTTCAAATTAAAATAAAAAAAGCATATAATAATATAGATATGAATACAATAATAAATATAGGTAATACAAATACAATAATATCAAAATTTTCTAAAAAAAGGATTATAAAGACCAAGAAAATACCAACAGAAAAAATAAAAAAATATTTAAAACCTTCTGATTTAACGGGTAAAATTTATATTGCTTCTGTAGTTTCTTCCAAAACAAAATTGTTTTTAACATACCTGAAAAATAATCATGTAAAAATCATCACATATAAGGATATCCCAATAAAAATTAAAATAAAAAATCCTTCACAAACAGGAATAGACAGAATCCTCAATTGTTTTAAAGCTTTTAAAGATTTTAAGTCACCCTGCCTTGTTATTGATGCTGGTTCTGCTATTACAGCTGATATTGTGAATGAAAAAGGCGAATTTGAAGGCGGTATTATTTTTCCGGGGATTGCTCTTATGGAAAAAAGTCTAAAAAGCCTATCCGGATTAAAAAATTTTTCTCTGACAGATAAAACCTGTTTAATTGGAAAAAATACAAATTCTGCTGTTTCCTCAGGAATATATCTTGGAGTACAGTTTATTATAGAAAAATATTATATGAAATTAAAAGAAAAATATCCTGATGCCAAAATCATCTTTACAGGAGGAGATGGTAAAATACTTTACAAAAAAATAAAAAAAGGTTTTTATTATGAACACCTTACAATTGCAGGAATCCAGGAAATTGCCAGTAAAGATTTATCTTCTTAAGAATCAGAAAATATATTGGTTTAAAAATATTTCATCTACAATGGATTTTGCGAAACAAAAAGCAAAAGAAAAAGAAGAATGTGTTGTTATCTCAGAATCTCAAACATCCGGCCGCGGGAAATTAGAAAAAAAATGGATTTCGCCAGAGGGTGGATTATGGTGTTCCATAGTCTGGGCTGAAGATTCTGCAGAAATTCTAAATAATCTTTTTTTTCTTGTTGCTTCAGCTATTTATGATGTTTTAAAATCTTATGGCATAAAAACAAAAATAAAACTGCCAAATGATATATACTATAAGGATAAGAAAATAGCAGGCATACTTATTGAAAAAAAAGGAATATATGTTATTCTTGGAATAGGGATGAATATAAATAATAAAATAAGCGATGCTATCCCGGAAGCAATAAGTTACTATGAAATAACAAATAAAACCATCTCAATTGAAAAAGTTCTGGAAAACATGCTTAATATTCTATTATATTACAGAAAAAAATTCCCGGAAGAAAAAGAGAATTTTTTAAAAAAATGGAGTGAAATTTTATGAATGAATTTGTTTTTATTGAAGAAATTATTCTGCTTTTTGTTTTTATTTGTTTTTCTGCATTTTTTTCTGCCTCAGAAACTGCATTTATCTCTCTTGGACAACATCATTTTAATAAACTAAAAGAACAAAACAAAAATAAAAAAATACTGGACTTCTGGTTTAAATATCCCAACAGGGTTCTTACAACCACACTTATTGGAAATACTATTGCTGAAAATTTTGCGGCTATAACTGCTGCTTCTATTGCATACAAAAGCACAGGGAGAATATCTTTAGCTGTTATGGTGGGAATTGTTATGTTTCTCCTTTTATTATTTGGAGAAATTATCCCTAAGACTCTTGCAAAAAGATATTCTCAAAAAATGGTAATATTTGTTGCGAGACCTTTAAAATACATCTGCCTTGTGTTTGAACCTATCAATCGGCTCTTTCTTGGAATAGCAGAGGTTTTATTAAGTCTTTTTAACATAGAGATGGGATCCATAATTCCTGTTTTAACAGAGGAAGACCTAAAATCCATGATTTCTGCAGGGGAAAAAGAAGGATTAATAGAATTAAAAGAAAAAGAAATGATACATAGTATTTTTAAACTCGGGGATAAAATGGTAAGAGAGGTTATGATACCCAGGGTAAATATTTCTGCAATTGAAATTGACACCCCTACTGAAGAAATCATAAATACAATAGTAAAAACAGGATTTTCAAGATACCCTGTTTATAAAAGACATTTTGATAAAATTATCGGAATTATCTATATTAAAGATATACTTGCAAAACATAATTCTGAAAAACAGCTTACTGCAGGAGATATAATGAGACAGGCATATTTTGTTCCTGAAACAAAAAAAATAGATGAACTCCTAAAAGAACTTCAAAAACAAAAATTGCAGATGGCAATTATTGTTGATGAATATGGAGGAACAGCAGGTATAGTTACAATGGAAGACCTCATTGAAGAAATAGTTGGTGAAATTTCAGATGAATATAAAATTGAAACAGGATATTATCATCAATTAGATGATGGAAGCTTTATAATAAAAGGCTCTACAGAATGTGAAAAAGTAAATGAAGTGCTGGGGCTTAAACTTCCTGAAGGGGAATTTGAAACATTAGCAGGATTTGTTCTTGCATATATGGGTAAAGTACCCCAAAAAGGTGAAAAATTTATATATAAAAAAAATACTTTTACTATTTATGAAGCAGATAGCAAAACAGTTTTATGGGTAAGAATTAAACCTCTTATTACAGGCATGACAGAAGAACCTAAAGAAAAAGAATAATAAAAGTATTTAATGAAGTATAGAATTTTCAAGGTGTTTTGAGTAGCCATGTATAAATTCTTTGTCTAACATTTCTTTCTTCCCTTCCATCTGAAGTTTTATTATTTTTATAATTCCTTTTCCACAAAGAACTTTAATAGAATTATCTGAAAAAATCAAGGTTCCGGGATGACCATAAACACCTTGGTGTTTCTCAATTTCAGTTTGTTTTATTTTAAGAATTCTTTCTTTATTGGCATATAAAATTCTTGAAAATGCTCCTGGCCAATTTATAAAACCACGGACAAGATTATGGATACTATAGGTATCCTTCATCCAGTTTATGTGGCCATCTTCTTTTTTTAATCTTGGAGCATAACAGGACTGGCCTTTTTGCGGGAATCCTAAAAATCCGGAAGAAATCATCTTTAGCGCTTTTTCCCAAATCCCGGAAGATTTTTCCATAAGTCTGTCTTTTAAAGTAAAATAATTATCATTTTCATCAATAGATATTTCTTCCTGAACAATAATATTCCCTTTATCCACAGATGTTTCCATTTTTATTACAGTAAGCCCTGTTTTTTTCTCTCCATTTACAAGGACCCATTCAATAGGAGCAGGCCCACGATACTTAGGAAGAAGGGATGGATGGAGATTAAAAGAACCAATCTTAGGAATACTAAGAATTTTCTGGGAAAGAATCCCACCATAAGAAATAAGAATAATAATATCAGGATTTAGAGTTTTGATTTGTTCTATAAAAACCGGCTCTGACAGATTTTCAGGCTGTAGGGTTAATATCTTTGTTTTTTCAGCCCAAACCTTTACTGAAGTAGAATGAATGTCAAGATGTCTGCCTTTGGGTCTATCAGGATTTGTTACAACAGCAACAATCTGATGATTTTTGTTTAAATAATCTAAAGATGGAATGGCAAAATCTGAACTTCCAAAAAAAATTAGCTTCATAATGGGATAATTATAATTGATTATGACTGAAATACAAGGGCTGCACCTGAAATAATTCCGGCATCAGTACTTAAACCAGCAGGAACAACCTCAATATTTTGTGAAAGAATTTTAAATGCTCTTTCTTTTATAGTTTGTTTTATTGTTTGAAAAAGTATTTCACCAGCATGCGAAATACCTCCTCCTATAACTATTCTGTCAGGATTTATCGTATTTACCAAACCGGCAAGCATTGCACCAAGACAAATTCCTACATCAATCCATATATTTTCAGCTATTTTATCTCCTTGTTTATAAGCATTAGATATAATCTTAGGAGTTATATTTTCTATTTTATTTCCTGCAAGTTCATATATTAAAGTTGTCTTACCATTCTGGATTTCTTTTACTGCTCTTTCTATTATATAATCTCTCCCTACAAACCTTTCTATACATCCTATTGAACCACATTTACATTTTGGACCTCTATAATCAATGGAAATATGACCCAGTTCAGCTGCAGAATATTTTGCCCCTCTGAAAAGTTTTTTATGAATAACCATTCCTCCCCCTACACCTGTTCCAAGAGTAAGACAGATAATAGTGTCACATCCTTTACCAGCTCCAAAAAGATATTCCCCCCATGTAATGCTATTTACATCATTTTCTACAGATACCGGAATATTAAATTTTTCTTCAAATATCCTTTTCAAAGGAAGATTATCCCATTGAGGAAGATTAGGGGCTTCAAATACCATTCCCTGGTTATCTACTACACCTGGGGTTCCTATACCAATACCGTTTATTTCTGTTTCCCACACAGAAGAAATTGCAATTTCCATTTGATGAAGAACAGATTCTTTTTTACCTTCTTCTGCTTTTGTTAATATCTGGTCTTTTTTAATTATTTCTCCTTTTTCATTTACAAGTCCCACCTTTATATATGTTCCCCCAAGGTCAAGTCCTATTGCTTTTTTCATTTTTTTCCTTTTTAAAAGTCGGCATTTTAAATGAAAATTTACTTTTACTTTCTTTTTTATCTTCCTTTTTTTCTTCGGGCTTTGTTTCAACTAAAACTTTTTCCTGTACTGGTTCTTCCTTTTTTTCATATTCTCCATATTTTTTTACAGTTTCTATTACATATTTATATGTTTCAAAACTTACATCTTTTGGAACTGAATGGTCAGAATGATATATATAGCCTCCATTCTTCTTTGCTGCGACAATTTTTCTTTTTATTTCTTCTTCAATTTTTTCTTTATCTCCTTTTTCCATAACACGAACATCTATTCCGCCCATAAAACTTATTTTATCTCCAAATTTTTCTTTTAACTCCACAACATCCATACCTGCCTTTACTTCTAAAGGTTGAAGACAATCAAGCCCTGTTTCTATCATGATAGGAATAAGTTCCTTAACATTTCCACAGGAATGAAGAAAAGTTTTCAGCCCTTTGGAATGGAAATAACTATAAGCCATTTTATCTGCTTGATAATGTGTCTTGTAATATAAATCCGGAGAAAACAAAAGGCCGTTTCTATAACCCATATCATTCCACATCCATGCCCCATCAAACTTAAATCCATTTTTAAGCATAAGTTCGCACATAACAATATTAAGTTCTGCCAAAGTCATTACCATATCTTTTATCCATTCAGGGTCTTCTATCATTGCCAGCAAAAGTTGGTCAGACCTCATATAATTCTGGAGAATATCATATCCAAATCCCCCTGAATAACAAATAAATTTACCTTCTCCATAATATTTTTGAAAATTTGAAAGACCTGATGCCCAATCAACTCTGGTAAAATCCGGTTTAAGACGTTTTTTTATTTCAGACCAATCCTGTTTTGTTTTTATGGGACATTCTACAAGTTCTGGCGTTGTTGAATAGTCTGTCCAATTTTTTCTTTTTCCTCCAAAAGATGTAGTAGTTAGAATATATTTTTCATTTCTTTCAAATACCTGCGTGGGAAACCGCGGTGAAGTATCTGCCCCCATCCATCTGAATTCAAAATTAAAATACTCTGCCACATCAACATCTTCTGGAAGACCCTCTTTTTTCCATCTGTTAATTGTTGCCCCCCATATTGAATCATGAATAGGAATTCTATCCGGTTCTTTATGGTTTAAAACCGCCAAAATTCTTTCTCTGTCTGTCATTTTTTTATCCTCCATTTATTTCATCTATTCCCATATAAGGAATAAGAACATCAGGAATTTTAATAGTTCCTTTTTCTGTTTGATAATTTTCATAGATAGCAACAAGTACCCTCGGAAGAGCTATCCCTGAACCATTTAATGTATGAACAAAATCAGTTTTTCCATCCTTTTTCTTATATCTTATTTCTGCTCTTCGGGCTTGAAAAGCCTCAAAGTTTGAGCATGATGAAACTTCAAGCCATTTTTTTATTCCCTGCGCCCAGACTTCAATATCATAACATTTAGAAGAAGAAAAACTCATATCAGCTGTGGATAATAAAACCACTCTATAAGGAATATTAAGTAATTGTAAAATTATTTCTGCTTCTTTAACAAGAGATTCTAATTCATCATAAGAATTTTCAGGCTGGACAAATTTTACTAACTCCACTTTATCAAACTGATGTAATCTTATTAAACCTCTTGTTTCCTTTCCATACGCACCGGCTTCTCTTCTAAAACATGGGGTATATGCACAAAAATATTGCGGAAGATTATCTTCCGGTATAATATCTTCCCTGTAAAAATTAGTTACCGGGACCTCTGCTGTAGGAATAAGAAAGTAATCATCATCTTTAATCTTATACATATCATCTTCTAAATGAGGAAGCTGACCTGTACCAAACATACTCTTTCTATTAACAATAGCAGGAACCCAGACTTCTTTAAATCCATTTTTACTATGTATATCCAGCATGAAATTTATAAGCGCCCTTATCAGTTTTGCCCCATTACCTGCAAAAACAGGGAAAAAACTTCCTGTTATTTTCGCCCCTTTTTCCATCTCAAGGACACCTAATTTCTTACCAATTTCATAATGAGGCAGAATATTAAATTCTTTTTCTTTTATTTCTCCCCAGGTTCTAATAATTACATTATCATTAGTGGTTTCCCCTACAGGAACAGATGAGTGGGGTATATTAGGAATGGTTTCAATAATAGCATCAATTTGTTTTTCTATATCGGATAAGGTTTTTTCGCCTGTTTTAATTCCAGAAGATAGGCTTTTTGCATAGTCTAAAAGCTTTTGGTTATTGATTCCTTTTTTTTTGTTTTCAAGGAATTCATCATTGGTTTCTTTATGTTTCTGTCTATCTTTTTCTATTCCCTGGATTAATGCTCTTCTTTGTTTTTCAAGTATTTCAAATTTCTCCCAGTCAACATTTATTTTTTTTAAACTGCCTGCTTTTTTTAAATATTCAATATTTTCTCTAACAAATTTAATGGGAAACATTTTTAGAATTGGAAGGAGCAATTATCTTAAATAAATATTCACCTTTTTTCATAAGACCCAATTGCTCTCTGGCTATCTTTTCAACAAAATAGGGAGTGTTGGCTTCCTTTAAAAGCTGAATAAAATAACTATTGTTTTTATTACAAGTCTTAATACCTCTGACCTCATTTATATATTCATGATGCAATGTTAAATATTTATTTAAAACAGGGACTAATGTCCCAATACCTATAATACATATAATTATCTGTTGCCATCCGATAATCTTTTTTTTGTGTTTCATTATTTGGCAATTAGTTTTCCTGCATAAAGTGCAGATTGACCAAGATTTTCTTCAATTCTTAATAATTGATTATATTTACATAATCTTTCACTTCTGGAAAGAGAACCACTTTTAATCTGTCCTGCATTTGTAGCAACAGCAAGGTCTGCAATAAAAGGGTCTTCTGTTTCCCCGCTTCTATGGGAAATTACTCTGCCATAGCCGGATTTTTCAGCCATTTCTATGGATTCTAATGTTTCTGAAAGCGTTCCTATCTGGTTAACTTTTATAAGTATTGCATTACCTATCCCCTCTTTTATCCCTCTGGCAAAAATTTTGGGGTTTGTAACAAATATATCATCACCCACAATCTGTATTTTCTCTTCCAGACCTTCTGTCATTTTTCTCCATCCATCCCAATCATTTTCAGCAAGACCATCTTCAATTGAATATATAGGATATTTATCAACAATTTTTACATAATAATCAATCATCCATTCAGAGGTTCTGTATTCTCCTTCAAAAAGATATTTACCATCTTTATAAAATGAAGATGCAGCTGAATCTATTGCCAAAAATATATCTTTCCCCGGTTCATAGCCTGCTTCGCTTATACTATCAATTAAAGAATTGAATGCTTCAATATGGTTTTTTACATCAGGGGCAAATCCGCCCTCATCCCCAACTGATGTACTTTCTTTTTTATTTTTCAGTATTTTTTTAAGATGCTGGAATGTCTCAGATACCATCTGATAGGACTGTGAAAAAGTTTCTGCTCCCAAAGGAACAATCATAAATTCCTGAATATCAAGATTATTATCTGCATGTAAACCGCCATTCATTACATTACACATAGGGATAGGAAGAACATGCGCTTTTTTACCTCCAAGATACTGATATAGCGGAATATTCAAACAGTAAGATGCCAATCTTGCACATGCAAGACTTATACCAAGTATAGCGTTTGCTCCAAGGTTTGATTTATTTGGTGTGCCATCAAGTTCAATCATTAAATTATCTATTTCCTTCTGAGAAAATATATTATATCCTTTTAATTTAGGGGCAATAATTTCATTTACATTATTTATTGCTTTTAAAACCCCTTTCCCCATAAATTCTTTTCCGCCATCTCTTAATTCAAGAGCTTCCCGTTCTCCTGTTGATGCTCCGGAAGGTACATCTGCATAAGCTTTTAATCCGTTTTCAGCATGCGCTTCTACTTCTATTGTAGGATTTCCTCTTGAATCAAGTATCCATCTTGCTTTAATTTCTGATATTTTCATGTTTCTCCTTAATTATTTACTTTATAAATATATCATATTAAATATACCAACTTTTGTCAAAATTATAGTTAACATTTTATTATGTAAAATTTTTTAAATCTTCAAGAACCAGACCAGCATTTTGGTACCTTTCTTTAGGAGACAATTTTGTGCATTTGGAAAGTATATAATATATAAAATCCGGAACGTTTTGGATTTTGGCAAGAAGTTCTTCTATTGTCTTTGCAAGACTATAAATATCACTGTTATAATCCATTTTCCCTCTTTTCCTTTCCGGCGCCATATATTGTTCTGTTCCTGCATAAGGAAAATGGTCTAATATAAAAAAAGATTTTTTTGTCGCAAATCCAAAATCAGCAAGTTTTATTATTTGCAAATCATCTGATACGATTATATTTTCAGGTTTAATATCTTTATGTATTATTTTATTTTTTTCCATATATTCAAGGGCATAAAGATTACTTTTGAAAATTTTTATTATCTCTTCAAATGAAAAAATTTTTTCCATCATTACCCTTCGCAAACTTTTTCCATCTATATATTCCATAAAATGATAAAAATTTTCACTGTTTTTTACAAATTTAAATATTTTAAGAATATTAGGATGGCTTAGGGTCATTAATATTTTCGCTTCTCTTTTAAATTGTCTTATATATGAAGAAGAGGTTTTCCTTGAACTTAAAGCTTTTATTGCTATATATTGTCCATATTCCGCATTAGATAAATCTGCTTTTCCAAGATATATTGTGGAAGTACTGCCCTGCCATATTACTTTCTCAATAAGATAATTTTCAATTATATTTCCTACTCTTGCCATTTTTTTATTGAATTGAGATAAAAATTAAAAAAATAAATATATTATTATAGCATAATTTTGATTGGTATTAAAATTATTTTAGATAGATTTTTCAGGGATTATAATATTTATATTGGTGCTGTTTTTTAGTACTATTGCCGCGTCTTCTGTTCCTACTATGCTTCCATAGTGCATGGGAATAACTGCTTTTGTTTTTATTTTTTTTAAAGCAGATGCTGATTCTTTAGCATCCATTGTATATGTTCCTCCAACAGGTAAAAGGGCAATATCCACATCAATATTTTCCATTTCTTTAATTTCATCTGTATCCCCGGCATGATAAATTTTGAATTCATTTATATCTATAATATATCCAACCCAATTGTTAGTTTTTGGATGAAATTTTTTATTTGTATTATAGGCAGAAACAGCATGTATTTTTATTCCTTCAATATCTATTTTTTCATCAGGGATTAAGACTATTCTTTTCTCTGTTTTCCAATTAATCTGACAATCTTTTGGAGCAATTAAAAAAGTATCTGCAGTTTTTATTTTATTTATATCTTCAGGGGAAAAGTGGTCAAAATGACTATGGGTTATAAGAATTATGTCTGCAGATATTGCAGGATTAATTTTAAATGGGTCAATATATATAACTTTAGGACCTTCTATTCTAAAAGATGCATGTCCAAGCCATTTAATATTTGTAATATCCATAAAAGATTTTCTCCTTATATCTTTTTTGCCAGAATAATTTTAGTTGTTGTTTCTCCTCCATTAAGTAAATAAAGAAGAGGCATTGGTCTGTCAACTTCTTCTATAAATGCAGGTTTTGCCGCCCATGGAGTTACTGAAATGACATTAGTAATATCCATCCAGTATTGAAGCCTTGCAGGAGATAATGACCATATCATATGAAAATGGTTGGCAGGTGCGTATTGTTTATATTCAAACATTGTAGCATATTTAGGAACAACAAAAGTATGTGGCCATGTGTTTGTTGATATTTTACAAACAGACTCTGATAATTTTTCTGGCAGGTCTATTGTTTGTGCCTGGTCCCACACTAAAGAAAAAGTATTAGTTAAACTGTTATATGAAATCCTGCCTGCAATTCCTTCTATACCTGCAGGAGAAATAAAATTTACTGAATTGCCAAGCCCTGGGAAATAAAATTCTTCTGCAAGAGGAAATTTTATACTGGACATTATATCTTTTATAGAATCCCCTGGTTTTCCAGCCCAATCAAACGAGGCACTGCCGGAATTATCTCCATCAATAAATCCCTTTTTCTCCCATAAAGTTTTACCGGTTAGAGGTATATTAATCTTTTTTGCCAGGTCAATAATTTCCCATGGCTCCCAGACTTTTCTAAAATCCATAAATAGTGGAGGATTTCCTCCTGTTAAGTAAGTGAAAAAAAGCATGGTTAAAAGACCCTGGACATCTGCTTCAGTTGCAAATGGAAACGGCTGCTTTTTTCCATTATGGTCAAAAGTGGAATTAAAAAGAGATTCCATTATATCAGCTACAGGAAGAGGTATTCCCCTTAAATCTGAACCCCATTCAGTCTGGCTCATAAATCCGCCTCCTACAGCATTAAGTTGACTCATTATATCTCTTGTTATCAAATACATTGCCAGTGATTTGTTAAATCTTTCTTCATCCTGACTGTTTCTTATTTCAATTCTTCCACTACAATACTTATCAAACCAGGTTCTTAATAATTTTAATTCCTTTTCATCATATGCTTTTTTATTAAGCATATCAGCAAGAAGTTTCATATCAATTCTTGTGATTTCTATACCAAATATATTTCTTGTAGGAATAATATGGGCAAGGGCTGTTTCCATTCCCATTGAATCATGTCCAAATATTACAACCCGTCTTCCTTTAAGTTTTTGATATGTAATTGCGGCATAACACCAGTCTATTAAAACCTTAGTTGTTTTGTCACTCATGACAGGATTTAACCCTGTATCAGGCCAATTACCCACATTAATATGAATGAGTTTGCCATATTGTGATATGGCTCCATTTGTGGCATGAACATATACAACCCCTGGCTTTGGTCCGCTATTTCCGCAGGTAAGGTTAATAGGAGTATCTTTGGGAAATTGCTGGAGAAGAGAAATCGTCGTTAATTGTGGAAATGCCCATGTGTCCGCGACACCTACAAGTATATTTACCCCGGCTTTTTCAAACTGTCTTGCTACTATATCCGCTTGTTTTTCTCCATCAATCAAAACAGAACTATAGACTATTTTTAATGGATTTGCATCTTGAGATACATTTATATTTTCTGCTATTTTTTCAGCCGTCATTTTAATTATATTTATTACTCTTTCTCTTGATTGTTTATCAATCCGCGGGTCGCAGGGCGCAAATACTCCTATTACAGGCTCTTTTTCTTTTGAAAGATTTTCTGTGCCAAGATGAATTACTGTATTTCTATTTTCTGTCATTTTTTCCTCCCAAATTGATATAAATAGTTTAAATACTTTAAAATCTATTTTAAAATATTTAATGAAAAATGTAAAATACAAAAATCGCAATAAGTTGACTTTTTAGATAAAAAATTCTATACTAATATATATATAATAGTAAATACTCCGTGAAGTATATAGTAATAAGTAGGCACAAAGATAAAACTTGACATAGGAGAATGCAATACTCAGGCACAAAGGCACAAAGTATTTAATGTATTTTAGTTTTTACTCTATGCCTATATGCCTTAGTGCCTCTGTGGCTGTAAATATGAACAAAGTTCAGTGAATATTTACATATAATATTAGAGGAGGATGACATGAAAAAAATCTGGGTTTTATTAGCTTTAGCCATCTTTTTTACAGGATGTGCCACTATTAAAGAAACAAGCGGAACATCCATTCAAAAAACCACTCTATCAAAAATTATAAAAGGAAAAACCACAACTACTGATATTCTTACCTGGTTTGGGCCTCCAAACAAAATAATATATTATAGTGTATTAAATAAACAAAATATTAAACAAAAATATATGGTATATGTATATGAATATATAGAAAAAGGCAGCATGACTTTTGCCAAAGGTTATCCAATAGCAAATGAAAGAGTTAGTGAAAATAAAAATACTTTATTAGTATGGATTGATAGAAATACAGGTATAGTAAAAAATTATATATATCAACAGGGAATACCAACACCACATCCTATGGAAACACACAAACCCTCTTCAGCCACAGTAAATACAAAAACAAATATTACGCCATAATAAAAATCAAATAGTTGTTTTATACCACTGGTTTCTTAAGTACTGTGCTGATTTCATTCCACTTCTGGGTAATAAGCCTATAAATACCAAAATATTGTTTTTTCATTTCCTCAGGACTAAAATCCTCCTTTACAGGGTCCTTTAATCTTCTAAAGCATACTCCTGCGGAATCTGTAAAAACATACCACGATTCATCTACTGTCTTCAAACATAAAGCAGGCCTATAAAACCCATCCCTGGATTGTATTGCAGATAATAAAAAAGTATATTCCATAATTTTATTATACATTAAAATTTATAATTTGTTAATGTATTTTAAGTAAATCTTATAATAGATTAATAAAAATATACTTAAAGTCTATTTTTATACAGCAAATTTATACTTATTGTCTATGGAAATAAATTGAAAGGTATTTATAATCTAATACTATCTATGGATATAAAAAAAGAGATTGGTATTAGAATAAGAGAACTAAGAAAAGAAAAAAAACTTTCACAGGAAACCCTTGCAGAAAAAGCACATCTTCATCCCACATATATTAGTTCAGTAGAAAGAGGAGAACGAAATCTTTCTCTGGAAAGTCTAAAGAAAATTGCTGACGGACTTGGTGTAAAAATGAAAGACCTTTTTAATAGATTTGAACATACTCAGAAAAGATATATTTTGGCAGAAAAAGTTGCAGATTATTTAAAAACAAAAAACTTAGACCAGCTGGAAAAAATTGAAAAAATAATAAAAACTATCCTTGATTGATATATTTACACTTAAGTGGGTATATATTTCTTTAAAAATTTACCTGTATAAGAATTTTTATTCTTTATAATGTCTTCAGGAGTACCTGCACATACTAAATACCCTCCCTTATCTCCTCCCTCAGGACCTAAATCTATAACATAATCAGCACATTTAATAACTTCAAGATTATGTTCTATAACAATAATTGTAGAACCTTTATCAGCCAGTCTATAGATAATATCCAGCAGCTTCTGAATATCATAAATATGCAGCCCTGTTGTAGGTTCATCAAGAATATATAATGTCCTTTCATTTCCTTTTTTTGATAATTCTGTGGCAAGTTTAACCCTCTGGGCTTCTCCACCTGATAATGTTGTTGCTGATTGACCAAGTTCCAAATATCCAAGTCCTACATCATAAAGTGTTTGAATTTTATTTTTTATCTGGGAAATATTCTCAAAAAATTTAAGAGCCTCATCTATTTTCATTGAAAGAATTTCTGCTATATTTTTACCTTTAAATTTTATATCAAGTGTTTCTTTGTTATATCTATTGCCTTTGCATACCTCACAAGGGATATAAACATCCGGAAGAAAATGCATTTCAATCTTCGTTATACCCTCACCCATGCATGCTTCACATCTGCCATCTTTAACATTAAAACTAAATCTTCCTGGTTTATATCCTCTTATTCGTGCCTCCTGAGTTTTTGAAAAAATTTCTCTGATATATGTAAATGCTCCTGTATATGTTGCCGGATTTGACCGTGGTGTTCTTCCTATGGGAGACTGGTCAATTATGACAACCTTATCAATGTGTTCTGTGCCAATTATAGCCTTATATTTCCCGGGAAGTTCTTTGCTGTCATATAAAATTTTTCTTAAACCTTTACTTAAGATGTCATCAACAAGACTGCTTTTGCCTGAACCACTTACCCCTGCAACACATATAAATAAACCTATTGGGAATTTAATATCTATATTTTTCAAATTATTATGCTGGGCACCAATAACTTCAATAAATTTTCCATCCGGTTTTTTTCTTTGATTTTTGAAGGCAATTTTATACATCCCGGAGAAATATTTCCCTGTTATTGATTCAGGTGAGTTTTTTATATCTGTAAGAGTTCCAGCACCAATAATATTACCCCCTTGTTTTCCAGCCCCCGGGCCAAGGTCAATAATAAAATCTGCATTTTCTATCATATCCTCATCATGCTCAATCACAACTACTGTATTACCAATATCCCTTAAATGTTTCAGGGTTGTTATAAGCCGCTGGTTATCTCTTGGATGAAGACCAATACTTGGTTCATCAAGTATATAAAGCACTCCAACAAGACCGGAACCAATCTGGGTTGCAAGTCTTATCCTTTCAGCCTCACCACCTGAAAGTGTATGTGTCATTCTATCAAGTGTAAGATAATCAAGCCCTACTTCCTGAAGAAATGATAATCTGCTTATAATTTCTTTTAATATCTGCTGTGCTATTATTTTTTCTTTTTCTTTAAGTGTCAGATTAAGAAAAAAATCTTTGACATGCCCTACACTCATAGAACAAACTTCCATAATTGATTTTTCTCCAACTGTAACAGCAAGAGATTCTGGTTTAAGTCTGCCTCCTTTACAGGATGGACAGGAAAGTTCTCTCATATATTTCATTATTTCTTCTTTTCTATGCTGACTTTCTGTTTGATGAAAAAGTCTTTCAAGATTAGGAATAACCCCTTCAAATTCATATTCATTAGAACCGTAAAGAATAATATTCAATTGCTCTTTTGTAAGGTCTGCAGGTCTATCATCAAGATTTTTTCCAAGATAAGAAAGAATATTTCTTAAAAGTCCTCTATAATAAAAAAACAATCCTCTGCCTCCTGCCTCCTGCCATGGTTTTATTGCTCCTGCCCTGAAGGTTTTGGTTTTATCCGGAATTACAAGGTCAGGGGCTATTTTTATTAAAAAGCCTAATCCTTTGCATTCCTGACAGGCACCATAAGGACTATTAAAAGAGAAATTTCTTGGAGCAAGTTCTTCAAAACTTATTCCACATACAGGGCATCCATATTTTTCACTAAACAATGTATCTTTTCCTTTATTATTTATTATAACAAGCCCTTTTCCTATTTTCAGGGCAAGTTCTATACTCTCTGCTATCCTGCTATGTTCTTCAGAAGTTTTTAGCCTGTCTATAAATATTTCTATTGTATGTGCCTTGTATCTTTCAATCTGAATTTTTTCATCAATATCATAAATCTTCCCGTCAATCCTTGCTTTTAAAAATCCTGCCTTTTTTATATCATCAAATATATTTTTATATTGTCCCTTTCTCCCTCTTACAAGCGGAGCTAAAATATTTATTTCACTAACAGGCATCTGAATAATGCTGTCCACTATTTCTGAAGATGAAAAACGGCTGATTTTTCTTCCACATTTATAACAATGAGGAATCCCAACCCTGGAAAAAAGAAGCCTGAGATAATCATATATTTCAGTAGTTGTTGCCACTATGGAACGGGGATTTGAGGCAGATTTTCTCTGTTCTATTGCAATTGCAGGCGGAAGTCCTATAATATTATCAACATCCGGTTTTTTCATCTGTTCAAGAAATTGTCTTGCATAGGTTGAAAGACTTTCTATATACCTTCTCTGTCCTTCTGCATAAAGCGTATCAAAAGCAAGAGAAGATTTCCCTGAACCTGAAATTCCGGTAACTACAACCAATTTATTCCGTGGTATTTCTATGTTGATATTTTTAAGATTATGTTCCCGCGCGCCCTGAATAATAATTTTTTCTTCCATTTTTATTTTTTTTGTTTCCACCTTGGACCTAAAGGTGTATCCTCTAAAATAATTCCTTTTTCCTGAAGAATACTGCGTATTTTATCTGCCTGAGAAAAATCTTTTTCTTTCCTTGCCTGTTCTCTTTTTTCTATAAGAGTTAAAATTTCTGCATCTATTGAATCTTCAAATGGTTTTAAAACTTGTAAGACATAATCAACTTTTTCTATTATTTTACTTATTTCTTCTAAATTTTCCCGGTTTATATTGTTTTCTGTAATAGAATTATTAGTACTATGCATTAACTCAAATATTCCGGCTAAAGCCATTGATATGTTTAAATCATCTCCAAGAGATTCCCGAAAAATATTTTCAGTTTTTATACACTGCTGTGAAATCTGTTCATTTTTTCTTTCATCTATATTAAGAAATTTTATTCTTCTGTAAAAATCATTCCATCTATCCACTGTGTTTTTCGCCTGCTGGAGAGATTTTTCTGTAAAATTAAGAGGGTCCCTATAGTGCGTGGACATCAAAAGATATCTTATTGCCACAGGGTCATAACCTTTTTTCAGTAAATCCCTTAGTGTATAAAAATTCCCTTTGGATTTTGACATTTTTTCCCCATTAACCATCAGATGCTGACAATGAAGCCAATATTTTACAAAGGGTTTACCAGTTGCCATTTCACACTGGGCAATCTCATTTTCATGGTGAGGAAAAATATTATCAACACCCCCTGTATGCATATCAAATGTTTCTCCTAAATATTTCATGCCCATTGCCGAACATTCAATATGCCATCCGGGTCTTCCTTTTCCAATTTCTGTATCCCATGAGAAATCATCTTTTTCCCCTTTCCATAAAACAAAATCCCTGGCAGATTCTTTTTCATACTCATCAGCATCAACACTGGTACCTGTTTTTATTTTTGAGAAATCAAAATGTGATAGCCTGCCATACTCAGGGAAAGAAGATATTCTGAAATATATTGAATTTTCTTTTTTATAAGCATGTCCCTTCTCAAGAAGAGTTTTAATAAGGTTTACCATTTCCGGAATATTTTCAGTTGCCCTTGAAAATATAATATTATCTGTTTTAATTCTTAATTTTTTTATATCTTCAAAAAAAGCCTCTATATATTTTTCAGTAAATTGATTTAAAGAAATGTTTTCTTTTAGGGCGCCAATGATTGTTTTATCATCAATATCAGTAATATTCATTACCCGTTTTACTGTAAAGCCTTCATATTCCAAAAATCTATGCAGTATATCTTCAAAGATATAGGCACGAAAATTACCTATATGAGCAAAATCATAAACTGTAGGACCACAGGTATATATTTTTACAATTTTGTCTTCTATCGGTTGAAAAATTTCTTTTTTTCTGGTTAATGTATTAAAAAATGTAATCATTTATTTTCTTAGGATATTATGATACCTGATTGTTTCTCTTATAAGAGTAAATAAACCTATAAATAAAACAACAAATATTACAAGAAAAAATCCTATTCCAAGATTATGTAAATTATGTACATGTATAGTGGTTATTATATTAAAACTCATTATCTTGGGAAAAATAAGGCCGATAATTCCTGCTATAAAAAATAATAATCCTCCATAAAACAGTGTTCTACCGGCTGTAAGATTGGAAATCCTCCGGGTTATTTCTGCAGGAAGTTTAAGATTTTTACTTAACCATCCAAAAGATGCCCCTGCAAAAATTTGAACTGTTGTTGTCCCCAGACCAAAAAGAAAGCCGGGAATCCAACCCATATAAGCATTTGGCATAGAAGGAGACAGCACTGTATATAAAATCAGGGCAAAAGCTCCAAAACCCCAGCCTGCAATAAAACCATGGAAAAGAGCCATCCTCACTGATGTTTTATGCGGACTACATTCTATTCCTTCACAAACCTCCTTGTGGTGAATTCTATCTATTCTGTCAAAATGTATATGAAAAATATCATTAAATCTAAACACATATATTCCACCAAGAGCCATAGCAATACCAACTATCATGTAAACAATATAGTCAGCAGAAGGCGCTGATAAAAATTTTATCAGAGAAAAATATGCAAGCTGACTTGCTATTGCCCTTTGCAGAGTAAAAGCCAGAGAAAAAACAAGCCCGATTATAAAACCTTTTTTTGCTGAATAACTTCCGATAGAATAGCTAAATGTAATTGGCCAGGTATGTTCATCAGGAGTAATCCCATGAACTATGCCCAATAAATATGACAATAAACATGTTACATATACTGAACTTTGTTTTGAGACATTGAATAAATCTATTCCAGTCATAACTATATATTATACCATATAGTCTGGGCATATATTATATTTCTAATTCTTCACCAATAAACTCTTCTTCTATTATCATCTTCATTTCCTCTTTTTTTATTGGAGTTTTAATTGCTATAAAGAAAAATAAAATTGCAATTATAACAACTACCACCAAGTCATAAGGAGATTTTATTATATTTGTTCCTCCAAAATTTGAACTTCCCAAAAAGGATATACAAAGAATAGTTAGCATATAAAATATAAACCAGAGACCAGGTATAACTGTTTCTTTAAATTTATGTTTGATTTGGTAAAAATTAGTAAAAACAAAAATTAAAATTCCTGCAAATATCCCCATAGCCAATTTTTCTAAAACTTTAAAATTGGTCCAATATATTATGAGAGTTCCAATGATAAAAGCCGTCAGGGAAATAATATTGGCATACGGCAAAAAAAATGGTCTTTTTTTATCAGGTTCTAATTTTCTAAATACTATAAGGGCAATAGGGCCTAAAATATATGTAAAAACAATACCTGATGTTATTATTCCAACAAGAGACTGCCAGCTTGGAAATGGAAGCAGGTATAATACTGATATAAAAAATGTAAAAATAAGAGATATATAAGGAATTCCATATTTATTCAGGTTTGAATAAAATCTTTTTGGTAAAAACTTCATTTTTGCCATAGCAAAGGTAACTCTTGTTGTTGTTCCTAAATAAACAAGCCCTGTTGCAAAAGGGGATATTATTGCCCCAATAATAATTAACAGAGCAAACATAGGGAGTTTATAAAATTGAAATAAACTTACAAAAGAAGAAGTATAAAATATATTGCCCCAGTTATTATTTTGTACATCTGGAACAGATATGATAAAACTGAATGCAAGTAATGTATATATTATAACGCCAATAGCTACGGATAATATTGTGGCTATAGGAACATCCCTGCCCGGATTTCTTGCCTCCCCTGATAATTCTATAGCCTGCCTAAACCCTAAATAAGAAAACATTATCCCGCCCAAAGATATACTTTTCATTATTCCATCGTATCCATAAGGAATAAGATTATAGGTTGTGATATTCTTAATACTTCCGTTTTTAATAGAAATATAAATAAGTAATATTGCTGTTATTACCGGAATCAAAATTTTAAAATATGTAAGAAAATTATTAGCTTTTGTAAATATTTTTGCTCCAAACAAATTCAGCAAAAAGAAAATCAACAGGATAAAAAAAGCAAATATTAAGCCTTCATGGGTAAGAGATTTATTAATAAAAAGTGTATGGATATATGAATTAAGATACTGAACCGTAGCTTCTGTTTCAATACAACTAACAGCAGCTCCGGCAATAATAAGTATCCAGCTTGTTATAAATCCCAAAAAAGCGCCATGTGTATATTTAGGATATCTTGCAACCCCTCCTGTTAAAGGAAACATACTTCCAATTTCACTGTATACCAGAGAAAGAAGAATTATGGCAAATCCGCTTATAAACCAGGCAAAAATTGAAGAAGGACCTGCATATTTTGCACTTAATGCTATTCCAAGTAGCCAGCCTGAACCAATAATGGCACTGGTTGAAGCAAATGTAAGCTGTAAAAGATTAAGAGACCTTTTCATCTGATTATTATACCTGCATATCCAACAACCTGCTGGTAATCGCCAGTAATATCCCCGCTTGTTTTATAATCAATAATTTCTACGTTTTTAGCCCCAAGATTTTTTGATGCGATTATTGCTGTTATAATAGAACCATATCCACAAATTGAAATATCTTTTTCTGCAATTCTCTCAATGAAAAGGTCCTCATTTAAAGATATTATCGCCTCCATTGCATATTTATCATTTTCTTCAGCTGTTTGTTGGGTTTCATAGTGTGTAAAATCTGAACTGGCAACTATCAGTACTTTTTCATTATAGTCTTTTATCCCTTGAGAAATTGCATTACCTATTTCATCCCAGGCAACAGAATCTAATGCCCCGGATAAAACAATAGGAACAATCTTTATATTACTTTTTATATATTGAAGAAAAGGAACCTGCACTTCCAGGGAATGTTCCTGGTTATGAGCAAGAGTATCCGTCTGTAAATATTTACTGTTTTCAATAATTTTTCCGGCAAGTATTTTATTTATCTCAACATCTCCTAATGGTGTTTTCCATACCCCTTCTTCCATGACTGCAAAAGGCTCTCCAAAACCATGATGATTTGGACCTAATATAATCACATTATCCGGAATTTCTATTCTTCCATAAATACTGCCTGCAATTCTTCCTGAGTAAATGTAGCCTGCATGAGGACAAATAACTGAAATAGCCTGGTGTTTTTCTTTAAAAGGTTTTATATATTCTTTTAGCATTTTTAAAAGAGATGGTTTATCTGCCGGATAAAAATACCCATCAACTACCGGGTTTCTAATTTTTTCCATATTTCTCCAGTCTTTTAAAAAATTCTTTTTCTATATTTTCAGAATTATATGTACCTATAACCAATCCTTTTTCAAAAAGAATAAATTTCTTTTTACCTCCTGCGATTCCTATATCAGCCTGTTTTGCTTCTCCAGGACCATTTACACTACAACCCATAAGTGCAATTTTAAGATTGTTTATTGACGGATATCTTTTGGAAAACAAAATAATTTTATTTCTAAATTTTTTAGATATATTATACAGAGGAACTTCACATCTTCCACATGTAGGACATGAAATAATCTCAGGTTCAAATTTTCTCAATTCAAGAGATTGCAAAATAGATTTTGTCCACTCCACCTCTTCCTCAGGTTTTTCTGTAAGAGATACACGGATAGTATCTCCTATTCCTTCATTTAAAAGCAATCCTATACCCATAACACTCTTTGAAACAGCAATATAACCGCTACCGGCCTCTGTAATGCCAAGATGAAACGGATAATTACATATTTTTGAAATATTTCTGTAGGCTTCCACTGTTGCATAAACAAAAGGAGTTTTTAAAGAAATAATTAAATCAAAATAATTATTATCTTCACAAAAATGTATTATATCAGCAGCAAAACTCACAAGGTCCCCCAAAAGGTCATTTTTTAATGGTATTGACCCTGAATTAAAACCCAATCTTATAGGAATTTTTCTCTCTTTTGCCATGTTTAAAATTTCTTTTAAATTGTTTCTTTTTATATTCCCCGGATTTACACGAACTTTATCTATACCAGCTTCAATAGAATAGAATGCCAATCTATAATCAAAATGAATATCAGCAACTAATGGAATAGAAAATTTTTTCTTTAAAATTGGAATTGTTTTTATATCTTCTTTATCTAAAATTGCTATACGAATAATTTCAGCTCCTTTTTTTATTAAAGAAGAAACCTGTTTTATAAGAGGTTGTTGCAAGGATGTAGGAATTTTTGTCATAGATTGAACTGAAATTGGTGCATCTGCCCCGATATAAATACTGCCCACTTTTATTTTTCTTGTTTTTCTTCGTTTTATCATTTTATATTATTTTACCATAAAATAAAGGGAAAATATTAATCTCCCCAGGCAAATAAAATTATAAGTCGCAATTTATATTTTTTTGACGAATATTTTAAAAAATTGTAATATTTAAAATTATGGATGAAGAAATAAAAAAATTAGTGGAGATTCAAAATGTTGATATCAAAATAATGGATATAACCCAACAAATTGTATTTTTACCTGAAGAATTTCAAAATTTTAAAAGTGTTTTTGAAAAAAAAGAAAAAGAAAAAAAAGAAAAAGAAAAAATTCATACAGGGATAAAAGTAGAAAGAAGACAGCAGGAAACAGAATTAAAAGCCATAGAAGACCAAATTGCTTCTCTACAAAAAAAACAAAATGAAGTAAAAACAAATAAAGAGTATACCGCTTTCCTTGATGAAATAGAAAATTTTAAAAAAAAGGCCTCTGCTATAGAAGATTCTATCTTAAATCTTATGGAAAGTGATGAAAAGATTACAGAACAAGGAAAAATTTTTTCTGAAGAAATAGAATCTGAGAAAAAAAATATTGAAATAAAAGAAAAAGAGATGATTAAAAAAATTGCAGAACTCAATAAAATACTGAAAGAATATAACAAAACAAGAGAAGATATAGTAAAGAATGTTAATTCTAAAATTTTTTCAGTCTATGAAGAAATAAGAAAAAATAAAAAAGATGGTATTGCTATTGCAAAGGTTTTAACAGAAAATAATGGAAATGTTTGTACTGGATGTAATGTATATATGGCAAGATATATGATTGAAAAAATAAGAAAAAGAAATGAACTGATTCAGTGTGAAAATTGCGGAAGAATTCTATATATAGAATAAAAAATGAAATCCATATCCATATATTTAGATGGTTCAAGCAAACCCAATCCAGGAGACTGTGCATATGGATTTGTTCTGTATGATGAAAATCATAATTTAATTGAAAAATCCGGAGCATATATAGGCAAAGGAACAAATAATATTGCTGAATATTGCGGATTAATATTTGGACTTATAAGTATCCTTAAAAAAAACATTAAAAAAATATCTGTTTACACAGACAGCCTCCTTCTGGTAAAACAAATCAAGGGGGAATATAAAGTAAAAGAAGAAACTCTGAAAAAATTTAATCTTATTACAAAAAATTTATTATCTTTATTTGAAGAATACACAATATCTCATATACCAGATAGTCAAAATGAAGAAGCCCATAAAATGGCAAACTCTTTCTTATCTGGAGTAATCGGATAGTCGCTCTGAAAATTCTTCAGAGAGGAAAGTCCGGACTCCTGCAGGGAGAATAACTTTTAACAGAAGTAGACTGTAAAGTCTGGAAAGTGTCACAGAAATCACATCACACAGATAAAAAATCTGTGAAAGAGTGAAATGGCGAGGTAAGAGCTCACCGCTTAGATAGCAATATCTATGAGCAAAGACAAACCCTATTCGGAGAAAAACCAAGCAGAATCCGGTCCCTGCCCAATGGATTCGGGTAAGTTGCTTGAGCATACAGGCAACTGTATGCCTAGATGAATGACTATTTGAACAGAATCCGGCTTATGAATTACCTCAGATAAAAAAAAAGGGGCAGAACTTAAGTTCTGCCCCTTTTTTATTTATTGAACTTTAATTATATCTACTTTATAAAAAATTTGTAGTCAAGCCGGTCGACTTATTAGTACCTCTCAGCTTAAACCCTTACGGGTCTTACACACGAGGCCTATCAACCAGGTAGTCTACCTGGAGTCTTCAATCTCTACATAAATAGAGAGGGGAAATCTTATCTTGGGGTAAGTTTCGCACTTAGATGCTTTCAGCGCTTATCTTGTCCAAACATAGCTACCCAGCGTTTGCTCTTGGTAGAACAGCTGGTACACCAGAGGTTTGTCCACCCGGGTCCTCTCGTACTACGGGCAGATCCCCTTCAAATTTCCTGCGTCCACGGCAGATAGAGACCGACATTCTGTTACTTTCATCCATCTAAAGGATTACTAACCTCAATTTAATTTGTTGAGGCGTTCTGATATTTCTATCAGAATCTCATAGTCGCCTATGAGTTCGGACTATATCTTTTCCGATTTTTTATCGGAATTTGGCGTATAGTCTCTGAGGCTTCAGTAATAATAAATTCTTTTGAATATTTTTTATTAGTGTTTAAAGAAATCTGAAATACTAAATTAACAATTTGTTTAAAACCATTAAACGTTAAATGTTTTTCTTTTTCTATAAGACTAATAACATTTTTAAATATTCTGAATTGAATTGCTTTTCTTTAGGAACGTAAAGGATGTTTTTTAAAAAATGGGAGTAATTTTTCTTTAATTTCTTACTAAAACCCTCCAAAATATTTTTACCTCCAGGATTTTGACTCAAATGAAATTCTGTAATAATTTGCCAGCCAAGAGGTAAATCTTTTCTTTTGCTAAATCCCACATAAAAACATCCTTCTCCATCAACAAAACCTGCAAATATTCATCAGATATTTTATTACTGATTGCCTGCTGATTGTCCGCACATCTCACTTTTTTACTTAACATAGAGATATTATATCTCTATTAAATTAACTTTTATGTCAAGTAGTGGATGATACACGGAGTTTCCAGCATATAGCCAAATTTATAGACAGCAAGGTCTTTCTACTGTCTCACGACGTTCTGAACCCAGCTCACGTACCGCTTTAATGGGCGAACAGACCAACCCTTGGGACCTACTTCAGCCCCAGGATGCGATGAGCCGACATCGAGGTGCCAAACCGGGTCGTCGATATGAACTCTCGAACCCGATCAGCCTGTTATCCCCGGAGTACCTTTTATCCGTTGAGCGATGGCCCTTCCATACGGGACCACCGGATCACTAAGCCCGACTTTCGTCCCTGCTCGACTTGTCAGTCTCACAGTTAAGCTCCCTTATGCCTTTACACTCGATGGCTGATTGCCAACCAGCCTGAGGGAACCTTTGGGCGCCTCCGTTACTCTTTAGGCAAATATGTTCATCTGATTTTCTGTTTTGGTATTTTATACCACATTGAAGGAATGATATATTCATGGATTAAATTTAAAAATTTATCTAAATCATATCCTGAAATATAAATTTGATATCCTTCTTTTTGTTTTCTTTCCCAAGAATTTAAATTATATTTATTTTTTAATGTATTAATTAACACTTTTATGTCATGTTTTACAAATCCCTGGGTATTCAAAATTAAACCTTTTGATTGTTTTGATTTAATTGAACCATCATCCATATACCAACAGGCTAAACCACTAGGTGTTAAAAGTTTATGAATTATCCTTGGAACAACTTTTCTTTTCTCATGATAAAACTGTTGGGCATAAAATCTAAATGCTTCGTGACTTAATGTATTAAAAGTAATATTTACTGATGTATGTATACCACTTTTAACTATTCTTTCTCTAGGAGGTGTTAAAACCCAATTCTGAAAAAGATTATAGATATATTTGCAGTATTCTTTATTTTTTAATGAATATTCTATTTTTAATCTATAAGTTCTTCCATTATTTTGAGTTTCAAGACAAGCATCTCCCAACAATAAACCCACTAACACTTCTCGTTGGATTTTGGTTAAATTTAATTTCTTTTTATAGGTTTCAATTTTTTTTAAAAACATACAATTTTCCCTAATCAGATGCCATCATTATGGCTTCATATCGCTATGAAGTTCAGACTGTATCATCTCGCCAATGGCGAGTCTGGCGTGCAGTCGTTGAGGGGTTTTTATAAAAAACTTCCCTGCTGATTATCTGCACCAAAGTTTTTTTACTTTTTTATAATTTAAGTAACTTTGGATACTACATTCTTTATTTTTATCTAACGGAGTTAAGATAAAAGCAAGAAACAGATTTTCCAGCATATAGCCAGATTTACCTCTAATGTTACCATTAGAGCGCCCCACAATTGAGGCGACCGCCCCAGTCAAACTACCCGCCTGCCACTGTCCCTCTTCTGGATTACAGAAAGGGGTTAGAACCTCAAAATATCAAGAGTGGTATTTCACTGACGGCTCCGCTCCGGCTTACGCCGAAGTTTCATAGCCTCCCACCTATTCTACACATGATGTTTTAAAATCCAATGACAAGGTATAGTAAAGGTTCCGGGGTCTTTTCGTCTTACCGCAGATAACCCGAGTCTTCACGGGTATCACATTTTCACCGAGCTCCTTGCTGAGACAGCTGCACCATCGTTACAAGATTCGTGCGGGTCGGAACTTCAAATAGACTATACATTCACCAATTTGCGTATTCTAAAAATTTTCTAATTTATATTTCCTTTTTCTATTTTTAGGAAGTGTTTTTAAATTCTCTATTATCTGTTGAAAACCTTCTTCTGTAAGATGTTTGTCTTGTTTAATTATTTTTATGGTTTCAACAAAAACCTCAAAATCTTTTCTTTTTTCAGTTTTTAAAGGATATCTTTGAAAATGTGGAATGATTTTCATATCTAAATCTTCTAGACTTCTTACTTCATACTTATAGGTATTATCTTTTCTATTGGGTCTTATAATTCCACATTTAAAATAATCCTTTATTTGAAACAACACTCCTCTACTTTCTTTATTTTGAGAAATAGAAAAACTTGGCCTTACTTCCCATTTAACTTTTTCAAATTGTCTTGGAGAAATTGTAATAGAAAAAGAACCTTCACCATCTACAAAACCTGTTATATAATTAGAATCTATCATTTGTTTCTCCTTCAAATTGGCGGTCGACGTGTTATCCTCTTAATTAAAGAGAATCCAATCTTTTTTAATTGATTGAGTCGTTACGGGGTTAATCTGTTTTAAATAATATATTATATAAACAGACAACTTCCCACGGTATTGTTTTTACCGTTCAGGATATTCCTTGTAAAATATCCATAAGTAAAAAGTTCCACCGTTATGAGTCGACTTACGGGCAAGTCCGACACTTACCCGACAAGGAATTTCGCTACCTTAGGACCGTTATAGTTACGGCCGCCGTTTACCGGGGCTTAGGTTCAATGCTTCTCTGTCTTGCGACAAATAACATCTCCCCTTAACCTTCCGGCACCGGGCACTTGTCAGACCCTATATATCCTCTTATGAGTTTTCAGAGTCCTGTGTTTTTGATAAACAGTCGCGGTGCACATTTCACTGCGACCCTTTCAGACTTTGGTTATACACCTAATCCTACTTGGGCACCCCTTATTCCGAAGTTACGGGGTTAATTTGCCGAGTTCCTTAGCAAGGGCTCACTCGCGCGCCTTAGGATATTCTCCCAGTCTACCTGTGTCGGTGTACGGTACGAGCACCTAATATACTCCCTACGAGATTTTTCTTGAAAGAAAGATTCTACTACTCGCCCTTCCTTG
>JAJYYV010000080.1 GCA_021800535.1 bacterium | reverse complement strand
GTAAAGAAACAGGTGAAAAATATAGCCTTATATTTATATCCAGAGATTTTAAAAGCCATTACAAAGAAGAAAAAGTATTTATAAAACAGTGGCAATTGTACCATCAAAATTATTGCGGGTGTCTTTTTAGTGAAATAGAAAGATTGGGGATTGTAAATGAAAAAATTTAAAGAAGGAGATGTAATCGGCATATCCTTAAAAGACGGAAGAAAATGGTTTGTAAAATTGGAAAAAAGAACATTTGGAACCCATAAAGGGAATATAAATCTTACAGAATTTATTGATAAAGAAGAGGGTGGTAAAATTCAGACAAATTTAGGCCATAGTGTTTATGGTTTTTATCCTTCCCTGGAAGAAATTATTCTTTATTATATTAAAAGAAATACACAGATAGCATATCCAAAAGACCTTGGTTATATTATCCTTAAACTTGGAATAAAAGAGGGTGTAAAAATTATTGAATGCGGAACAGGCACTGGAGTGACATCTCTTGTTTTTTCTTATTTTGTTGGTGCTTCAGGGAAAATTTATACATATGATAATAGAAAAGAATTTACAGAAAAAGCGCAAAAATTAGTTGAAGAATTTGGCATGAAAGAAAGGGTTGTTTGTAAAATAGCAGATATAAAGGATGGTTTTGATGAAAAAGATGCTGATATTCTTTTTCTTGATATAAAAGAACCGCAATTTTATATTGAAAAAGTATTTTTCTCTTTGAAACCGGGTGGAACTTTTGGTATTATAGTACCTACAACAAATCAGGTTTCAGATGTTCTTAAGGTTTTTGAAACAATGGAACTTTCAGATGTGGAGGTTAGTGAAATCCTTTTAAGAAAATATAAAACAAATTCTGCTCGTTTGAGACCATATGATATAATGGTTGGGCACACAGTATATATTATTACAGGTAGGAATTTTGTATTTTAAAAAATATATTTGCCAATTTTATTTCATATCTATTATAATATTCATTTGGAAAATTTTGGGCCGCTAGCTCACCAGGTAGAGCACCGCCCTTTTAAGGCGGGGGTAGCAGGTTCAAGTCCTGCGCGGCCTACTTTATATTTTTTCTTTGAAAGCAGGACTGTAGTCCCTGCTAATGCGATGAATAAAGAGCATTGTATAGCAGGCCTGCCGAGATGGTGAGGCAGGCGCAAGGCCTACTTTATATTTTTTCTTTGAAAGCAGGCTTGAAGAGAGCGAAGTAAGGGATTGTGAGTTGACGCAACAATCCCAGCGAATGGCCGACCTGAGCCGTAGTGGGAGGCGAAGGCGCCAAGGAGATGGAAAATGATTCTAACAGGAAAAATCCATAAGTTTGGCGATGATATTAATACGGATTATATAATCTCCGGAAGATATAAATTTAAAACACTTGATATGAAAGAACTTGCCCTGCATATCTTTGAAGACATTGACCCTGATTTTTATAAAAAGTTAAAACCCGGCGATTTTATCGTTGGTGGTAGCAATTTTGGCTGTGGTTCTTCAAGAGAACAGGCTGTACTTGCTTTAAAAAATGCAGGGATTCCCGCAGTTATAGCAAAAAGTTTTGCAAGAATATTTTATAGAAATGGAATAAATATAGGCTTGATTTTACTTGAAGCCGATACAGATTTAATATCCCAGGGTGACACTCTTGACATAGACCTGAAAAATGGAATTATAAATAATAAAACAAAAAATATTTCTATTCCTATAAAACCTATACCGGATATTTTTCTTAATATAATTCAGGAAGGCGGAGTTATTAATTATCTTAAAAAATATGGTGACTTTAAAATATGAAAAGTTATAAAATCACACTAATACCCGGGGATGGTATAGGTCCGGAAATTACTGAATCAACAATAAGATGTATTAAATCTTTAGGTGTCAATATTACATGGGATATAAAAGAAGCCGGTATCAATGCTATAAAAAAATATAATACTCCACTACCTGAAGAAACCATAAAATCCATAGAAGAAAATAAGGTGTGTTTAAAAGGACCTATCACCACACCTGTTGGTACTGGTTATAGAAGTATTAATGTTGCTTTAAGACAAACCTTTGGACTTTATGCCTGTGTAAGACCTTTTAAAGTTTACTCTGGTGCTAAAACCTTTTATAAGGATATTAACCTTGTAATTATCAGAGAAAATATGGAAGACCTTTATGCCGGGATTGAATTTGAAAAAGGAAATGAAAAAACATTCAGCCTGATTAATACTATAAAACAATTAACTCAAAATAATATTTCTCTGGATTCAGGGATAAGCATAAAACCTATTTCTTCTTCAGGATCTGAAAGGATTGCAGGATTTGCTTTTGAGTATGCAAAGAAGAATAAAAGAAAAAAGGTGTCAATAGTTCATAAGGCAAACATTATGAAGTTTACAGATGGCCTTTTTCTCCAGTCTGCAAGAAATATTGCAGGACAATATCCTGATATAGAATTTGAAGATATAATTGTTGATAATATGGCAATGCAGCTTGTGCAAAAGCCCAATAAATATGATATTCTTTTATGTCCTAATCTGTATGGGGATATACTTTCAGATTTATGTGCAGGACTTATAGGAGGGCTTGGACTTTCTCCAGGGGCCAATATAGGTGATGGTATAGCAATTTTTGAACCTACACATGGGAGTGCTCCTAAATATGAAGGTAAAAACAAGGTAAATCCTTCTGCCATGATTCTTGCGGGTGTTTTAATGTTAAAATATTTAGGAGAAGATGGTCCGGCAGATATACTGGAAAATGCAGTTGGGCAGGTGATAAAAGAAGGTAAAAATGTTACCTATGATTTTAAAGGGGAAAATTCTTCTGGTGTGGTTGGGACAATACAAATGACAAACTCTATAATAGAAAAAATAAAAAAATATTAATACTAAAAAAATGGTTACAGTAATTGTAGGAACACAATGGGGAGACGAAGGAAAAGGCAAGATTATAGATTTTCTTGCTTCAAAGCATGATATTGTTGCCCGATACCAGGGTGGAGCAAATGCCGGCCACACTGTTATATATAACAATAAAAAATTTATTTTCCATCTTATTCCTTCAGGTATACTTCATCCAAAGGTAGTCGGTGTATTGGGCAATGGTGTTGTAATTGACCCTTTATCTTTTTTCCAGGAAATAGGGACTCTGGAAAAAGAAAACATAGATTTTAAATCACGGCTTTTTATTGCAGAAAATGCCCATATTACACTTTCCTATCATAAAATGTTTGACCAGATTGAAGATAAAAAAAGAGGAGAAGCCAAAATAGGAACAACAGGCAGAGGAATTGGCACCACATATACGGATAAATATGGTCGGATAGGTATAAGAGCTGTTGATTTTTTAGATGAAGA
>JAJYYV010000033.1 GCA_021800535.1 bacterium | reverse complement strand
GTGGTCTTACTGGTTCTCGCATTAAGCATATATTCTTCTGTTCTTGTGGTTATCGTAATAATGCCGACTTTGTCGGTGCTTATAATATCTCCAAAAGAGATTTTGCTCTTTTGGATGGGCTGTCTTGTAAACCAGCCCTTAATCAACACGCTTTTTGTAGTTGAAAGCCTCACCCGTAAGGGCAAGGTAGTTTACTGTTTAAAGAAAGTTTTATCAATAATAATATTTTTCACTTCCCCTTTTTTCCCAAAAGGTCCAAAGGTTTTTCCATTGTATAGAATAATAAGTCCTCCGGCATTTCCTATTCTCAGGAAAATCTTTTCTCCTTTTAGATTTTCTTTCTCTCCTCTGGTTAAAATTTTTTCAAAAATTATTTTGTTATTACTTTTTGCCTGAACCCATACATTTTCTGCTGCTTTTAATGAAAAAGACAGACTTTTTTTATTCTTTGTTTTTGTATTTGGAATATATAATGAACCAGTGGAAATTTGTTTGGTTAAGGATGATTTTGGAAGTTTAGATTTTTGTTTAAAAATATGTATAAACACTATAATGCAAAGTATTAAGATAATAAATACTATTATACTTCTAAATATTTTTTTCCCTGTGGATACATAATATATATTTTCTGTTTCTGTGTATTGTGGTTCTAAAAATTCTGTCTGGGAATTATCAGATTCTGAAAATATTTCAGGATATTGATTAATTATATCAACTGGAATATGTAAAAAGGAAAGATAGTTTTTTAAAAATCCTTTAAGGTGTGTCTGGGAAGGGAATTTATTCCATTTTTCCTGTTCAATATATCTTAGAAATTTTGATGGAATGAATATTGTTTCTGAAACTTTTTCTATAGAAAAACCTAATTCTTCTCTTTTTTCTTTAATTATCTGTGATATTGGTTTGTCCATAATAATCAGTAAAATTTTTTAATATTATTCTTGGTTTTCCTTCCCGTGGAGGGCCTACCAGTCCTTCTTCCTCCATTTTTTCAATAAGTTTGGCTGCCCTGTTAAACCCTATTCCAAGTCTTCTCTGGAGAAAAGAAATAGATGCTATTCTGGTTTCAAGGACTATCTTTACTGCCTGGCTATATATGTCCTCATTTTCATCTCCGGAGGACTTAAATGTTTCATTGTTTTCCTGGTTATTTTCTAAGATTTCCATTTGATAGTCTGGTTTTCTTTGCTCTTTGAGGAAATTGGTTATATCTTCCAGCTCTTCATCAGATACATAACAGCCCTGCGCTCGTATAGGATGGGACTTCCCTGGGGAAAGAAACAAAAGGTCTCCTCTTCCCAATAGTTTTTCTGCTCCAATTGAATCAAGAATTGTTCTTGAATCAAACTTGGAAGCAACCTGAAATGATATTCTGCAGGGAAGATTTGCTTTTATAATGCCTGTAATAACATTTACCGAAGGTCTTTGTGTTGCTAAAATTAAATGAATACCTGCGGCTCTGGATAACTGAGCCAGTCTGATAATACTATTTTCTATTTCATTGCGGGCAATCATCATCATATCAGCAAGTTCATCAATAACAACAACAATATAAGGAAGTTTTTCATCGCTTAGTTCATTATACCCATCTATATTTCTTACCTTGAATTCCTTAAAGGTGTGATATCTGTTTTCCATTTCCCATATAAGCCATTTTAATGCACTTACAGCCTTCTTTATATCTGTAATGACAGGAAGTATAAGGTGTGGAATATCATTATATAGTGTAAGCTCAACCATTTTAGGGTCAATCATTAAAAACTTTACTTCATCCGGAGAGGCTTTAAAAAGTATAGAGGTTATAAGAGAGTTTATACAGACTGTTTTTCCTGAACCTGTTGCTCCGGCAATTAAAAGATGCGGCATACTTTTTAAATCAGAAATAACAGGTTTGCCAAGTATATTTTTACCAATGGAGATTGTAAGTTTGGAATCTGATGATTGGAATTCAGGACTTTCAAGGGTTTCTCTTAAATATACAACAGAAATATCTCTGTTGGGCACCTCAATTCCAATAGTGGATTTTCCTGGCAGAGGAGCAACCATTCTTATAGATGTAGCTTTTAAACTCATGGAAATATTATCTGAAAGTTTTGTTATTTTTCCTATAGGAATTCCTGGAGCCGGTTGTAGTTCATAAAGTGTAACTCTGGGACCCTGGTTGATTTTTACAACTTCAGCTTCAATATCAAAATCACTCATTGTTTCTTCTATGACCTGGGCATATCTTTCAAGATCTTCTTTAGTTTCTTTTTCTGTTTCTTTACCAATCTTTAGCATTTCAAGATGAGGAAGTATAAAGGTTTTTCCATTTGTAATAACAGGTTTTACAGATATAGTGGATTTCTTTTTATATGTATCTTTTTCTTGAATAATATAAGGTTTTACATCTTCCTTGTTTTCATCCAGACTTTTTTCTGAAGGGACATCTTCTATATAGAGTTTGGGTTTATCTGTTTGAATGTCTTTTGGTGAATTTTCTTCCTCTTTTTCATCAGAAGAATGTATTAGAGGAAATTTAAAATGTGGCAAAGAAGAAAGTATTTCATTAAAAGGAAGAAGCAGAATTCTTGATGCTGCCACAAAGAATCCTATAGAAACAAGAGCCATCAGAAATAGTCCTCCGTTATTCCCAAAGTAATTAGTTATAAAATGATTTAGAAGAATACCTGTTAGTCCTCCGGGGGTGTAAGGGGGGCCTGCAAATATTCCGAATTGAACCCTTAATGCATCTGTCAGAGTAACCAATGAGAAAAACAATCCAATTAAACCAATCATTTCAAAGTAGGAAAACTTAATGTCTTCCCAGATTTTTACCCATCCAATTACAAAAATTGAAAAAAGTCCGATATAAGATATATTTCCAAAAATGAAAAGAAAAAAACCAGAAAAAAAAGCACCAAATTTTCCACCAAAATTTTCTACTATGGTATTAACAGGATATCCTAATTGACAGAATGCAAAAGTAGGATCTTTACTGCTGTAAGAGATTAAACAAAAAAATAGAAATATAACAATTCCAACTAAAAAAATACCCCAAACCTTTTGAAGATTTTTTTCCATTTCTTATAATTTATCATAAAATATGTAAAAAGCCAATAGAAAGGTTTAATCAAAATGGAAAATGAAAAAATTTTTGAAAGGAAAAAATTAAAATTTGCCAGTATGATAAAAAGAATGCTTGATGAAATAGTAAGAAAGGAAATCTCTGACCCAAGAATAGGTTTTATAACTTTTACAGATATAAAGCCAAGTTCAGACATGAAAAATGTTAGTGTGTTTGTGGATTGTTTTGGCAGTCCTGAAGAACAAAAAAAATCTTTTGAGGCATTAAAGGATGCCAGGGGATATATAAGGCATATTTTAAGCAAAAAGCTTAGCATGCGGTTTGTTCCCAGTATTGAATTTTTAAAAGATGAAAACAAGGCCCAGAGAGTGGAAGAAATATTAAAAGAACTTAAAAAGGAAGAAAAAACAGATGAAAGAAAAGATATATAATATTTTACAAAAAATTATTGAAGAAAAAAAATATAGTTTAAAAGGAAACTTTAGTGTTTTTCCATCAGATAAAAAAGAATTTGGAGATTTTTCCACGAATGTTGCATTAAGGATTATGATTCCAGGTATTCAACCTCAAACAACTGCTGAAGAAATAGCCAAATTAATCAGGCAATCAAAGGATATGTGTTTATTTGAAAAAATAGAGGTAAGAAATGGTTTTATAAACTTCTTTTTAAAAAATTATCAATACCAGCAGATTATTGAAAATATATTAGCAGAAAGGGATAAATATGGAAGTATTAATGCAGGTAAAAATCAAAAAATTCTTATAGAGTTTGTTAGTGCTAATCCTACAGGGCCTCTTACAATAGCCCATGGAAGACAGGCGGCTTATGGAGAAGCATTATCCCGTATTTTAAAATTTGCAGGCTATCAGGTGACAAAAGAGTATTATCTAAATGATTGCGGCAGACAGATGGACCTTTTAGGGGAATCTTTAAAGGCCAACTATTATCAAATAAAAGGAGAAAATTTTTCTATCCCTGAGGATGGATATCAGGGCGGGTATTTAAAAGAAATAGCCAAAATGATTCCAGAAGAAGTTAATGACACATCAAAAGAATTCTGGACACATTTTGCAGAAAAAGAAATTTTAAATGGAATTAAAAAAGACCTTTTGGATTTTGGTATTTCTTTTGATTCATGGGTAAGAGAAAGTTCTTTAAGGGAAAACGGAAAGGTGGAGGAAATAATAGATAAATTAAAATCAAAAGAGCTGATTTATGAAAAAGAAAATGCCCTGTGGTTTTCTTCAACATCTTTTGGAGATGATAAAGACAGGGTGTTAAAAAAACAGGATGGTTCTTATACTTATTTTGCCCCGGATATTGCGTATCATTATCAAAAAATAGAGAAAGGTTATAATCTATTGGTTGATATATGGGGGCCGGACCATTTTGGCTATATACCAAGACTAAAAGCCGCACTTAAATGTTTTGGTTTTTCAGAAGATAAATTAAAGGTTATTATAGTTCAGCTGACTACTCTGTATAGAGGAAAAGAAAAAATATCAATGTCAACCAGAAAAGACCAGTTTATTTCATTAAGGCAGTTAATGGATGAAGTGGGTTCTGATGCCACAAAGTTTTTTTATCTTTTCAGAAAAGCAGAGAGTCATCTTGATTTTGACCTGGAACTTGCCAAAAAACGGACAGAGGAAAACCCTGTTTATTATATTCAGTATGCTTATGTCAGGGCTTCTCATATAATAAAATTCGCTCAGGAAAACAGTTTGGGAAATAACAATTTGCTGGATATTGATATATCTGTTCTTGATAAAGATGAAGAAAAGGAAATATTAAAAAAGATCGCTTTTTTCCCGGAAATTATAAAACAGATAAGTTTAAATTTACAGGTTTCCGGCCTTGCGCAATACCTTCTTGAAGTATCTAATATGTTTCATTCCTATTATCAAAAATATAGAATTGTAACATCTGAGGATAAAACTATTTCCCATGCCCGTATTATGCTTGTTGAATGTATCCTGAGAGTTCTTTCAAATGGACTAACACTTCTCGGAATTTCCTTGCCTGAAAAAATGTAATAAAATTTGACTTATAATAAATTTTTATAATATAATAAAATGTTATGCCAAGCAAAAAAGAAATTACCACAATAATTCAAAATATAGGTCTCTGGGACAAAAAATCTATTGATAGCGCTCTTGAAGAAATGGAAAAAACCGGCAATCTCTTAAAAGAGATTTTTCAAACAAGAGGTCTTTTACCTTATGGGGAAATCCCCCCTACACTTTTTTTTCAGCTTGGAATAGTTTTACAGGAACTTCCAGCCAGAGAAATTCCCCAGGAATTAATAGGATTAATAAGTCCTTCTATGGCGAACAAATATCATATTATACCCTGGGAAATAAGAGAAACAGGAGCTCTTGTTTTTGTTTCTGATGACCCATTAAATATTCTTGCCTCAGACTATTTTAAAAAAGAATTAAACTGGGAGAAAGATGTTGATTTTATTATTACATTTCCTAAAGAAATAGAACAGCTTATAAATAAATATTACACATTAGAGACAGAAGAAACACAGGATTTTTCTGCCATGCTTTCAGAAATTGGAAGTTCTGAAATACTTGATGAAGAAAATGATGAAATTATTACAGATGAAGATGAAGAAGCACTGGCTCTTCAGGCTCCTGTTGTAAAAATTGTAAATCTTATACTTGTTGAGGCTTTAAGAAGAAGGGCAAGCGATATTCATCTGGAACCCCTTGAAAAGAGATTTCGTATTCGCTATAGAATAGATGGACTTCTTTATGAGGCGCTAACTCCACCAAAAAGAATTGAAAGAGCAGTAACAGCCCGTATAAAACTTATGTCAAAGATGAATTTGGCAGAAAAAAGACTACCTCAGGATGGACGAATAATGCTTGATATAGGAGGTCGTCCGATAGATTTTCGTGTATCTTCTCTACCTGGTATATATGGAGAAAGTATTGTTATGAGAATCCTTGATAAAACAACTATGCTTAAGGACCTTGAACAGCTTGGATTTCTTACTCACGACCTTAATATATGGAATAATCTTTTAAAATATTCAGGGGGAATTGTTCTTGTTACAGGTCCTACAGGCAGTGGTAAAACAACAACTCTTTATGCATCACTAAAAAAACTTAACAACACTGATAAAAAATTAATGACTGTTGAAGAACCTGTAGAATATCAGATACAGGGAATAAATCAGACTCCTGTAAAATCTGAAATAGGATTAACATTTTCTTCTGTTTTAAGGTCATTTCTTAGGCAGGCTCCTGATACTATTCTTGTAGGAGAAATACGTGATTCTGAAACTGCGGATATTGCTATTCGTGCAGCATTAACAGGCCATCTTGTATTTTCAACACTACATACAAATGATGCGCCAGGTGCTATTCCAAGATTAACAGATTTAGGTGTTCCACCATTTTTAGTGGCTTCGTCTGTTCAGGGGGTTATGGCTCAAAGACTTGTCAGGGTATTATGTAAAAATTGCAAGGAACTTGTTGAACCCGATGAACAAACAAAAAAAATCCTGAACATAAAAGAGGGGGAAAAGGTGACAATCTATGAACCCCGCGGATGTGCTGAGTGTAATTATACAGGATTTATAGGAAGAATTGGTATATTTGAAATGTTTATTATGAATTATGACTTAAGAGAACTCACTTTAAAAAGAGCCTCAGCTTTTCAATTAAGAGAAGTTGCAAGAAAATATGGAATGAGGTCAATGAAAGAAGATGGTTTGGAAAAGGTTAAATTAGGCTGGACAACAATAAAAGAAGTGTTGGATATTACAGGAGATATTGAGTAATGCCGAAAAGAATAGAAGAACTATTGGAAATAATTGTCAAAGAAAATGCCGCTGACCTTCATTTAAATGTTGGACTCCCTCCAATGATGAGGGGAAGAAAAGGTCTTAAACCAATGGATAGTCAGGCTCTTACTTCAGATGATACCACAGCATATATGAAAGCCATTACATCCAGAGAGCATCAGGAAGAACTTCAAAAAGTGGGTGGAACAGATTTTGGTTTTGCATTTAAGGATATAGCAAGATTTCGTGTAAGTGTATTTAAGGAAAAAGCGCAGATTGCAATGGCCCTCCGTCTTATTCCTTACCAGTTTCTTAGTTTCAAGGAGATAGGATTGGATGAAAAAACAATGAGGTATATTATTACAAAGCCACGTGGTTTGGTACTGGTTACAGGACCTACCGGCAGTGGTAAAACAACTACCCTTGCCTCTGTTATTAATTATATAAATGAGCATATGGGAAAGCATATTATTACTGTTGAAGACCCTATTGAATATTATCATAATCATAAACGGTCAATTATTACACAAAGAGAACTTGGTGTAGATGTTCCTACCTTTGCAGAGGCATTAAGAAGAGGCTTAAGACAGGACCCGGATGTTTTCCTTGTTGGTGAAATGAGAGACCTTGAAACTATTGAAGCCGCTATAACAGCAGCAGAAACAGGCCATCTTGTTTTTGGCACACTTCATACCACAGGAACTGCCAGAACAATTGATAGAATTGTTAATGTATTTCCTGTGGCACAACAGGAACAGATAAGAATGATGCTTTCTGTTTCAATTTTGGCTATAATATCCCAGATACTACTTAATAGGGTTGACAAGCCTGGAAGAATTGCAGGATTTGAGGTGATGATTTCCACAGCCTCAATACAAAATCTTATACGGGAAAAAAAGACTTATCGTATTACTTCTGATATACAAACCGGTGGTAAGTGGGGTATGTATACATTAGATGCCTGTTTAATGAAACTCTTTAAAGAAAAAAAGATTTCCTTTGATGATGTTTTAATTTATAGTTATGACCCACAACAGGTGGTGACACAGTTAATAGCTGAAGAAGTAATTGATACTGAATCTGCAATTGCTGCCCAGGCTCAAAAAGAAGGGCTTCAGGAAGTCACGCTTGATGATGAAATGGAACAAAAAGAAAAAATACAAAACCAGGAGACACAAAGTGCCGGAGAAAAAGTTATTAGGTGAAATACTTTTGGAAAAGGGAATGCTTTCAGAAATGGAATTGGAAATAGCCCTAAAAGAACAAAGACAAACCAAACAATTATTGGGAAGAGTTCTTATTGAGAAGGGATATATTCAGGAAAAGGACCTGTTAGAAGCCCTTGGTATACAATCAGGAATAGAAACTGTTAATTTGAAAAACACTGTTATTGAAAAAGATGCTATAAGTGTGTTTCCTTCTGCTCTTGCCAAAACCTATAATGTTTTACCAATAAAATTTGAAAAAAATACTATTACACTTGCAGTAAGTGATGCGTTAAATCTCAATATGCAGGATGATATTTCATTTGTTTTAAATTACAAAGTAAAAATGGTTTTAGCAGATAAAAATGATATTCAGGAACTTATTTCCACTTATTATGGAGCAGAAATAGAATCAGTTGATGACCTTGTCAAATGGTTATCCCAGGATGTTGCAGAAATGGAAGAACTTGATACCCTTGCTTCATCAAGGGGGGAATATGCCACAATCACAAGTCTTGAAGAAATAGCTTCTCTTCCGCCTGTTGTAAAACTTTTTGATATTATTCTCCTTCAGGTAATCAGGGATAATGCCTCTGATGTTCATCTTGAACCTTTTGAAGAAGATTTTCGTGTCCGGTATAGAGTTGATGGTGTTCTTTATGATATGATACATCCTCCAAAAGGTCTTGCCTTTGCTCTTTTCTGCAGATTTAAGATAATGGCAGGGATGGATATTGCAGAAAGAAGACTCCCTCAGGATGGAAGAATTGAGCTTTCTATTATGGGAAGGCCTGTAGACCTGCGTGTTTCAACTGTTCCAACGGTTTTTGGAGAATGTCTGGCTATCCGTGTTCTTGATAGAGGTAAAACCATATTTGAGCTTGAAACAATAGGGCTCCTTGAAAAAGAAAGAGAAATAGTTGAAACCCTTATGAAAAAACCTTATGGGATAATTCTTGCTACAGGACCAACAGGAAGTGGAAAAACAACTACTCTTTATTCTATGATAAGAAAAATTAATACCCCTGAAGTAAAAGTAATAACAACAGAAGACCCTGTAGAATATATGCTTGAAGGAGCAGTACAGGTTCCAATAAAAGAAAATATCGGACTTACATTTGCTGCCTGTATAAGAAGTATTTTAAGGCAGGACCCTGATATTATACTTGTTGGTGAAATTAGAGATTTTGAAACAAGTCAGATGGCTATACAATCCGCCTTAACAGGTCATATTGTTTTAAGCACTCTTCATACAAATGATGCTCCTTCCACAGTTATGAGACTTATTGATATGAAGGTTGAACCTTTTCTTCTTTCTTCAACAATACAGGGTATAATCGCCCAGAGACTTGTCAGGGTTCTCTGTCCAAGATGCAAACAGGAATATAAACCATCCGAAGAGGAAATGATTGCATTTAGTTTAACAGCCCAGCAGATTGAAAAAATGAAATTTTATAAAGCCAAAGGATGTCCATTTTGTAGGGGTGGATATAAAGGAAGGCTTGCTATATTTGAAGTTCTTGTTCCTACAGAATTATTCTGGAAAGCCGTAATTGAAAGAAAACCTTTGGGAGAAATCAGGAAGATAGCCATAGAAGATTGTGGTATGAAAACATTGGTGGAAGATGGACTTGAAAAGGTTTCTATGGGAATAACCTCATTGGAAGAAATTGCAAGAGAAGTACATGGTTATGGTTGATAATAAATAATAACAACTATTTACTTTTTCCTATATTTTCAAGTATAATAAATAAACTTAGGAAAATATTATGCCAATATTTCAATATAATGCTCTTGATTCTTCTGGGAAAACCTTAAAAGGAAGCCTTGATGCTGTTACTTTACAGGATGCTATAAGCAAGCTTAAAAGTATGGGGTACTTTGTTACAAATATCGTTTCCCCCAAACCTTCCAAGTCTGAATCTGTTCAAATACCAGCGCCTTCACAGCCGCAATCTCAGGGTTTACCGCAAGCCAAGAAAAAAAAGAAAAAGCAAAAAGTTTCTATGAGTATGAATATTAACATTCCATTTCTTGGTAATAAAATAAAAGGCAAGGAATTGACAATTATTACAAGACAGCTTGCTACACTTATTGGCGCAGGATTGCCTTTGCTGCGTGCTTTAAAGGTTATTGAAGAACAAAGCTCCAGTTCTGCTTCTCCTATTATTAGAAAGATTGCTGCAAATATTGAAGAGGGCGCACTTTTTTCTGAATCTCTGGCAAAATTCCCAAAAAGTTTTACAAGGATTTATGTTTCAATGATTAAAGCAGGTGAAGCCAGTGGGTCTCTGGAAATAATATTAAGAAGATTAGCTGATTTTATGGAAAAAGAAGCCAAAATAAAAGGAAAAATAAAATCAGCAATGGCATATCCGATAATGGTTATTATTGTTGCTTCTGCAATTTTAACATTTATTATGTTGAAAATTATACCAATATTTGTAGGTATTTTTAAAAGTTTTAATGCTGGAACTCTTCCTGCTCCCACATTATTACTTATGCATCTGTCAAATATATTTAGACATAAATTTTATCTTGTAGTTATATGGGTAATAGCATTTGTTATATTTTATAAAATTTTAAATAAAATCAGATTTACAAAATTCTGGATTGATAAAGGTAAAATGCGTATGCCTGTTTTTGGCCCTCTTGTTTCAAAAACAATATTTGCCCGTTTTTCAAGTACATTTGCAACACTTATAACAAGTGGTGTCCCAATTTTACAGGCATTGCAGATTGTCAGGGATACAGTTGGCAATTCAGTTGTTGCCAAAGGGGTTAATGAAATAAGAAACAGAGTAAGGGAAGGAGAAGGAATATCAGGGGTAATGGGAAGAACAAAAGTATTTCCTCCGATGGTAACCCATATGATTGCTGTTGGGGAAGAAACAGGAGCAATAGATGCCATGCTTGAAAAGGTGGCAGATGCCTATGAAGCAGAAGTTGATGCAGCAGTCAGTGCCTTAACATCAATATTGGAACCTGTTTTAATAGTGTTTTTGGGAGGAATTATAGGCTTTATAGTTATTTCCATCTGGATGCCTTTGATTAAACTTGACCTTGCTATGGAAAAATAAAAGTAAATGATATAAAAGTGTTTGAAGAATATATTAAGGGAATAATAGTATACTTAAAAAAGCAAGACAAGAGGAGGATAAAATAATGGATAAAAAAATGGAGATATTTAAGAGTGCAAATCATAGTAAGAGCGGTTTTACCCTCATAGAGCTTTTGGTTGTCATAGCCATTATTGCTATCCTTGCAGCCATGCTTCTTCCTGCTTTAACCAAGGCAAAACAAAAAGCCAATGAAGCAGTGGATATGAATAATATAAGACAATTTGAAACAGCATTTCAGATGTATGAACAGGATAATCACCAGAATTTCCCTGTTGCATATGGGACATATACCAATTCTCTTTATCCTTCATCTGACAATAGCAATCCGAAAATTTATCCTGCAGTAGGTACTGGGACCATTTATCCTGATTATCTAAATAATTCAAAGATTTTCTGGTCCCCTGGAGCAATAAATAGAGGGGTTCCTCCTCCAACAGGTCCAATAATTGGAAATGGGGATCAACTTGGGTCCTCAGATTATCAAAATGAATGGTATGCCAGTTATGCTTTTACTTTTGGTTTGACACTAGGTAATACTCTTTCTGTTCCTGTGCCAATCATAAGTGACAAGGGGATATATAATACAGGAAGTCTTTCTCAATATCCCAATCTATATCAGAATTTAGCTTATCCGAGTAATGTATTTAATCCATTAGCAGGAAATTTTCCTGATGGTATAAATGTAGGTTATATAGATGGGTCTGCAGCGTGGATACCTATTTCACATATAGTATGGGCAAATCTTAATTTTACTTATTACAACAATAATCCACCTAATGTAGCATGCCAATCAGATGGAACAGGACTAAATGTTTCAGGCCCCTATACATCTCTTACTTCTACTCAACAACAAGATTGGGGACAATAATAAAAAAATTATAAATGGAGGACAAAAATGAATAAAAAAGGTTTTACCCTTATAGAGCTTTTGGTTGTCATAGCAATTATTGTTATTCTTATGTCAATGCTTTTGCCTGCTTTGAAAAAAGGACAACAAACAGCAGCAATTGACCAGGCAAAAGCAGAAATGGCAGCCCTTGCAGGGACAGAAGAAATGGTAAAGAATGATACAGGCTGGTATGTTAGATTAGCAGATTTAGGGAATAAATCGCCATTAACTTCAACTGAGGTTAGTCCTGTGGTTAATGGAGCAAGCATGGGTTCTTATACAGATACGACTGATACTTTTGCTTATGTGCAATGGAAGAATTATCCCAACACACCACCCATTTATACAGATTCAACATCTTCAGAAAGTCAGTTAACATATCCTACAACATGGAATGGACCATACCAGATATTTCAACCAAAAGATTGTTATTATTCTGGACAGGGTTCCTATCAGGCAAATGGTTCTCTTTTAACTGTAAAATCCACAGTTCCAACGGGTGGACCTGGTGAATGGCGTGGTTCTCCTGTTCAAGTTTCTGATGGTACTCCTCTTGACCCATGGGGGCATCCATATCTTATGGCATGGAATTCTAATTTAGATGTTATGGTAATTTATTCTGGGGGCCCTGATGGTGTTTTAGGGACAGAAGCTGGAGCAGTAGTTGCCGGAGATACAGCTGTAAATGGAACAGGAGCCAGTACTGATACCATTAATAAGAGTGATGACCTGGTATATGAATTCAGGTAAGAGTAAGATTCCTGAGAAATTCTTCACAGGGAATACATAAAATTTCATCTTTTTTTATTTTTCCATATTAAGTCCAAAAATGGAATTAGTACTTCCAAAATTTATATTTACAAAATAAATAGAATAGTAGTATAATAAATATGGGGTGAGGAAAATGAGAGGGAAAAAAGGACAGGCTTTAATTGTTGTTCTTGTCTTTATAGCTGTATTTGTAGGTATTATTGCCACAGTAGTTCTTATATCAGTAGTAACTTATAAAAAAGCAAATTATTCACATAATAAACTAATTGCTCAGGAACTTGCAGAAACAGGTATTCAGGATGCACTCTACAAACTAAATTATGAATACCATGATACAAACCATATTTATGGATTTTGTTCAGGGCCGGAAAATATTTTAACTCCTGTTAGTCCTAATCCTGGCTCATGTCTTCTAAAAACAATGTCGGATAATAATGATACAGATACCACAGAAACCTATACAATTCCTGCAACACTTCTTAATATTCCCGGAGCATCCTCATCTGATGGAGTAACAGTGTCTTTAAACATATATAATGATAACAAGACTTATGATACTTTAACAGCAGTTGGAACATATAAGGGTAACCAGGTAACAATTTCTACAGATATAAGAACAATAAGTAATTATTTCCCAGGGGCTCCGGCAACAGGAAATCTAACTTTATCTTTATCTGATGGTACTAATCAAGATACAAAAGGAATCCCTGAAGCATTCAACAAACATGTAATTTATGCTACAACCGTTTCGCCTGCTTCTCCGGCAACAATCATAATAGGAAATGTATATACAAGAACTTCTCCTCCAGTTACATTGCCAACTGATGAAACATGGACAGAAACAACTACCGTTACAAATCCTCCCCTGTCCGTTCCTACTCTTGCCCCTTCCTCTACTCCTGTTTCCCTTATTAGTCTTATGCCTGTGCCGGGTTCTCTTCCTTATATATTTCAAGATGGAAACGAAAATGGAAATCCTATTCCTCCTGGATTTGGGGTAACCTATACTGCTACTTACACCGGAAAAGGAAAAGGAAAGGGAAATCTAAAAACTGAAACATATATAATTAATGGAGCAAATATTAGTTCAGAAAGATGGCTATTTAAAACAGCTAATGGAGCTCCGACAAGCGATGTTCTTACTGTAGAAATTGAAGGAAATACAACAATGTCATCAGGTGGAGCAGTAATAGTTGGCAATCCAGGAGACCTACAAGAAGAAGATTTAATATTTGAGGGCTCCATTACACATCCTTTACCAGGGCAATTTGTTGCTCAAAATGATATTACAATAGATTCAAGTTCCTGCCCATATATTGGAACTCCTGGAGAAGTAACTTTATGGGCCGGAGGAAATCAAGGAGGAGCAACCAATCAAATTAATATGAATTATACTACAGGCTCTACACCTGTAATATATGGAGATGTAGTTGGAGTTAATGGATTTAATTTTACCCCTGCGACAAATCCTATAACAATATATGGAGCAATAATTTCTGGAACAAGTTTAGATTTACCTTCAAGTTTAAATTTAACTTTGGATTTAAATACTTCTCCTTTGGATACACAACCAGCAGCTATTTTAATAAATGACCCTTCTGGAAGCGCTACTTTAGACATTGAATCTACTCCTACTATTACATTAGGACCAAATCAGATAGCAACAGTTATGAATTATTCTTCAGTACCTACTATTACAATAAATGAAAATTTGAATACTGATACTATGTTTCAACCAGGAGTAATCGCATATGCTACAAATTCTGCTAATAATGCAACAATTACAATTGGAAATACTAATCCTGCCACAAATATCAATGGTTTTATTTATGCCGGAACCGCGCCTGGTGGAACAGGGTTAGGTAGTATAACATTAGATTCTGGGGCTGGAACAGTAAAGGGTTGTTTAGTGACAAATGGGACTGTGTATTTAAATGGTGGAACTGTAACCTGGGACCCAGACCCATATAAAATGTATAGCAACGATGAAGTGTATACTGGTTTTGTTGGTGGGCAAAGAGTATTTGTGCCTTATAACTGGAAAATAACCTGGTGAAAAAAATGCGAAATAATCACGACGTCTCTATTTATCATAGAGGTAGTGCTTCTCAAAGAAGGCGGAGAGTATGTGCAGGCAGTGATTGTTCTGGACATAAAAGTTCAG
>JAJYYV010000032.1 GCA_021800535.1 bacterium | reverse complement strand
CCATAATAATGTCAAAGCAGTATATAAATCAGAAGCAGAAGCAATTGCAATGAAAATCAAAACTACATCAACGATATACTTTGATGGAACAATGAAGGTTGCTATGGAGATTTTACCGTCAGGGGTAAAACAGAAAATAACCAATATATATCTTGATATTCCTTTAAAAGCGAGCTATGTTTCTTTATTTCATGAGGTAACAGATGGGCCAAGAATAAATTATGCGGGGATATTACCTGTAAAAAAAGGAACAGCCTGGCTTAAGGCAAATAATGTTTTAGATTGGAAAAAATTACCACATCCAGACTATGTACCAAAAGAAACAGGGATAATCTGGAATAGTACCCAGGCAATCTGGTGGACTCCATGGCTGGATAGTTTTGTTCCATACATCTGGCTTGGAGGAGAAGAAAGAGGATTAGCATTTTTTGCAGACAATGACAAGGGCTGGTATACGATAAAAGATGGAGATAAAACCCCAATAGAGGAAATAATAAGAAAAGGCAATGCGGTTGTTTTAAGAATATTCTTAGCAGACCATCCAATAGTTTTAAGCCATTCAACAAGTCTTGTATTTGGATTAGATGTATCACCAACAAAACCTATGCCTAAACACTGGAGAATAAAGATTCAATATCTTCCAGGAGGTCCGGGAGGTGTAAATGCGTGGGGGGGATTAGACTGCAGCTATGGAACGCCATATAAGAATTACTGGAAAATAGTGGATGAAATAGAAAAGGCAAGAAATCAAATGAATGTATCAAATGATATAACACAATGGTTTGAAAACTTTAACAAAAAATATAATCCTCCATCTGTATATGGTACATGGCCCTGGCTTAAAAGTGTTGAATGGTATGCGAATTGGAATGCTAATACAGGGCCATATGAGCCAATAATATGTTATACAGAAGAGGAAGATGTTAATGGTGTCAGAAAAGAATGGAGAACATACTTATATGAATGGACTTCAGAGGCATATCTATATAATCAATACAAAAAATGGCCTGATTATTCTGTATATAGGCGGAAAATAAATGCAGAAGCAGGTGAAGGAATCACCTGGGATAAAAGTGAAAGGGATTATGCTGTATGGCTTAAGAACCAATGGTTAAAACGAGGGATAGGTCTATACTGGGACAATTTTTGTCCGCATACTTCATACAATTACAGGACAACGCCGGCATATATAACAAAGACAGGACAAATCCAGCCATGCGTTACAATATGGGAAGTGAGAAAATATATAATTAGGGTTTGGAATTTATTGCAATACTGGAGACAATACTGGAATAAAAGAGGAATTCCGCTTGAATTTGTAGTTCATATGACAAATAGTTGTGTCCTGCCGTGGGATACATTTGCTACAGCAGACATTGATAATGAAATAGACCCTCATACGCCGATTATGCCTGATTATCTCAGGACTGAGACTCTTGGCCGTCAGGTTGGTAATTATCCACTTTCACTTGAGGCACATCCTTTATATGGTTCTTCTAATCCGGTGGTTAAAAACCTTTCTGCAGAAGAAAAAGAAAAGATTAACTGGGGAATGGGAATGGTACATGAGATAAAAAGCTATTATATGTGGTTGCCAGAGATTAAGGGATTTTATAAAATAATTTTTGGATATGGGTATGGAACAAAAGCAGTTAAGATATATCATTACTGGAGCAGAGACCCGGGATTAAAAGTGAACAACAACAAAATAAAATGGATAATTTTATCAAAACCCCAAGACAGAAGCATGATGATAATCCTATCCAGTTATTCAAAGGACACAATAAGCACCCCACTAAAAATAAATTACAATGTTTTTGGTATAAACAATTTTACAAACATAACAGCAACAAATGTTTTAACAGGGAAACAGGAAAATATAAACAATATAATTCTGTCTGCTCCTTATGGAGTGGATATATTAAAACTAAAATACTAAAATTTAGTACAAATGGAAAAAATGAATAGGAAGAAAATAAAATGAAGTTTGCCAATATTTGGAATGATAAAAAAAATATAATAATTTTTTGTCTGACTTTTCAGGTTTTATCCGTAGGAGCTATTTTTGCACAGCCGGTGGTATTAAGCATCCCAAAATTTAAAAAGGCACCAACAATAAATGGGTCAATAAACAAAACAGAATGGTCCGGAGCCGCAAGCATAACCGGAGTATGCACCTTTGCAACAGGAGATTCATATATTCCATCAATAGTTCCTGAATTTCAACAGGTGGCATGGTATCTTGGATATGACAATAAAAATTTATACATAGCAATGGATTCACCTTATCCCAAAGGAGTAGCATTAAAATCAGATGCAGATAACAATTATCAACCAGATAAACTACTTTTGGGAGATCATGTGGAAATACAAATATCCCCTTATGGAAGAAAAAAGGCAGTGATACCCGGCTATGGATTTTATAAAATAATGGTAGACCCACAGGGATATTATTCCGAGCAATGGTTTTATAATGGTACTCCAGGGACAGAAGACTACTGGCGTTCCGGAGCTGAAATAAAATGTCATGTTACAAAAACAGATTGGCAATTAACAATGGCAATACCATTTAAAGGGATGGGCCAGAAAAAAGCACCGAATGGTAAAAAATGGATAATACAACTTGTTCGTACAGATGGAGCTGGAGGTATATATTTTGCCGGGTGGGTGGGAAGTGACTGGATGGGGTGGAATGTTTTCCCAATGGTTGTTTTTAATAAAAACTCTCCAGTGTTTCATTTAGAAAAAATAGGAGACATATCAAACGGCAGTCTGGACACCAAAACAGAGATAATAGGAAATAATAACCGACAGGTAGCAGTATCAGTTTCTGTAACAAATGCACAGGGAAAAGAAATATATAAGAACCAGAAAATTAAAACTCTTAAAAAAGAAATACCCGAGACTTTTACATTTAAAGCTAAAAATTTGCCATTATCCTTAGAAAAAGATCAACATGGGGTATACCAGCAGAATTTTTTTGAAATACGAGCAATTAGCAAAGAAAAAACAAAAGACGGAGAAAAAGAAAATATAATATATCAAGCAAAAATTCCTGTAATAAAAATGACAAAAGGATATTGGGCAAAATATATAAAGCCATGGCTTAATGCTCGAGAAACCGCAGGAGAATATAAATTCAAATTCGCCAATTACCCATATTTACATAAATTTCAAGCATGGATAAATCTTAATATGTTTGGAGTTCCAGAAATAATAAAAAGTGCAGATAAATTTTCAATAGTAATAGAGACAAAAGCAGGTAGAATAATAAAACAAATATCAGGGGAAATAAATGATTTTAAAGGAACTACCTTATTTGGGCTTGATTTAAAACCAGGTAAATATTTGTGTGTGCTTAATCTGTATAAAGGCAATAGGAAGGTATCAGAAGAAAAAATAAATTTTGCAAGAAAAAAATGGGATTGGGAACACAACACCATAGGAGAAGAGAATATTGTAATTCCTCCTTATACTCCAATAACAGTAAAAGAAAACACATTAAATGTCATAGGCAGACAATATATAGTGGGTAAAACAGGATTTCCTGATGAAATAATTGTGAAAGGGAAAAATATTCTTGAAAAGCCAATATATATAGTAATGAAATCTGAAGGGAAAACATACTATATTAAAGGAAAAAATCTAAATATAAAATTTACCAGTCCGACAAAAGTTTTATTAACAGGGGAATCAAGTATTGGAGATGTTAATATAACAGTGGATGTTAAGTTTGCATATGATGGATGGTATTTAGTGAATTTACATATTATTCCTGAAAGAAGAATAAAAATAGATTCTCTTGATATGGTATGGGAGGAAATTCCTGAAGCAGATACACTTGTGATACAAAGAGGAGATAGTGTAGGGGGTGGATATTTTGGAGAATTTGAGAAAAAAGATGGGTTTATATTTAAGTCTAAAAATCTCAATCCTGAACCAAATCTAATTGGTACATGGGCTCCTGCATGTTTCATAGGAACAGGAAACTGGGGATTGTGGTATATTGCTAAAAGTGATGAAGGATGGGTTGGGGATACAAATCACTCTGCGATTATTGCAGAAAGAAAAAACAATATTCCCTGTTTGATATTTCGTTTTATCAGTAAACCATATATCATTAAAAAAGAAGATAACATAACATTTGCATTGATTGCAACTCCTGTAAAACCATTACCCGCAAACTGGAGAAAAATAGCCTGGAATTATCCTGAGCCCTTTTATATTTATACCGATTCTGGATATAGGACATATGGACAAAGTGTAGATGGATTTGAATTATATAAAGAACAGGACTATAAGAATTTGAGAGATGTATGGTTAGGGTTAAAACCTATTCCTAAATATTCTTGGGCACAATCATGGTTATTAGAACAAAAACCAATTATTGTTTACGGAAGTACAGAGATGACAGGAATATCAAAAGAATTTAAGACATTTGCGGGTGAATGGCTTGGGACAACAAATTATACACCAAGTCCTCAGGAAGGGTTTAAAGGCAAACAATCAATGGGAGGAATTACATGGGAAACTCCTGACCAGTTATCATCAGTTAGTGTAAATTTTACTAATAGTTATCTTGATTATTATCTTTGGTATTACCGAAATCTTGTTAAAAAATGTTTTATCAATGGGACATGGTGGGATAATAGCTCAATTGTTTATGGAGGACAGGGCAATCCGGAATCCTGGCCCGTTCTTGGGCTCGGTTATGTAAGGTCTGATGGTCAGATTCAAGGAGATAGCAGTCTGTTTACTTTCAGAAAACTAAGTAAAAGATTGTGTACAATGGGATGGGAAGAAGGTAGACCGCCATTATATATGTCCAATATGTCTCCTGTTTTTTCTTTTACACAGATTGGATGGCATATTGAGAATAGTTTTTATTCCCCATCGGGTGATTTATTGCAAACCGTGGGGTCTGTAAATGTATTTAGAGCATTAATACTTTCAAAACAGGGTATAATTCATCAACTTTATTCCAACAATATTGAAAGAAATTCTTTTTCAAAAAATCCCAAAGCGCAGTTTAAAGCAACAAAAGTTGTTATTGGACTTTGTTTGTTAAATGACATAGGAGAAATAGGAACTCCGCAATGGGTTCCATATGAATATCAATTTAAGCAAAAATGTTTAAATATTCTTCAAAAAGAAGTCTCATTCTTTACCGGAGACCCTCAATTTATCCCATACTGGAATCAAAATATTGTAAGTTTTTCAACTCCTCATATTTATGCATCAATATATAAATATAGACCTCAAAATATTTATAGTGAAAAATCTGTTGATAGGGCAGTTATAATTCTTTTGAATGGAAATGATAAAGACACAACTGTAAAAAACTTTTATGTGAATGCGAAACAACTTGGATGGAATAAAATTGATAGAATTCAGGATGGATTAACAGGGTTTAATATCCCTCTTGAATGGTCAAACAATCAAAAAACTGCTGAATTTGGAGAAGGAAAAGCAGGTGAGATATTTGTAAAAGGGCATGAATTCAGATTATTAGTTGTTGAGGGCAGTTAAAATAAATAGATAAATTACTAAGTTTATATTTGTATATGATGATAAAAGTTAAAGAAATGATTATAATGAGTTGCTATTAACAATAATATAATTATAAAGTATAATAATTCTGACAGTATAAACATATAATAAAATATAAAAAAAGGGGGTGAAAAAAGGATGAAACAAATTATCAGTAAAATTATAAAAGAAAAAGTAAATAATAATACAGAAAAGGAGGAAAAGAAAATGGGAAAAAATAAGAAAAGAAACACAGAAGCTGCCTTTACCCTTATAGAGCTATTAGTAGTAATAGCAATCATTGCTATTTTGGCGGCGATGTTGCTCCCAGCTTTATCAGCAGCAAGGGCAAAAGCAAGACAGGCAGTGGGATTAAGCAATTTAAAACAGATAGGACTGGCTGTTTATATGTATGCTCAGGATAATAGTGGATACATTCCGGGGTGGCTATCTGACTGGTCATCTTCAGGGAAAAGTTGGGTTGAGGCTTTATTACCTTATACAGGCTGGAGAGCAAGTTTATGGATAGACCCTAATTCTCCTTTTTATGGAGCAGCTAATAAAGTTAATGCTGATGCTGAGGTATATAAGAATACAGGAGGGGGGAATTTAGGTAGTGATATGTTTTGGGACCAAACTATAGGTATAAATGGCGTAGCATTTGGTGGAGTTGATTCTAACCCGGATTATCTAAGCATCAATGTTATAAGATGGCCATCCTGGTTAATCTATGCAGGAGATTCTGCAGGAAAACAAAATCCAAATGGTGGGAATCCCAATGGTTGGGAATACTGTAAATATGCTTATGATGTTCCTAATGGGAGTGGAACTAGTGGTTTTTATCCTGGGGAAGGGGTTGATTGGTCTAATTATAAGGCGAATTTTATAAATTTCTTGTTTATGGATGGGCATGCTGCTGCGATACCTTATAATGAAGCAGAGTCTTGGTCTGAAGGTCCTTATGGTTGGTGGTATCAGTATAATCCCCCATATGGTAGACACTGGAATTGGAATTCAAACTAAATAGATTTGTAAATACTCTGTGCCTGTATTTATTAATGAGGTTTCAGTCTAAGGCTGGTTCATTGTGGTGGACAATAAATATTTAGAAAAATGCAAAAATATATAATTAATGAATATTCTTCTGATTTTAATCCTGCCTATCTTTCTAATGGATTGATTGGTTTCCGTATTGGACAAAATCCATTTCTTAACGGTAGGGCATTTATTAATGGTTTTGTAGGTTTTCTTGAACAAGAATCAAATGAGGCATATGCTCCTGCACCATATCCTCTTGGTGGGAATATTATATTTAATAGAATTTCACTTGCCAAACGTCCGGATTTATGTATTTTCAGCAACCAATCCTATGATTTTTCTAATGGAGAACTTATTACTAATTTAAATTTTAGTGTTCAGGGAATAACAATTCATTTAAATATCTTAACATTTTGCAGTAGAACAATGCCTACGCTTGTTTTACAGGAAACACAGATTAGTGTAAGTAAACCTTGTGAGTTTATATTACAATCTATTATGGATTTTTATGGATTACCAGGTAAATGTTTATTCCGTAGTATGCCTAAAGCAATAGCTGATGCTGTTTTGCACTGGGAAAGTAAAAAAGGTTTTTCAACTTGCGGAGTGGCTTTTACCAGTGAATTTTTAGGTGAAGATTGTATAAAAGAAAGAAGAAATGATTGGGGTTATGAACAGGGTGCTCAGATAAAAGAATATACAATACAGGGTAAACCTGAGAAAAAATATGTTATGAGACAAATAGGAAGTTTGGTCCCTGATATTATGAATCAAGACCCACATTGGCAGGCAATGCGTTTACTTGAATCTGCAAGTTATAAAGGATTTGATAATATTAGAAAAGAGAATAGAGCCGCATGGAAAGAATTATGGAAGGGTAGAATTAAGATTATAGGAGCAGAACAAAAATGGCAGGATATTAGTGATGCATCTTATTTTTATATCCATAGTTCTATTCATCCTTCTACTCCTTGTAGTATAGCTCCTTTTGGTTTGGGTCATAATGAAAATTATTATGGACATATTTTTTGGGATGCTGAGACATTTATGTTTCCTGTGATATTACTAACAGCTCCTGACTCAGCTAAATCTATGCTTGATTATCGCAGCCGGATGTTTCTTTTTGCAAAATTTAACGCTATGCTTAATGGATATAAGGGTATTCAATTTCCATGGCAAAGTGGAAATCATGGATGTGAACTTACTCCTGTTTGGGCTAAGGGAGGGATTATAGAACAACACATTAATATGGATATAGCTTTTGCTTTTGCCATGTATGTTCATGCTACAGGTGATGAAAATTTTCTTAAGCAGCAGGCATGGCCAGTAATAGAAGGAGTAGCAGAATGGATTTGCAGTAGAGTAATAAAAACTAAACGGGGATATGAAATTCATAATGTTACTGGTCCTGATGAAGAACTGGTTAATGTAAATAATAATTCTTATACAAATATTACTGCCCTTATAATTCTTAGGGAAACAATTTATTTTGCAAAACTTCTTGGGTTAAAACCTTTAAATAAATGGATTGATATTGAAAAGAAAATGTTTATACCCATAAATCAAAAAACAAAAATTATACTCAAAAATGATATTTATAAATATAAGGAAGGTATATATAATCCGGAAACATTACTTGGGTTTTTTCCATTTACATATAGCCATAGTAAAAAGATTGATAGGAATACTTATATGGATTATTTAAAATATGCCGGGACCTATCTGGGAATGCCGATGTTTTCATCTTTACTTGGTGTTTATGCTGCTCGTATAGGTAATAGAAAACTTTCTTATAAGATGTTTGAATCTGGTATATATAATTTTATAATGAAACCATTTAGTCAATTTGTTGAAACATCTGAGGATATTAAATGTCCTTATTCAATTAAAGAAACAGTTTTTCTTACCAATCCTGCAGGATTCTTAATGTCCTGTCTTATTGGATTATCAGGTATACAGATTGATTCGCAAGAGCCGCAAAACTGGGGTAAATTTCCTGTAATTATGCCTGAGGGATGGGATGGAATTGAAGTAGAAAGAATATGGGTACGTGGTAAACAAGCAAGATTACTTGCCAAGCATGGTGATAAAAAAGCAAAAATTGAAATATATTAAAGGTCGTTGTTTTTGAAAAAAATATAATTATAAGGTATAATAAATACTTATTTAAATAATATAACAATAAGGAGGTCCAAATGAAAAAAATAGCACAGTTTTTTGTGTCAGTGATAATATTAGGATTTACTGGAATAGTTTTTGGTTTTACCGGACATCCAATGATTAATATTAATCCTGGTGGGCCAGTAAGAGGTTTAAGAATATTAAATAATAAAAATATTTCTCTTACAATATATAATCAAAATTTAGCCCTTATAAGAGAAGTAAAAAGTATTATATTGATAAAAGGGTCAAATACAATAGAAATTTCCACACCTGCTTTGATTGAACCTGAAAGTGTATATTTCCAGTCATTAACAAATCCCCAGGGATGTGTTGTTCTTAGCCAGAATTTTGAAAACAATATAGTAAATCCGGAAAATCTTCTTGACAGATATATTGGTAAACAAATCACTGTTATTACCAAAAACAATGTTTATCAGGGGGAACTTTTAAGCGCCCAGCCAGGAGAAATTATTATTGGTGAAAATATGGGGAAGGGCCCTTTATTCCTGATAAACAGAACAGATATAGAAAATATTGAATTTAGCAAATTTCCACAAGGATTTCTTTTAAAACCCAAACTTGTTTTAAATGTGGACAATAATAATTCTGGATTACAAAAAATAGAGATTGACTATTTAACCACAGGTATAAACTGGAATTCCAATTATGTTGCAATCTTATCAAAAGATGAAAAACAAATTTCTTTGCTGGGATGGGCAACGATTGATAATAAAAGCGGCACTTCCTATAAAAATGTAAACATTAAACTTGTGGCAGGACAGGTTCATTTAATCCAGCAATATAATCAGCCACGAGTTTTCTTTGGAACATTACAAAGTGCAGCAATGCCTGCATCTAATAGTGTTCAGTTACAGCAAAAACCATCTTTTGAATATTATATCTACACCTTAAATAGAAAAACAACAATAAAAAATAATCAAACAAAACAAATTTCATTTTTAAAGAAATTACAAATACCTGTTAAAAAAATATATACCTATGATGGAGCAGGATACAGTTGGTATTATTACAATAATTGGACAAATCAACCTTATAACAAAAATGTAAGTGTAAATATTAAATTTAAAAACAGCAAAGCCAATAATCTTGGAATACCTCTTCCATCCGGAACAGTAAGGGTGTATAAAGAAGATAAAAATGGAGAACTTCAATTTATTGGAGAGGACCAGATAAACAATATTCCGAATAATGAAACGGTTTCTTTATATCCTGGTAATGCATTTAATATAACAGGTAAAAGAGAAATCACCAGTCATAAAGTTATAGCTTCTAATATTTATCAGGATTCATATAAGATTATATTAAAAAATCAAAAGAAACAACAGATAACTGTCAATGTCCTTGAACATCAGTTTGGTCAATGGCAGATAATTAAAAGTTCAATGCCTTATAAAAAAATAAATGCCAGTACAATAAAATTTAAAGTTACAATAGCTCCAGGAGAATCTTCAACCATAACATATACTTCTGAATATAAATTTTAAACATGTGGGCATTAAAAGAAAAATTTAATTCTAAAAAAAGTAAAAAGGGATGGCTATATTTTAAAGACTCTTCTAATTTAGAAAGAAATGAACAAAATGTCCCAGATTGGAATAAAAAAGGTTATCTTCTTATAAAAAAAAATTCCAGATGGTTAAGTCCTTATTTTAAATGTGAACCTTTTAAATATTATAGATTGACATTTAAATCAAAATCCAAAATAGAAAAAAATTTATGGGGTGTGTTTTTTTATGACAAACAGGAACAAATGAATTCTTCGGATGTTTATTCATCTGTTTTTTCTTCTAAACAATGGATGAAAAATGTAAATATTTTTAGGGGCAGGGAACATTGTATCAAAGCAAGAATAAGTTTTGCAGCATCAGAGGAAAATTTTCATATCAAAGATTTAACAGTAGAGAAAATTTCCCCCAAAGATGTTTTGAAATGGGCAAATAATTTTTACAAAGAGCTTCCTCCAATATCTTATAAACCTGAACAAGAAAAATGGAAATATATACCTAAAACTATTGAAAGTTTAAAAAGTGGTAAAGAAATAAGAATTGTGATGCTGGGGGATTCAATTATTAATGATACAAACAATTCCCATTTTGAAGTTCTTTTAAAAGAAACCTATCCAAAATCAAATATTAAAATGATCCCTTCAGTAGAAAGTAGTAAGGGATGTTGGTATTATATTGAAGGTGACAGATTAAAAAAATATGTTATGGATAAAAATCCAGACCTTTTAATAATTGGAGGCATATCTCAGAATAATGATATTGAATCAATAAAAAAAGTCATACAACAGATTAAATTAAAATGTAATTGTGAAATTTTATTACTTTCAGGTCCAATGGGAAAGGATTGGAGAACTTTTGACAGAGAAGGAAAACCTATATTTCAAGATTGGAATCCGGAACCATTCAATGAAACTCTTGGATTACTTGCTATAGATGAAAAAGTTGAGTTTTTTGATATTGGTTCTTTATGGCATAAATATCTTGCTTGTTCAGGAAAACCTTTTTTATGGTTTCATAGAGATAATATTCATGCAAATGACAGGGGTAAACAGATTCTTGGAAGATTTTTATTAAAATATTTCAGTTAAACATAATTTTTACATAAAAAATGTTATTAGAAAAAAAGTATCAGAGAAGATTAATTGAGCTGGGTAAGGCGATAATAAATCAGGAGAAATATACAGTTGTTGTAGAACCGTATATGAAAGGAAAAGGATGCTGGTTTGGAGGAGGAAAAATAAGGGCATCTGAAGATGGGAAAATTTATATTACCGGAAGATATAGAAATTTAGGAGACAGCAGATATGGTATTACAAAAGGAGATAGAGGTGCAGAACTTGCTGTTTTTATTTCAGAAGATGGAGGTAAAACATTTAACAAAATAAAATCCTGGAATAAAAAAGATTTAAGTTATCAAGGGAAAGAAGTATTATCAATAGAAGGTACTTCAATAAATTTTGAAAAAGGCAAAGTTGAAATATATATTTCAAGTGAAAAAAAAATATCCTATCCTGAGATTGTAAAAAAATATCAAAAACAAGATACTGGTATATGGGAGATTGATAAAATTGAAGGAAGTAGTATTGATGAAATCAAGTCTGTAGATATAAAAAATATTCTATCTTCCAATGACCCGGAAAGATTGCATATAAAAGACCCTGCAGTTTTCCAGATAAAACATAAAACTTATATGCTGTTTTGTGAACATCCTTTTTCCTGGACATGCAGCTATTCAGGTATTGCAGTCAAAGAAAAAGGTGGTTTTAAAATTATTTCAAATGATATCTTGGCCAGAGGTTATACCTGGGATGTAGCCGTAACAAGGATAACCGACAGGCTTCCTGTTCCTAAGATTGGTGTATTTAAAAATTTGCCGGATATTTCTCTTTATTTTTATGATGGGGCAGAATGTATTAGAGAACATCCTGTGTCTGGAGAAGGTGTAAATATTCCCAGAGGATATTCCTGTGAAGAGATAGGAGGTCTTGCGTATGGTTTTGATGAAAAGATACCGTTTGAAATTCATAGATTAAGCAGTCTATTTCCATTATTTTATTCTCCAGAGGGGACCGGGTGCAATAGATATGTTTCCGCTATGTGGAATGGAGAAAAAATTTATGCTGTATGGCAAAGATCAATGAAAGATTTTTCCCAGCCGCTTGTTATGAATATTATTGATAAAAAAGAAATAGAGGGGATTTTAAAATGAAAATAAATGTTGGTATAATTGGCGCAGGTAGAATGGCTGCTTCTCATATAAATACTTTAAAAAAAATAGATAATGTAAAAATTGTTAGTATATGTGATATTGTGGAAAATAAAGCAAAAGAAAAAGCATTAGAAGTCGGAGCCGATTTTTATAAAGATTATAAAATAATGATGGATAAAAATAAATTGGATGCTGTTTGGATTTGTACACCTGCTAATATTCATTCGGAAAATATAGAATTTTGTATAAAAAAAGACATTCCTTTTTTTGTTGAAAAACCAGTTGGAATAAATGAAATAGAGATTAAAAAAATTGCTGTAAAATTGGCTAAAAAAAGACTGATAAATGCAGTTGGATATCAATTAAGATATGACCCTGCAGTGGAAAATTTAAAACAGATATTAAAAGAAGAAGAAATTATTTTTACGATTGCTGAATGGTTCTGGACAATTCCTTTAGTTGATTCAATCAAAAGCAAAGAAAATGCAGGCGGGCAGATAATAGACCAGGCAACCCATCTTATTGACTTATTGAGATATTTAGTCGGTGATATAAAAAGTGTTTATACTTCAGGAGTTAAAGGTTTTTTTCCTGAAGACAGGATATATACAGGAGATGATGCAAGTGGAACAATTTTAACATTTAAAAATGGTATTTCAGGGGTTCTTGTATGTACCTATGCTTTGTTTCCGGAGATATCCAGATACTATCCTTCCCACATAAAATTTATATCTAAAAGAAAACTTATTCAGTATGTTAATTCACAAAGAATAATGATTTTTAAATCTGATAAATATGAAGAGTTTTTATATAAAGATGTAGACCTTACTTATCAGGAAGATAAAGCATTTATAGATGCAGTTGTGAATAATAATTCCTCATATATTAAATATGACTATTTTGAGGGAATGAAGACTATTAAAATTTGTTTGGCTTGTAATAAATCAATGGAAAAGAATTTAAAGTATAATATAAAATAAACTTTTGTTAAAATTATAATAGGAAAAAATCAGAGTGTATAGAAAAATATCTGGTCTAATAGCAATATTATATTTCATTTTTGCGACAATAAGTTTTGCTACAAGTACAGCATTCTGGAAGCAATATTCAGCAAATGAATTTTGGAATAAAAATCAGCCATCTCCTTTTATTTATCTGCTTTGTCATTTTAATAAACCAAATTTTTCTGATTATTTTGGACAATCCCAGATAAGTTCAGTAAATAATCTTGGAGGTGTCAGATGGTCTCCAAATGGGAAATTTAGCGGTTGTGCGCAATTTAATGGACAGGATGCTTTAAAATATAATGCAACAAGAACTTTATATCATAATCCAAAAGATATTTATATACAATCCCATAGTTATATTTCTATAGAAGCATGGATAAAAGTAAAGAAATTTCCAATAAACAGAGGATATATAGTTTATAGACAAGCAGTAAAAGGAAAAACAAAAGGATTTTCATTATACATAGATTCTCAGGGAGGATTTTCATTATCAGTAACAAATCTTTATGGAACCAGGACAATATATTCTTCTCCAGAGCATATAATTCCTTTAAATAAATGGGTTCATATAACCGGAATAAGTGCAGGTTGGCCAATATCTTTCAGCCGTCTTTATTTAAAAGGGATAATGGTAAAAAAACAATTAACAGGCCAGGGACTTTCTTCTTATGGAAAGAAAGAAATCAATGCTGGAAATATCTATATTGGTAATAATAAAAAAATTAATGAAGGATTTATTGGTAAAATAGATGAAGTCAGGATAGATAAAGATGTTTTTAAATTTTGGAAAAGACAGGATAATGCAAAATGGCTTAAGTTAACAAGCAAAAGAATAATTCCCACAGGACCTCCTTATTTTTTACCTTCTCATCAGCCAGTTTTATATTTGCCGTTTAATGGAAATTTAATGCCACAAATTAATAAATTTGGGAAGATAACAGTTAGTACTGAAAAGTACTCTTTTGTTAAGGGTGTAAAGGGGGAAGCTATAAAATCGGCATTAGGAACAAATGGGATAACCATAACAGGAAATCAACCCGGTAAATCCTTAATCAATCTGAATGAGGGAAGTCTTGAATTCTGGTTTAAACCAATAGGTTGGAATAATTTATCTAATTTTAATATTGGAATATGTAGTATTAATCCCGGTTTTATTTTTTATATCTATAATTGTGGTGTATACAATGGAAGTTTACAACAGCTTTCATTATATTTTGGGATGAAATCAGGAGGGGCAACTTTTGTCAATGGTGGAGGCGAAATTCATGAGGGGAAATGGTATCAGGTTATAATAACATGGCAGGGGAAAAGTATAAAAATATATTTAAATGGTAAATTAATAGCTGAAAAATATGAATATTCTCTTGCACAGACATCTCAGTTTGCCAACCAGATAAATTTTCCTTCCACTCAGGATATTGATGAAATCTACTTATACAACAAAGCATTAACCCCGGGAGAAGTCAGTAATGCATATTATAGGTACAGGGACCCTAAAAAGTTAAAGCCGGTCAAATTTTATCCTGTAGATTTAGAAGCACAATATTTCCCGTCAAATAATCTAATATATTACAGGATAGTGCCGAATGAACAG
>JAJYYV010000007.1 GCA_021800535.1 bacterium | reverse complement strand
AAAATGGCTGGTCTATCGCTCTTACCGGCGTAGGTATATAACTGTCTATCGCATCCATTAACTCCCATATACATTTTGCTTTCTCATCTGTCCTGTCTCCTGTCTCACTTTTTAATGCCTCTACTGCCGACCCTTTGATTATAGGTATCTCATCACCTGGAAATTCATACTTGCTTAATAACTCCCTTATCTCTAACTCCACTAAGTCTATTAACTCTTTATCCTGCATCATATCCATCTTATTCATAAATACCACTATCGCAGGCACTCCTACCTGTCTGGCTAACAATATATGCTCCCGCGTCTGCGGCATAGGCCCATCCGGCGCACTTACCACTAATACAGCTCCATCCATCTGCGCAGCTCCTGTTATCATGTTCTTTATATAATCTGCATGCCCAGGACAATCTATATGAGCATAATGCCTCTTGTCTGTCTCATATTCTATATGCGCTATCTGTATCGTTAATCCTCTCTCTTTTTCCTCAGGAGCTTTGTCTATATCTTCATATTTGAAAAAATTGGCTTTCTTTGTCTTTGATAATATGTATGTTATCGCACTGGTTAGTGTCGTCTTTCCATGGTCTACATGACCTATTGTACCTATATTTACATGAGGCTTACTTCTTATAAATTTTTCCTTTGCCATTGTCTTCTCCCTCCATTAAATTTTCTCTTTATTCTATTATATTTTTTAAATACTCATCCGGTACTTTTTGATAAAAAGAAGGTTCTATTATATAACTTGCTCTTCCCTGTGTCAATGACCTTATAATAGTAGTGTAATCAAAAATTGTTCTTAAAGGAATAGAACCATTGATAATCTTATAGTTCCCGGCATCTTCCATTTTTTCAATTTTACCATTTCTTGTATTAAAATCTGATATTATTTCCCCAAGAAATTCCTGAGGTGTAGTAATTTCTATTTTCATAATCGGTTCCAAAAGAATCGGTTTTGCTTTTTTCAATGCATCCTTAAAAGCTATTGAAGCCGCTATTTTAAAGGCGATATCATTTGAATCAACAGGATGAAAAGAACCATCTATAACTGAAACCTCAACATTTATTACAGGATATCCATAAAATCCAGCGGTTTCAACTGATTCTTTTACCCCTGATTTAATTGATGGAAGAAATTCTTTTGGTATAACTTCCCCTTTTAGCTCACTTTTAAATATAAAATCTGTTTCTTCAGTGGATGGTTTAATTTTTAAAACAACATGTCCGTAATGACCTCTCCCACCTGATTGTTTGATAAATTTACCTTCTCCTATTGCTTCTCCTGTCACGGTTTCCTTATATGCAACTTCAGGTCTACCTAATTTGGCATCAACATTATACTGCCTTCTCATTTTTTCAATAAGTACTTCAATATGAAGTTGCCCCATACCGGAAATAACTGTCTGACCTGTTTCTGAATTAACACGAAGCTTAAATGTTGGATCTTCTTCAGATAATTTTATAAGGGACTGAAAAACTTTTTCGGAATCCGCTTTTGTCTTTGGTTCTACAGCCATAGTCAGAACAGGCTCAGGGAATTGCATTTTTTCAAGAATAACAGGGTCTTCTTCAGGAGCAAGAGTATCACCGGTATATGTTCCTTTTAATCCTACAATCGCCACAATATCTCCTGCTTTTGCAGATTCAATTTCTGTATAACGATTTCCATGTGCTTCTAAAATTTTTAAAACTCTTTCTTTTCTATTTCTTGTCCAGTTATATAATTTTGAACCCTGTTTTAATTCACCTGAATATATTCTTGCATAAACAAGATGACCAAAATGTATATCATTAAAAAGTTTAAACGCAAGAATTGAAATTTTATCCTTAATATCAGGATATCTTTTTTCTATTCCTTCAGTTTCAGGATTTTCCCCTATAATCTCCCCTCTGTCAATAGGAGAAGGAAGATAATCAATAATTGCATCTAAAAGCAATTTTGCCCCTTTATTTTTAAATGATGAGCCGCAAAATACAGGGAAAAATTTCCTTTCAAGCGTAGCCTTTCTTATGGCATTTTTAATTAATAAAGTTTCTATTGGCTCTTCTTCAAGATATTTTTCCATAATATTGTGGTCAATTTCAGAAAGTCTTTCAAGAAGAAGTGTTTTATAAAATTCAACTTCCTGTTTCATGTCTTCAGGAACAGGTTCAATACGGGCATTATTTTCATTATCTGTAGAATAGTATATAGCATGATTTTCAATAATATCTACAATACCTTTAAATTCATTTTCTTTCCCAATTGGAAGATGTAGAATAAGACAAGTTATACCCATATCTTTTTCTATTTCCTGTACAACTTTTAAAAAATCAGCACCAACCCTATCAAGTTTATTAATATAAATAATTTTAGGAATTTTATAATGCTCACTCTGTCTCCATACAGTTTCACTTTGAGGTTGAACACCGCTTACACCACAAAAAATTCCTATAACTCCATCTAATACCCGAAGAGATCTTTCAACTTCTGCTGTGAAATCAACATGACCCGGAGTATCAATAATATTAATTTTATAATCTTTCCAATAACAGGTTGTGGCCGCAGAAGTAATAGTTATTCCTCTTTCTTTTTCCTGGTCCATCCAGTCCATAGTAGTTGTCCCTTCATCTACTTCACCGATTCTTGAAATTCTTCCTGTATAATAAAGCAATCTTTCTGTTGTAGTGGTTTTCCCGGCATCTATATGAGCAATAATGCCTATATTTCTTATTTTTTCAATTTCTGTCATAGTAAAAAAATCGTTCTGTTTTATTTTTTGAATATTTTGTTTCATTTATAATAAGTCTTTCTTTAGTATTACCATTTATAATGGGCAAAAGCCCTATTTGATTCTGCCATTTTATGTGTTTCCTGTTTTTTCTTTACACTGGGTCCTTCATTTTTACTGGCTTCCATCAGTTCATCCACAAGTTTTTCTTCTAATGATTTTCCCTTCCTTGCTCTTATAGACTGTAAAATCCATCTAATTGCCAGTGCTGTACTTCTATGGGAAGGAACTTCCTGAGGGATCTGGTATGTTGCGCCTCCAACCCTTCTTGGTCTTACCTCAAGTTTAGGTTTTACATTTTCCAGGGCTTTTTTAAAAATTGCAAAGCCGTCATCTTTCATTTTCTCTTTTAGAATATCCAGAGCCTTATAAAATTTGCTTCTGGCAAGACTTTTTTTCCCCTTAATCATAAGAGAATTAATAAATTTTTCAACTTCATAGTCTCCATATTTAGGGTCCTTTACCAAATTTCTTTTTATTATTATCTTTCTTCTTGGCATAATTTTCTCCTACTATTACATTAAATTACTACTCTATTTTATAATATTTATTATTTTGTTTGCTGCGGTACCTGAGCTGATGTAGAAGAAGTTGATGTTTGTGCCTGTCCTTCTTTCGGTCTTTTTGTACCATAAATAGAACGGGATTTTCTTCTGCCTTCCACCTGCCCGGCATCAAATGTTCCTCTTATAATATGATATTTAACCCCTGGAAGGTCTTTAACTCTTCCACCTCTTACTAAAACAATAGAATGTTCCTGAAGATTATGGCCAATACCAGGTATATAAGCTATAACTTCTTTTCCATTGCTAAGTCTTACTTTTGCTATTTTTCTCAATGCAGAATTAGGTTTTTTAGGAGTCATGGTTTTAACATACAGACATACACCTCTTCTCTGCGGATTTTTACTTAATGCTATTGATTTGGATTTTTTAATATTTTTATTTCTATGCTTTTTTATTAATTGATTTATAGTTGGCATATTTTATCTCCATTTTATTTCTGTAAAACTAAATCTTCATTAATTGTTTCCTGTATTTTTTTTGTTTTTTCCCAAAAACCAGTTCCTGCAGGAATAATTTTCCCGAGTATAACATTTTCTTTTAAACCTTCAAGATAGTCTTCGTATCCTAAAACAGCCGCATTTGTAATAATTTTAAGCGTTTCCTGAAAAGAAGCCGCAGATATAAAACTATTACTTCCTAAAGCAACTCTGGTTACTCCAAGAATCAAAGGCTCATAAGTAGCTGGTTTCTTACCTTTACCAAGAGATTCATTAATTTGTTGAATTTTAATCTTGTCTATTTCTTCTCCTTCAAGTAAGTAGGTATCACCTCTATCAATAACTTTTACTTTGGAAAGCATTTGCTTTATAATAATTTCTATATGTTTATCATTTAATGTCACACCTTCAATTCTATAAACTTTTTGTACTTCACTTAAAAGATAATCCTGTACTTTTTTTTCTCCCTGAATTTTTAATATATCGGATAAAACAACAGGTCCATCTGTTATTTTGGAACCTGCAATAACATAATCTCCATCTGAAACCATAAGATGCTTTCCATATGGAATATTATATGTTTTTTCAATTTTTTCATTATTTTTATCCATAGAATCACTTATAATCTTTACAATCCTTTCCCCTTTTTCAGAAGATAAAATTTCCACTTTTCCATCAATTTCACTTAAAATTGCAGGATTTTTAGGAGATCTTGCCTCAAAAAGTTCTGATACTCTAGGCAGACCGCCTGTAATATCCTGAACCCGTCCCACAACTCTTGGATATTTAGCAATAATATCTCCTGGTTCTACTACCTGTCCTTCTTCCACCACTATATTGGCTCCCACAGATAATGTAAAATCATTTAAAATCCTATCTGTTGATTTTTCTACAATAATAATCTGCGGGTCCAAATCTTCTCTATGTTCTATAATAACTCTTTTTTTAATTTTAATTGATGGATCAAAATCTTCCTTCACAGTTTTACCAGGTCTAATATCTTTAAATTGTATTTTACCTGATTTTTCTGCAATAATAGGTACAGTATATGGGTCCCACGAAGCCAAAATATGTCCTTTCTTAATCTTCTCGCCATCTTTAACTCTAAGAATATAACCCATTTTTACCTGCTCTTTTGCTAATTCCCTTTCTTTTTCATCAATAATTAAAATATTTGCTTCTCTATTTAAAACTATTCTTTTTTCTTCTCTATTTAAAACTGATTTTACATTTTCATAACGAACAATTCCATCTACAGAGCTTAAAATTCTGGAAGGACCTGCAGCTCTGGTAGCAGTTCCACCCAGATGGAAAGTTCTTAAAGTAAGCTGTGTACCTGGTTCTCCGATTGATTGAGCCGCAATAACTCCAACAGATTCTCCAATATTGACGATTTTTTTTCTGGCAAGGTCCCATCCATAACATTTAGCACATACCCCTTTTTCAGCCTTACAGGTAAAAACAGATCTCATTCTAATTTTTGTAATACCTGCTTCTACAATTTTTTTTGCTTTTGCTTCCTCTATAATTTCTCCTGCTTTTACAATAATTTCATCTGAAATAATATCCACAATATTATCAAATGATGTTCTACCTACAATCCTTTCCTCCAAAGGAACAATAACTTTTTCTCCATCTGTTAAAGCACTTATTAATACATAATTAACGGTTCCACAATCTTCTTCTGTTACTATAACAGAATGAGCAACATCTATTAATCTTCTACTTAAATATCCGGCATCAGATGTCTTCAATGCAGTATCTACCAAGCCTTTACGTCCGCCATGTATAGATATAAAATATTCCAGAACAGAAAGTCCTTCTCTAAAATTTGCAATAATTGGTGTTTCTATAATTTCTCCAAGTCCGCCTGTAAGCTTCTTTGTGGGTCTAATCATAAGACCTCGCATACCGGCAAGCTGATTGACCTGGGTTTTATTTCCTCTGGAACCAGAATCAACCATTGATACAAGAGCATTTATTCTAAAAGGATTAATTGAAGTGTCTTTTCTTAATGTCGCAAATACCTGGTCAGTAATTTCACTGGTTATAGATGTCCACACATCTATAATTCTATTATATCTTTCACCCTCAGAAATTAATCCGTTTATATACTCTTTTTCTATCTGGGCTATTTCTTTATTCCCTTTTTCTATTATTGGTTTCTTAGTCTCAGGAATTTTAATATCATCTATCCCTATACTTAATCCTCCAATAGTAGAGTATAAAAATCCTAAATTTTTCACATTATCAAGAAATGTTGCACATTCTTCATATCCAATATCTGAAAAAATTCTGTTTACCAAACCTTCAAGAGCTTCAAAATTAATTAATTTATTTTGATATGGAATTGTAGCAGGTAAAATTTCATTAAATAAAATTCTTCCCACAGTTGTTGAAATTATTTGACCTATTTCATTTTTAACTTTAATAGGACAATGTAATTCTATACCATTATTCCAAAAAACAAGTTTGGCTTCATCAAAGCCTGAAAGTATTTTAGAATATTCAGCCTCTTCACTTATAAAGGTTAAATAATAACAACCCAGAACAACATCTCTTGTAGGTGTAACAATAGGCCTTCCATTAGATGGAGAAAGAATATGTTCATTAGCCTTCATTAAAAGAGATGTTTCAATTTGCGCTTCAATAGTAAGAGGTACATGTACTGACATCGTGTCACCATCAAAATCCGCATTAAATGCAGGACAAACAAGAGGGTGAACTTTTATAACATTACCTTCTATAAGCCTTGGTTCAAAAGCCTGAATACTTAATCTATGAAGAGTAGGCTGTCTGTTTAATAAAACCAGGTGCTCTTTTGTTATTTTCTCTAGTAATTCCCATATTTCTTCACGGTTTTCATCCAGAGATCTTTTGGCGCTTCCAAGCGTATGAAAATATTCTTTTTTTCTTAATTCTCTTAAAACAAAAGGACTGAAAAGTTCCAGTGCAATTTGTTTAGGGAGCCCGCATTCATTAAGTTTTAATTCCGGACCTACTACAATTACCGCTCTACCGGAATAATCCACTCTTTTCCCAAGAAGATTCTGTCTGAATCTGCCCTGTTTTCCAGTAATAGCTTCACTCAAAGATTTTAAAGGACGTTTTCCTTTCCCAAGGATTGGTGTTCCATGTTTCCCATTATCAAAAAGTGAATCCACGGCTTCCTGAAGCATTCTTTTTTCATTACGTATTATAATATCCGGAGCTTGAATTTTGATAAGTTTTTTCAATCTATTATTTCTATTAATTACACGCTGATACAAATCATTAAGGTCAGACGCTACAAATCTACCCCCATCAAGTGGAAGCAGTGGTCTCAAATCCGGAGGAATAACTGGAATAAGAGAGGTAATAAAAAATTCTGGTTTTGTTTGTGTTTTTAATAAACCTTCAATCATTCTCAATTTTTTTATGAGAGATTTTTTAATTGCACCATCTTTTTTACTCTCTTTATTCAGACTATCTTTAATCTTATCTAATTCTTTTTTAAGATCTATCTTCTTTAAAATTTCTCCTAAGGCATACGCTCCAATATCCGCTTTAAATTTATTACCATATTTTGTTAAATTTTCTCTATATTCTTCTTCAGTAAGAAGTTCCTTTTCTTTTAAAGGTGTACCTCCTGAATCAATAACAATATATCTCTCATAATATAAAACCATTTCAATAGCATTTTGAGACACATCCAATATAATACCCATCCAGTTATAAGAACTTTTAAAAAGCCATATATAAGAAACCGGAGTTGCCAGATCTATATGCCCCATTCTTTCCCTTCTAACATCATGTGTCGTCACTTCAACCCCACATCTATCACAAATAGCTCCTTTAAACCGTTGTTTTTTATATTTTCCACATGCACATTCCCAGTCTTTTTCAGGACCAAAAATTCTTTCACAAAAAAGTCCATCTCTTTCAGGTTTCATTGTTCTATAATTCAATGTTTCGGCTTTTTTAACTTCTCCATAAGACCAGGATCTAATCACTGTCGGGGATGCAATTTTTATAGAAACAGCCTCTCTATTTGTCTGTTTTGATCTTTCTATTCTCAAATCAAAACCCAAACCATTTAATTCCTTTGTCAAAACATGAAATGATTCAGGCAGATTATCTTCTTTGTAATCTAAACCCTTTACAATACTTTCATATATTTTTTTTCTTCCCTTTGTATCATCACTTTTCACAGTTAATATTTCTTTAAGTGTATGTGCAGCTCCATAACCTTCCAATGCCCAGACTTCCATTTCTCCAAATCTCTGTCCTCCAAATTGGGCCTTTCCTCCAAGTGGTTGCTGTGTGATAAGGGAATAAGAACCAACTGCACGGGCATGCACTTTTTCATCTGATAGATGAATAAGCTTCATTATGTATATATATCCCACTGTAACAGGCTGTAAAAATCGCTCTCCACTACGACCATCATATAAAACACTCTTGCCATCCTTAGGCAAACCAATCTTTATTAACAGTTCTTTTATTTCTGCCTCTTTTATAGATTCAAAAACAGGAGTTTCTATTTCATATCCTAAAGATTTCATCGCCCAACCAAGATGTGTTTCAAGTACTTGTCCAACATTCATCCGGGAAGGAACACCAAGAGGGTTTAAAACCACATCAACAGGAGTTCCATCTGAAAGAAAGGGCATATCCTGTTCTGGTAAAATCACGGAAACAACACCTTTATTTCCATGCCTTCCACTCATTTTATCACCAACAGAAACTTTCTTTTTTATTGCTATATCAACTACAATTTTACAAATAACATTAGATTTAAGTTCCGTACCTTTTTTTATTTTAAATTCCTTGTTCTTTTTATCCTGTAATATTTTTGATAATTCATTTTTCCCTATTTTAATAAGATGTCCAATAATCTCCTTTATTTTTGCATCTGAAATAGATTTATATATATAGTCCCATGTATCAGGATTATGTGTAAGTTTTTTAGTTGATAATTTATTTTTCTCAAGAATGTTTTTAATATTTTGAGTAATAATTTTTTTAACAATATTTCTCTTCTCTGAACATTCTTTTTCTATTTTTTTTATATTATTTTGTATTTCCTCTTTAGGAATTTTTTCAGATGGAACATATTTATGAACATTTACAACAGTTCCTGTCACACCGGAAGGAACAACAAGTGAAGTATTTATAACATCTCTAGATTTTTCTCCAAAAATCACTCTTAATAATTTTTCTTCTGGAGTTAACTCTGTTTCCCCTTTTGGAGTTATTTTACCAACCAGTATATCACCAGTTTTTACTTCAGCACCAATCCGTATAATTCCATCTTTATTAAGATTTCTCAAATCAGATTCTGAAACATTAGGAATATCCGCAGTAATTTCTTCAGGTCCCAATTCTGTTTCCTGAGCAGATATTTCAAATTCCTCAATATGGATAGACGTAAATAAGTCATCTTTAACCAATCTTTCATTAAGAATTATTGCATCTTCATAATTGTACCCATTCCAGGGCATAAAAGCCACCAATAAATTTCTACCAAGAGCAAGTTCTCCTGTTTTAGAAACAGCAGGACCATCTGTTAAAAATTGGTCTTTTTCTACTTCCTGTCCCAAATAAACAATAGGTTTTTGATGAAAACAGGTATCCTGATTTGTTCTTCTAAAGGTTTGTAAGAGATATACATCTTGAGATTCCCAGGGAAATATCCCTTTTTGTTTTTTTTCAACAATAATTTTTTCACTATCAACATAAGATACTTTGCCTGCAGATTTTGCTTTCATTGCAACACCAGCATCTCTTATTACATATTTTTCCATTCCTGTTTTTACAAGTGGAGTTTCTGGTTTTAAAATTGGAACTGATTGCCGTTGCATATTTGAACCCATTAAGGCTCTATTAGAATCATCATGTTCTAAAAATGGAATAAGAGACGCTGTAAGACTCACCATTTGTTTTGGAGAAATACCTATCAACTGGATTTCCTCTCTTTTTACTTCAACAATTCCTCCCCCTTTTACTCTAACCCTAACCTTTGCAGGAACAATATAGCCTGTTTTTTTATCTATTTCCACATCTGGAGAAGCAACGATATAATTATCCTCTTCATCCGCAGAAAGATATAAAACCTTTTCAAAATCTATTTTTCCATTTTTTACTTTATAATAAGATGTCTGTAAAAATCCAAGATTATTAACTTTTCCATATACTGTAAGAGAATTTATCAAGCCTATATTAGCACCTTCAGGAGTTTCAATAGGACATATACGGCCAAAATGAGTATAATGAACATCACGAACTTCAAACCCCGCTCTTTTTCTTTCTTTAACACCACCTTCTCCTATAGAAGTCAATCTTCTTTTATGTGTAAGTTCGGATAATGGATTTGTCTGGTCTAAAAATTGTGATAATTGATTTCGAGCAAAAAAATCTTCCAGCACAGTAGAAAATATTCTTGGATTAACAATGTCCTGTGGGGAAATATCAAAGGTTTTGTCAATGATAGCCATTCTTTCTTTAATAAAATGGGTAAGTCTTAAAAATCCCTCATACATATGTTCTTTAACCAATTCAGCAGATGTTCTTATCCTTTTATTCCCAAGATGATCTATATCATCAGTTAAACCCTCTTTTTTCTCTATAAGATTAAGAAGGTATTTAATTGTATTTATAATATCTTGGGAAGTTAAATAATTTTCTTTTATATTTGTATTTAATTTTTTATTGATCTGAGATCTTCCTGCGGGAGAAAGGTCATAAATTTCAGGATTAAAAAACATTCTATTTAAAAAATCTTTGGCTTCTTTTAAAACAAGAGGATATCCAGGTCTAAGCTCCTGATAGATACTTAAAACAGCTTTATCCTGGGTCTCAATATTATCTCTCTCCAGGGTAGTCTTTATTATATTTTCTTTAAGAAAATCTGCTTCATTAGGATAAAATAAGGATATTATTTCTGATTTTGAATATCCAAGAGCCTTTAAAAGAGTTGTAGCAAAAATCTTTTTTTTCCCAAGAAAACATAAAAGACATCTATGATTATCTACAGAAAATTCCATCCATAATCCCCTGGCGGGTAAAATTCTCGCAGAATAAGAGGTCAATTGTCCAAATTCTCCCTCTTCTTCTTTAAAATAAAGACCAGGAGAGCGTTGAAGTTGATTTACTACAGCCCTTTCAATTCCATTTATAATAAATGTCCCTCTTTCTGTCATTAAGGGGATATGAGCCAGATAAACATCCTGTTCTTTTATTTTCTCGATACTTTCAATATTTAATTTTTTTCTTTTTATAAGTCTAAATCTTACCTTAAATCGTCCTGCATAAGTAATATTTTTTTCTATTGATTCATATTCATCTTCTATCGGTTCTTCTATGGAATAATCACAATATTCCAACAAAAGAACTTTATCGTTACTTTCAATGGGAAAAAATTTTCTTAATAATTCTTCTATCCCTATATTTTCTTTTTTTTCCTGAGGAATATCTTTTTGTAATAATTTAAAATAAGGATTAATCTGAATTTCCAATAAATTAGGAATTTGTTCTATTTTTTGACTCATATTTTATTTATTTTTCTTTAATTTGTTTTTATGGTTATTTTAACTCAACAATTGCACCAACAGTTTCTAATTTTTTCTTTATTTCTTCTGCTTCCTCTTTTGTAGTTTTTTCTTTTATAGATTTTGGAAGAGATTCAACAAGGTCCTTTGCTTCTTTTAATCCAAGATTGGTGATAGCTCTAACTTCTTTTATAACCTGTATCTTATTTGCTCCATGATTTGTCAGTATAATATCAAAACTTGTTTTTTCTTCCTTAGGAGCGGCAGATTGTTCTGAGGCAGCAGAACCAGCTATAGAACCTGCCTGAGCCATCATCGGTTGAACTCCAAATTTATCTTCCAACTTTTTAGAAAGTGATGCTAATTCTAAAGCAGAAAGACTGCTAATCTTATCTACTAATTCATCTACTGATATTTTTATTTCTTCACTCATTTTTCCCCCTCTTCTATTTTTTTAGATATAGTTTTTAATGTTAAAATCAATCTTGAAATTGGATATTGAATATTAAAAATAAAACTTGTTACAGGAAAAATCACATTAGATATTATAACGGCCTGTAAAATTTTCTTAGAAGGAAGTTTATTAATCTGCTGAATGATATTTTTTTCTATAATTTTCCCTTCTATTATCCCTACTTTAATATTAACTTTCCCTGAATCTGCATAAAATTTTGAAAGCGTTTTTATAATTTCAGATTCATCACCGGATTTTGTCCAAATAATTATATTAGGATTTTGTAAATATCGGCAGATTTCATTCTGTGCAAGAGATTGAAAAGCTTTTTTAATAATATTATTTTTAACAACTTGTATATTGCAATAAAGTTCTTTTATATTTTTCCTTATAGAACTCATCTCTTTAACATCAAGTTTTGAAAATTCTGCCAAAATAATTATTTTACTTTCATTAAATTCTTTTGTCAAATAATTCGCCAACTTTATTTTATTTTCTTTATTCATAATAATTATCCTTATAAAATTTAAAAATTAGCAATTTTCAATTTTTGAGAAATTGCATTTATATCCAGAGGTAAAGAAGGACTCATTGTAAAAGAGATATAGGATTTTTTTATATATACACCCTTAACACCTTGCGGTTTAACAATATAAACAGATTTAATTGCAGCAAAAATATTTTCTACAAGTTTTTCTGTAGAAAAACTTTTTTTCCCAACTGGAATATGAATATTTCCATCTTTATCCATTTTAAATTCCTGTCTTCCTTTTTTTAATTCTGCAATGATTTTTTCTATATCAAAAGTCACAGTTCCTGTTTTAGGATTTGGCATTAATCCCCGCGGACCTAAAATTTTACCTAAAACTGATATGGTTTTCATCATATCCGGAGTTGCCACAACAGATTGAAAATCTATCCAACCGGTTTTTATTTTATCAACTAAATCAGATCCACCTACATAATCTGCCCCTGCCTGTTTTGCCTTTTCAACATATTCTCCCTGGGCTAAAACAAGAATTTTTATTATTTTTCCACTACCATTAGGAAGATTTACTGACCCCCTGACAGGTTGAGAATTTTTTTTCAAGTCAACACCTAATTTAAAAGACAAATTACATGTTTCATCAAATTTGGCATTTGTGTTTTCTTTTAATAAATTTATTCCCTCTTCAACATCTGTTAATTTTATATTTTTTAATTCTTCTTTTAAAGCATTATATCTTTTAGAATATTTTTTCATAGTTATAGAATCCTCAATCTATAATTTCCAGGCCCAAACTTTTAGCCGAGCCTTCAATTATTTTTATAGCCATTTTTATATCAGTAGTATTTAAATCCTGCATTTTTATTTTTGCAATTTCTTCTAACTGTTTATGTGTAATCTTTCCAATTTTTTCTTTGTTGGGAACTCCTGAACCTTTGACAATATTAGCCGTTTTTTTTAAAAGGTCAGTAGTTGGAGAAGTTTTGGTAATAAATTTAAAAGTACGGTCTTCATATATAGTAAGAACTACAGAAACATTACCTTCTTTTCCTTTGGTCATGGCATTAAAAGACTTACAAAAATCCATAATATTTAATCCATGCTGGCCTAATGCCGGTCCAACAGGCGGAGCAGGAGTAGCTTGCCCTGCAGGGATTCTTAATTTTACTAAAGCCTTCACCTTTTTTTTAGTTTCTTCTGCCATTTTTCTCCTCTACACTTTTTCTACCTGTCTAAAACTCAGGTCTAATATAGTTGATCTACCAAATATGGAAACACTTACTTTAAGTCTTTCTTTCTCATGATTAACTTCTTCAACTATTCCTGTAAAATTTATAAATGGACCCTCTATAATTTCAACCTTGTCATTCTTACTAAATTCCACTTTAGGAATAGGCTTTGATTTTCTTTCTTCAATTTCTTTCAAAAGTTTTGTTATTTCAGAAGATTCAAGAGGAGTAGGTTTTAATCCCGCGCCAAGTGAACCAAAAACACCTGTAGTTGTTTTTATTTTATGCCATACATTTTCATCTACATTATCTTCTGTTTCTATAAGAAGATAACCCGGTAAATATCTTCTTTCTTTAACTTTTTTTTCTCCACTTGAAGTATCTGAAACCTCTTCTATTGGAATAATTATTTGTTTTATTTGCTTATTTCCCTCTTCTGAAAGATCTGCAAGTCTTGATTGTATAAGATTGCGGATTTTATTTTCCTGCCCGGTTCTAACATGTAATATATACCATTGTGACATATTATATCCTACCTAAGAAAAAATTTAAGTAATTTTGAAAAAATTAAATCTGCCAAACCAAAATAAAATGCCATTAAAAATACTAAAATTATAACAGCAATTGTTGATCTTTTCAAGACCTGAACAGTTGGCCATATAACTTTTTTAAATTCTATCTGTGTTTCTTTCAAAAAAAAATTTATTTTTTTAAACATATTAAAATAATAAAGTGAAAATTCAAATCCTTCTAATTTTCATAATGTATTGCTTAAACCAGGCCTGGGAGGATTTGGCGCCCTCGTCTCCCAATACGCCTCGGGTCGGCCATTCGCTGAGGATTGTTACACCCGCTCACAATCCTCTTAACTTCGCTCTATTCAAATCACTCCCTAATAACTCATTATGCTAAACCAGGCCTGGGAGGATTTGAACCTCCAACCTTCGGATTTGGAGTCCGCCGCTCTCAGCCGTTAGAGCTACAGGCCTACTTAATCTCTTTATGTAGTGTATGCTTACGACATCGCGGACAAAATTTATTCAATTCCAATTTTTCTTTTGTTTTTTTCTTATTCTTTGTAGTAGAATAGTTACGGTCCTTACATTCGGAACAAGAAAGTAAAATTATTTCTTCCATAATATTTTTTATTTATATTTATTATTCAATAATTTCAGAAATTGCTCCAGCACCTACTGTCCTTCCTCCTTCCCTGATAGCAAACCTTAATCCTTTCTCCATTGCTATTGGCATTATTAATTCTGCTTCCACCTCTATATTATCCCCTGGCATTACCATCTCCACTCCCTGCGGTAATTTTACATTCCCTGTAACATCTGTCGTCCTAAAATAAAATTGAGGCCTGTATCCATTGAAAAATGGCGTATGCCTTCCTCCTTCTTCTTTCTTTAATATATATACCTGCGCTTTGAATTTCTTATGCGGCGTTATACTACCTGGCGCTGATATTACCATCCCTCTCTCTATCTGCTCCTTCTCTATACCTCTTAATAATAACCCTACATTGTCCCCTGCCTCAGCATCATCTAATATCTTCCTGAACATCTCTATACTGGTTACGACTGTCTTGCTTATCCCATCCTTTAATCCTACCACATCTACCTCCTGCCCTGCCTTTACCTTTCCTCTCTCTACTCTTCCTGTCGCCACTGTTCCCCTTCCGGTTATTGTAAATACATCCTCCACTGCTAATAAAAATGGCTGGTCTATCGCTCTTACCGGCGTAGGTATATAACTGTCTATCGCATCCATTAACTCCCATATACATTTTGCTTTCTCATCTGTCCTGTCTCCTGTCTCACTTTTTAATGCCTCTACTGCTGAACCTTTGATTATCGGTATCTCATCCCCTGGAAATTCATACTTGCTTAATAACTCCCTTATCTCTAACTCCACTAAGTCTATTAATTCTTTATCCTGCATCATATCCATCTTATTCATAAATACCACTATCGCAGGCACTCCTACCTGTCTGGCTAACAATATGTGCTCCCGCGTCTGCGGCATAGGCCCATCCGGCGCACTTACCACTAATACCGCTCCATCCATCTGAGCAGCTCCTGTTATCATGTTCTTTATATAATCAGCATGCCCAGGACAATCTATATGAGCATAATGCCTCTTGTCTGTCTCATATTCTATATGCGCTATCTGTATCGTTAATCCCCTCTCTTTCTCCTCAGGAGCTTTATCTATATCTTCATATTTGAAAAAATTGGCTTTCTTTGTCTTTGATAATATATATGTTATCGCACTGGTTAGCGTAGTCTTTCCATGGTCTACATGCCCTATTGTCCCTATATTTACATGAGGCTTACTCCTTACAAATTTTTCCTTTGCCATTGTATTTTCCCTCCATTATTTTACAATTATTTAAATATTTACACCATAATATTAATATTTATAAACACAAATCTAAAACTTATTTACAAAAGATTGCAAAATTTTAGATTCATTGATATTAACTAAGTTTTATATTATAATTAACAGAGTGTAAATATAGATTTTAACTTATAATAAAATTTTGTCAAATTTATGAATTGCCTCATTAATAATTTATAAAAAATCTATCAAATGTTAGATGAAGAGATACAAACAGAAAAGTAGAATCTACGAAATTTGGATGTTGTAGTGGGATATAGATGGAATAATTATGGAGGCTAAAATCAAAACCAACATGAATAAATTTACATTAAAATTTTATGTTGCCAAAAATGGATCTGACAGATGGTCAGGAAAAATACCCTCTCCAGATAAAAACAAAAAAGATGGTCCTTTTTTAACATTAGAAAAAGCGATTTATATTGTCAGAAAATTAAAAAAACAAACCTATGATGCAAAAACAAACAAACATGTAATTGTTTTTATTAGAACCGGAATTTATTTTTTATCCAAACCTTTGGTTTTTACTCCAGAGGATTCCGATATAACGTTTACGAATTATAAAAATGAAAAAGTCATTATCAGTGGAGGAAAAAGTATTGAAAAATGGGAAAAAACAAATGTAAATGGAAAAAATTTATGGAAAGCAAAAATTCCGGAAGTAAAAAATAAAAAATGGTATTTCAGCCAGATATGGGTTAATGAAAAAAGACAGACTCGTACAAGGTATCCAAAAAAAGGATATTTTAAAATAGAACAGATTCAGGATCCGTCCAATAAAACAAACTGGCAAACAGGTCAAACTAATTTTTATTTTAAAAAAACTGATTTAAAAGAAGCTTTTAATGTTGATAATACAGAAATAGTTATAATGAACAAGTGGGTTGAATCACGAGCCTTTATTAAAAATATAGACAGAAAAAGAAACATTATTTCTTTTGATAGACCTACTGTTTTTAAACCTGAGGCGGAAGATATTTACTATCTTGAAAATATTTTTGAGTTTTTGGATTCACCTCATGAATGGTATCTAAACAGACAAACAGGGACTCTTTATTATCTTCCTGACAGGGATGAACAAATAGATAAAAATGAAATAATTGCACCAGTACTAAGCCAGATTATCAGATTGGAAGGTAAACCGGAAAAAGAAAAATTTGTTGAAAACATAATTTTTAATGGTCTGATTTTTTCTCACACAGAATGGCGCCTATCAACAATAAATAGCGGTTCGGATCAGGCTGCTGTAAGCGTACCAGGTGCTGTTTACGGCAAAGGGGTAAAAAAATGTACTTTTATAAATTGCCATTTTATTAATCTCGGTACTTATGGCATTGAGATTGTTGATGGTTGTTCAAACAATAAAATCATAGGTTGCCAATTTTCTGACTTAGGAGCAGGTGGAATAAAAATTGGTGAATCTATACGTACTTTTGATGAAAAACAAAAAACCAAAAATTTACATACATACTCCAACAGTATTTCAAACTGTCAAATTCATAATGGCGGGCTGCTTTTTCACAGCGCTATTGGTATATGGATTGGCCAAAGTTATAAAAATTATATCAGACATAATCATATACATGATTTTTATTACTCGGGAATTTCAATAGGATGGACATGGGGATATGGTCCAACTCTGGCAAAGGAAAACATAGTTGAATTTAATCATATTCATCATATTGGGGTACTTTCAAACGGAGATGGTCCAATTTTAAGTGATATGGGAGGTATTTATACTTTGGGGGTACAACCAGGTACACTTATTCGTTATAATATTATTCATGATGTAGCAGGATTTAAATATGGCGGATGGGGAATATACTTTGATGAAGGTAGTTCCCATATAGTAGCGGAAAACAACATTGTTTATTATACGACACATGGTGGGTTCCATCAGCATTACGGAAAAGAAAATATTGTTAGGAACAATATTTTTGCTTTTGCCAGAGACCAACAAATTCAAATAACCAAATCTGAAAACCATTTAAGTTTTACTTTTGAACATAATATTGTTTATTATAATAAAGGGAAATTAATACTAATGATAGATGCTGATTTTAAAAAATACATTCTCGCATTTGATTACAACCTTTACTGGAATGAAACCAAATCTGAAATAACAATTAATAATTTCACATTCAAACAATGGCAGAAAAAAGGTATGGATAAACATTCTGTAATTGCTGACCCATTTTTTTCTGCAGTAAAAAATTTTGATTTTAGACTCAGACGGAATTCACCTGCTTTTAAAACTGGTTTTAAAGATTTTTTTAAAAAAAGATTATTACAATAACTGAAACTAAAACGAATTTACATTTTCCCAATTAAATAAAAAACATGTCTTATTCAAATTCTATAAATGGAAAATCATACACTTTTAGACTATAGATAAGAAAAAAACTCTGCGTTCGTAGGAAGTCTACGATTTTAGCCCAAACTGATTCCATGAGGAAAATATCGCTCTCAAACAATCCTATCAAAAAAGTATCAGCGGCATGTAGACACTCCACACGAATAAATTCCGGTAAAAGTTTGAATATAGTTTGAGAAATTTCACAGCATACTCAATAACAATTTTTTTGCTTTTATAATATCTTTTTTTTGCCGGGGGCCTAAGATTTCACGTTCAATGGTTAAAACTCCTTTATAATTAAAATCTTTAAGTTTCTTTATCAATTCGTGGAAATTTATTCTACCTTCACCAACAGGTTTTTCTCGTCCGATATTGATTCCATCTGTTGGATATTCTCCATCTTTTATATGTACACCTCTTACATATTTACCCAGTAAATCAAGAGCATCTATAGGATTTGCTTTACCATAAAGCAAAAGATTTGCCGGGTCAAAATTAATACCAATATTATTAAGCCCCATATTTTGAATATTTTGAATCGTTCTTAAAAGTGTTATTGGAGTTTCCTGCCCGGTTTCAAAATTAAAAAATTGATTGTTGTTTTTTAAATAACTTACTATATCACATAATACTGGAATCAAACTTCTATAAAGAGAATCATTTGGATTTTCCGGTATAAAACCAACATGCGTTATAATATTTTGAACATTTAAAATTTTTGCAAATTCAGAAGCTTTTTTCAAAACTTCTGTACGGATATAGCGATATTCTAATGGAACAAGTCCCAAAGTTAGTGGCCCTTCAAAAAAATTCCACACTGCAGGTCCGGGCCAGCCTACCCATAATGCGGTTATCTCAATGTTTGATTTTTCTGCTTTTTCTTTGAGCTCAATGGCATTTTTTTGAGTGTATATTGCGGAATTCCAGCAGCCAATTTGACATGTGTCAAATCCAAGTTCTTTTATTCTGGAAAAACTTTCTAAATCAAATCCTGTTATAACTCCTAATTTTAATTTCATTTTATTTTAATTGTTTTACCTTTTTTTATTGAAAATTTTTCATAGTAGACAAATTTCAATGCTTCAAGAGATGTTTCAGGTGTAGATTCTTCTACATTTTTATTTTTTTCTATACAATTTAAAAAATATTCTATTTCTTTCTGATAAGCATTTTCAACAGGTATATTAGGATATACAGGCTGTTTATCTTTTTCATATACGCAAAGAGTAGGTTTATTTCTGGAATCATATAAAATAGTTGCATTTTCAAATGTTGCTAAAAATTCCATTGTAAATGGAAAATTTCCTTCAATTATCCATCCTCCTTCTAATGTACAGGCAGGTCCATTTTCATAAAGATAATTTGCAACAACATAATTTATCCCTTTTCCTATAGATTTTTTTATTTTACCCTGAGCAAATATTAATTTGGGTTTCCCTAATAGCCATAATGCTGCATCTACATCATGTATATGAAGGTCCAGAATTGCTTCTCCTCCAAGTTTTGAATTTAAAAACCAGTTATTTTTACTCCATTTAGGAGTAGGTGAAAGCCTTGTAAAAACTATAGAAATTAGATTTCCATATCTAACAGATTGAATTGCATTTTTTAAAAAAAGATATTCCATCCAGAATCTTAATACATGCCCTATCATAAGTTTTGTACCATTAGATTTACAGGCATCTATCATTTTCTGTGCTTCCTTTATATTTCTTGCCATTGGCTTTTCACAAAAAACATGTTTACCTGATTCTGCTGCTTTTATTGTATATTTACAATGTAAAAATGTGGGAATACATAAATCTACTATTTGTATTTGTGGGTCTTTAAAAATTTCATCTGGAATTGTTGTTTTTTTTATACTTGAAAAATCTGCAATATTTTGTTCTATATTTATATTGCCCTGTATATCTTTCCGGTTTTTTAATCTTTCAATATCTTCATCGCATATTGAAAAAATTTTTACTTTTGAAAGATTACTATAACAGGAATAATGAATTCTTCCTATAAATCCAAAACCTATTAAACCAATATTAATCATTTTTTTGTAATATATTAATCTGTAATTCGCAATATCAAGCTAAATGGATACCATTTTTTTATTTTGCAAGTAAGTATACTTTATTATCCAAATCTGTAGTTGTCAAATTCACTAAAAGAGGTTTCCTGATCAAAATATTGCACTAATTGGAAAACTCAGGAAATTAAAATAAACATCCGCTCTCTTCGATTCCATTCATAGATGCTTATAGCTGCTGATGGGAATCGGCGCCCCTCGTTCTCACTACACTCGGGGTCGGCCACTCGCTGGGATTGTTGCGCCAGCTCACAATCCCTTACTTCGCTCTCTTCGATTCCATTCATAGATGCTTATAGCTGCTGATGGGAATCGAACCCATGACCCCGTCCTTACCAAGGACGTGCTCTACCTCTGAGCCACAGCAGCTTTTGTCAAAATATAGTATCATAATTTTTACAATCTATAAAAATTCATCTTTTTATGATAAACTAAAGATATCATTAATAATAAGGAAATGGATATCATCTATCATGAAAATAACAAAATTAGGACATAGTTGTATATTAATTGAAGAAAAAGGTGTAAAAATATTAACAGACCCGGGAAATTATTCAATGGCTCAAAATAATATAAAAAATATTGATATAATTCTTATTACACATCAACATCAGGACCATTGCGATATTTCTTCAATAAAAACAATTTTATCAAATAATCCTCAAGGAAAAATTATTACTAATAAAAGCGTGTCTATAATCCTTAAAAAAAATGAGATTGAAAGTATTGTTGTTGAAAATGAACAATTTTTTCAAGAAAAAGAAGTTCCAATTGAGGGTTTTGGCAAAAATCATGCTATTATATATACCTCTATTCCTGTAATACAAAATATTGGATATTTAATCAACAATAAAATGTTTTTTCCAGGAGATGCTTTAATCAAACCTAAAAAATCCATTGAAATACTTGCTTTACCTGTATATGCTCCATGGATGAGAATATCTGAGGCAATTGATTATGCTATAGAATTAAAACCTAAGGTATGTATCCCTATACATGATGGAATATTAAAAAATCAAAATTTTGCCTATCCAATAATAATTCAAGCATTAAATGAAAAAAAAATAAAATTTATTATTTGTGAGATAAAAAAAAAATATAATATAGATTAATTACATTATAGGATATCTTTTATGATTGACTTCAATAAAATTAAAACATATTCATTAAAAAACAGAAACAATCTTGTAAATGTTGATAATTTTCTTTCACCTTTTGAATATAAATTTAAAAAAACAGAAACAGAGGAATTTAGTCAATTTATAGAGAAGTTAATGACTGCCAAAAAAGATAGAAAATTAATTATATGGTCAATAGGAGGCCATGTAATTAAATGCGGACTTTCATTATATCTTATAGAATTGGTAAAAATGGGATACATTCAACATTTAGCAGGCAATGGAGCAACAAGTATTCATGACTTTGAAATTGCTTTATGCGGGGCAACTTCTGAAGATGTAACAAATAGTATTAAAGATGGTTCCTTTGGGATGTGGGAAGAAACCGGCAGATATATGAACCAGGCTATAATAACCGGTTATAAAAATGGCTATGGATATGGAGAAAGTTTAGCAAGATATATTGAGAAAAATCCAGAAAAATTTCCATATAAAGATAAATGTGTACTATATCAGGCATACTTACTTAAAATTCCAACAACATATCATATTGCCATTGGAACAGATATAATTCATCAACATCCATTATGTAATTTTGCTTCTATCGGAGGAACATCAGGTATTGATTTTAATAAATACTGTGAAAGTGTTTCTCACTTGGAAAACGGTGTTTTTTTAAATTTTGGAAGTGCTGTAATTGGACCTGAAGTCTTTTTAAAAGCCATTTCAATTGTAAGAAATCTTGGATATAATATTCAGAATTTTACAACAGCTGTTTTTGATTTTATAGAACACTACAGACCCAGAAAAAATATTGTTGAAAGACCAACAGGTTCTCAAGGAAAAGGATTTTATTTCCACATGGACCACAAAATTAGTATTCCTAATATATATGATAAAATAATTAATTATCCAAATTAAACCATGAAAAAAGAAATTTTATTTTATAGCACCAATAAATCCTGTCCACCTGTTCCTTTTTCTGTTGCCCTTCTTCAGGGACAAGCGCCGGATTATGGTCTTTATATGCCTGAAAAAATTAAAAAAATCTCCGGAGAAGAAATACTTTCTTTTAAAAACAAGTCATACCAACAAATAGCTTTTGAAGTTATTAAAAACTTTATTCCTGATGTTATCCCTGATGATAAATTGTTTTCAATGATAAAAGAAGCATATAATTTTACTATCCCCATTGAACATATCACAGAAAATTTTTACATAATCAGACTTGATAGAGGTCCTACAGCATCTTTTAAAGATTTTGCTGCCAGGCTTATGGCAAGATTTATGGAATATTTTACAAGTATGAATGATAAACATCTTATTGTCCTGGTTGCAACATCCGGGGATACAGGAAGTGCAATTGCAAATGCATTTTTACATATGAAAAATATAGATGTTGTAATTCTTTTCCCAAAAGATGAAGTTACAGAAAAACAAAGAAAACAGATGACAACACTTGATTATAATATTCATCCAATTGCTATAAAAGGAAAATTTGATGATTGTCAGGCTATTATCAAAAAAGCATTCAATGATCAAAATTTTAAAAATCTAAATTTAACATCAGCAAATTCTATAAATATTGGCAGACTCATTCCACAGAGTGTTTATTATTTTTATGCATATAGCAGAATTGACAGTAAAAAAATAAATTTTTCTGTACCTTCAGGAAATTTTGGAAACCTTATGGGAGGAGTTTTAGCAAAAAAAACAGGACTTCCTGTTAATAAATTTATAGTTGCCGTCAATAAAAATGATGAATTCCCGGGATTTCTAAAAACAGGCAGATATTCCCCTGTGGTTCCATCAAAAAAATGTTCATCAAATGCTATGAATGTTGGACACCCAAGTAATCTTGCCAGATTGATGGATTTGTATGGAGGATGGTTTTTGGATGTCAGAGATGAATATGGTAATGTTATAAAAAAAGGGGTTTTTAAAAAATATCCGGATATAAAAAAAATGAGAAAAGATTTTATATCTTTTTCCATAAATGATACAGAGGTGGATAATGTAATAAAAAAATATTATGAACAATATAATATAATAATAGAACCACATGGAGCAGTTGCAGTAGCATCAGCAGAAAAATCAAATATTAAAGAACAACCTATTATTTGTCTTGAAACAGCTGACCCTGCAAAATTTTCAGAAAAAATAGAAGAGATTTTACATATAAAACCAGAATTTCCAAAAAGTATGGAAAAACTTGATACAAAAAAAGAAAAATTTGAGATTATTCCAAATAGATATGAAAAATTTAAAGAATTTATAAAATCTATTTTCACCTAAATTAAAATGAAATATATTATTCTTATTCCTGATGGTGCAGCTGATTATCCAATAGAAAAATTAGGGAATAAAACCCCTTTGCAGATAGCAGATAAACCCAATATAGATAAGATAACTAAATTGGGCAGATGCGGTTTATTCAAAACAATTCCTGATAATTTTGCTACTGGTTCTGCAGTGGCAAATCTTTCCATACTTGGTTATAATCCAAGGAAATATTTTCATGGAAGAGGTGTTCTGGAAGCGGCTTCTATGAATGTTATGCTTGATAAAAATGATGTGGCATTAAGATGCAATATTATTTATCAGGAAAATAATAGAATGAAAAGCCACTCTGCCGGACAAATCACTTCAGAAGAGGCAAAAATTATCATAGAAGATATTGATAAAAAGATTGGAACTCAAAATATAAAGTTTTATTCCGGTGTAAGTTATAGACATTTATTGGTACTTAAAGATTCTTTTTCTGAAGATGTACAATGTTTTCCTCCTCATGACAACCCTAATGAAATCATAGATAAAATTCTACCTGTTGGGAAAAATTCTCAAGGGAAAAGAACAGCCAATCTACTTAGAAATTTAATTTTTAGATCAAAACCCATACTGGAAAACCATCCTGTAAATCTTGAAAGAAAAAAACAGGGTAAATATCCTGCCAATTTAATCTGGCCATGGTCTCCAGGAAAAAAACCGGAAATGGAGAAATTTGAAGAAAAATTTGGCATCAAAGGAGCAATTATTTCAGCTGTGGACCTTTTAAAAGGACTTGGAATATATATTGGATTTAGTATTATAAATGTAAAAGGGGCAACAGGCAATTGGGCAACAAATTATGAAGGAAAAGCATCAGCTTGTATTGAAGCATTGAAAAAATATGACCTTGTATATGTTCATGTTGAAGCACCGGATGAAGCAGGACATGATGGAGATTTAAAACTTAAAATAAAGTGTATAGAAGATTTTGACAAACGATTAATTAAGAATATTATAAATAATATAGATATGAATAATACCACTATTGGCATTTTACCTGACCATCCTACACCTGTATATAAAAGATGTCATACAACAGAATCAGTTCCCTTTGTAATTTATAAACCCGGTGTAGATAGTGATAAAGTAGAAAAATTTGATGAAGAATCATGTAAAAGTGGTTTTTATGGAATATTAGAAAATGAAGAATTTATAACCACTTTATTAACTTAATTATGTGCGGGATTAACTCAACGGTAGAGTGCAACCTTCCCAAGGTTGAAGTTGCGGGTTCAAATCCCGTATCCCGCTTTAGAAATACTAACTGGGAAAAGGGAGTTGAAGAGAGCGAAGTAAGGGATTGTGAGCTGGCGCAACAATCCCAGCGAGTGGCCGACCCCGAGCGTAGTGGGAACGAGGGGCGCCAAATCCCGTATCCCGCTTTATTTAATAAAACTTACAGAAAATAGGAGGAAAAAATGAGCAAAATTGATAAAAATTTAAAAGTAGAAACTCTTTTATTACATGGAGGACAGGAGCCTGACCCAACAACAGGTTCAAGGGCAGTTCCTATTTACCAAACTACATCTTATCAGTTTAAAAACACTCAACATGCAGCTGACCTTTTCAGTTTAAAAGAATTTGGTAATATTTATACCCGGCTCATGAATCCAACGACCGATGTTCTTGAAAAAAGAATCAACGCAATTGAAGGCGGAGTGGGGGCATTAGCAGTTGCAAGCGGGCAATCAGCAATTACACTTTCTATTCTAAATATAGCGCAATCCGGAGATGAAATTGTTTCTGCAGATAATCTTTATGGAGGAACATATACATTATTTCATTATACTTTCAAAAAGCTTGGCATAACTGTAAAATTTGTTCCTTCTGATGACCTGTCAGCATTTCAAAAAGCTATAACCAGCAAAACAAAAGCTATATATGCTGAATCTATAGGAAATCCAAAATTAAATGTTTCTGATTTAGAAAAATTATCCAAAATTGCCCATACCAATGGAATTCCTTTCATTTTAGATAATACTGTTTCCCCCTATCTTTTACGGTCTATAGATTTTGGTGTTGATATAATTGTATATTCTGCAACAAAATTTCTTGGAGGGCATGGAACTTCAATGGGAGGCTTAATTGTGGATTCAGGGAAATTTGACTGGACAAATGGTAAGTTTCCTTTAATTGCAGAACCTGACCCCAGTTATCATGGACTTAATTTTGTTGAAGCATTAAAAGGCTTTGGAAATATCGCTTATATAATTAAGGCCAGAGTTATATTATTAAGAGATCTGGGACCTGCTTTATCTCCATTTAATGCATTTCTGATTTTACAAGGCCTTGAAACATTGCATCTAAGAATGCCAAAACACTCAGAAAATGCTTTAGCTGTAGCAAAATATCTTAAAAAACATCCAAAAATCTCCTGGGTTTTATATCCCGGACTTGAAGATAGTCCTGAAATAGAAAAAACCAAAAAATATTTATCCAGAGGTGCTGGAGCTATTATAGGTTTTGGACTTAAAGGTGGACTTGAAGCAGGAAAAAAATTTATTGATTCTCTTAATTTAATTTCTCATGTTGCCAATATTGGAGACGCCAAAACCCTTGCGATACATCCAGCCAGTACAACCCATCAACAACTTTCAGAAGAAGAACAAATGACAACAGGAGTAACACCTGAATTTGTCAGACTTTCTATAGGACTTGAAAACATAGATGATATTATTTCAGATATAGAACAGGCATTAGAAAAAGTTTAGTAAATTGGTATAAAATGGAAAATAAAACAAGCACAGAAATAGTAAAAAAACAATATTTTACTTTTGCCCATCCTCCAAAAGAAATAATTTTGGAATCAGGAGAAAAATTAGGACCCATAACATTGGCTTATGAAACTTATGGTAAACTTAATAAAAATAGAAATAATGCCATTTTAGTGGTCCATGCCCTTTCAGGAGATTCTCATGCTGCTGGATTTTATGAAAATGATAAAAAACCAGGATGGTGGGAAGATATGATAGGAAAAACAAGAGCATTAGATACAGATAAATATTTTATTATCTGCTCAAATATCATTGGAGGATGTGGAGAAAGTACAGGCCCATCCACTATAAATCCCAAGACTAATAAACCTTATGCCCTGGATTTTCCGATTATTACTATTGGAGATATGGTTAATGCCCAGAAATTTTTAATTGATTATTTAGGTATTGATAAACTTCTCTGTGTTATTGGAGGCTCTATGGGAGGAATGCAAACTTTACAATGGGTTGCTTTGTATCCTGAAAAAGTTTTATCGGCTATTCCTATTGCTACAACATTAAAACATTCCCCCCAACAGATTGCGTTTAATGAGGTAGGAAGACAGGCAATAATGTCTGACCCTGCATGGTTAAATGGGAATTATTATGGACATTCCGGGCCTAAAAAGGGTTTGGCTGTTGCCAGAATGGTAGGACACATAACATATATGAGTACCATTTCCATGGAAGAAAAATTTTCCCGTAGATTAAAAGAAAAAACAAATATATTTCCTTCTGATAAATTTTCAATAGACTTTGAAGTGGAAAATTATCTAGAATATAGAGGAGATAATTTTGCCAAACGATTTGATGCCAATAGCTATCTTTATATAACAAAAGCTCTTGATTATTTTGATCTTTCAGAAGAAAAATTTACACAAAAAAACAAGAATATTAAAACAAAATTTTTAATAATAGCATTTAAATCAGACTGGCTTTATCCACCTTCTCAATCCAGAGAAATAGTAAAGCTTCTTAAAATAAATGGAATACCAGCATCATATTGTGAAATTGATTCAAGTTATGGACATGATGCATTCCTTGTTGAAATTGAAAAACAATCAGAATTAATAAAACATTTTTTAAATAGTGTGGTTAGAGAAAATAATATATATATATAATAAAACAAAAATGAATATTAAATTTGATGAAATTACTTTTCCTCATAAAATTATTGTAAAAATAGTAGAACCCACCTCCACTGTGCTGGACTTAGGCTGCGGTAATGGAGAATTATTGGAATATCTAATAACAAATAAACATGTTCAGGGTTATGGGATAGAAATAGAGGAACAATCCATATATAAATGTATAGAAAGAGGTATAAGTGTTTTTCATTTAAATCTTGACTCCGGACTTTCAGATTACAATGATAAATCATTTGATTATGTTATATTAGATCAAACCTTACAGGAAGTTAAAAATCCGGATAAAGTTTTACATGATGCTTTGCGTGTAGGCAGCCATGTAATTGTCAGTTTTCCAAATTTTGCTCATTACAAGGCAAGATGGCAATTGGCAATCATGGGAAAAGCCCCTATAGCACCTGCTCTTCCTTTTGAATGGTATAATACTCCAAATCTTCACTTTTTAAGCTTATATGATTTCGTAAATTACTGTAAAACAAAAAAAATAACCATAGAACAGAACTTTTTTATTTCAAAAAACAAATTAATAAAAATATCCCCAAATTTTAGGGCACAAATAGGTATTTTTGTTATTAAAAAATAAAATTTACTCAAATGATATCAAGAAATATTTTACAAAATCAATTTAAAGTTTTTATTATATTATCCGTATCTGTGTTTTTTCTTGAAATATTTGGAGGAATATTAACACATAGTCTTGCACTTTTAAGTGATGCAGGACATATTTTTGTAGATGTTTTTGCTTTGTCCCTTACCTATTTTTCTATCTGGATTGCCCAAAAAAAAGCAAATGAAAAATTTTCTTTTGGATATTACAGGGCAGAAATATTAGCAGCAGTTATAAATAGTTTCATACTTATTCTGATTACATTATTTATTTTTTATAATGCCTACCATAGATTTATACATCCCCAGCGAGTAAACGGATTTGAAATGTTTCCTTTTGCAATTATAGGATTCTGCGCAAATTTTTATGTGGTTACAAAAATGCACCAGTATGAAAATGAAAATCTAAATATTAAAGCAGCATATTTACATACTTTAAGCGATATGCTTGCTTCTATAGGTGTCATTGCTGCTTCTATCTTAATTATAATAACCAGGGATTATATATTTGACCCTATAATAAGTTCTATAATCGGACTTATGATTCTTTTTGGCGCAATCAAATTAGTAAAAGATTCTACAATGGTATTAATGGAAACAACACCTGAAAATATAAATTTAGAAAAATTATCTCAGGATATTTTGAAAATACCCGGGGTAGAGGATGTTCATGATATACATGTATGGAGTATAAGTTCTGATATATATGCATTAAATTCACATATTATGATAGATACCATTAATGTAAAATCTGTAAATGAAATAATATCAAATATAAATGATATGCTTGAAAAAAAATATAATATAACACATACAGTAATTCAATCAGAATGTGAAAAATGTGTTGATATAAAACAAGTTTCTTTCCACAAACAGGACAATTTATGAAAGTGGCAATTATAAAATGTGAAAATTATGAGCCAAATACGGTAGAAACCGCTATAAAGAAACTTTTTGATGTTTTAAATATTAAAGATTTTCCTACGGAAATTATATTAAAACCCAATATGCTTTCTGCAAGAAATCCTTCTGAGGCAGTAACAACCCATCCCTCTATAATCTCAGAACTGGCAAAAATTATACCCGGGAAAAAATTTCTAGGAGATTGTCCCCCAGGAACAAAAAAGCCTATAGAAGAATACTGGAAAAAATGTGAATATCTTCCATTGGATAAAAACAATAATATCAATCTTATACAAACAGAAGAAGAAAGTAAAATATTTACAATAAATGTACAAAATAAAGAAGTGGCCTTTCCTGTTTCAAACAGCTTTTTAAACCATCCTGTTATAAATATTCCAAAATTTAAAACACATAATCTAACAGGGATTACTATTGCGATGAAAAACACCTATGGATTTATTCCCGGATATTCAAAAAGTATTTTACATTCCAGATTTCCTGATACAGAAAAATTTAATACATTTATTGTGGAATATTATAAAACAATAGAAAAAAATATATTTTTTAATCTTGTGGATGCAGTTGAAATTATGGAAGGAGACGGCCCTGCCAATGGGGAAAAAAGACACTATGGCTATATTATAGGAGGAACAAATGCAGTAGCAGTAGATACTTTATGTGCCAAAATAGCAGGATTAAAAATCAAAGAGGTTCCATTTTTAAGAATTTATAATAAAAAATATGGAATCCCAGATTTTAAAATTGTTGGGGATAATATAGAAATTATAAAAAATTTTAAAAAATCCTCTTCTTCATTTCTTTTTAAAATGGCAGCATACAAGTGGATATCCCCTGTTTTTACTCTTTTAGGAAAAAATTTTAAGATTACACCTGTAATACTTCCAAATAAGTGTCAAAAATGTTTTCAATGTTATAGAATCTGTCCTCAAAAAACCATCTCAAAAGACTTAAAAATTGACAGAAAAAAGTGTATAAATTGTTTGTGTTGTTATGAAGTATGTACATCCAAAGCCATTGAATTAAAAAAAAGCTGGGTGGCAGAACTTTTTACTTGATACCTCAAAAAGTGAAATTGACATAAATAATATAGATGATAAAATATTATTCAATTAAATAAATTCTATATCTTCATTAAAAGATATAAAAATCATAAATATCAGTAAATTATTATTCACTTTTAGATTTAAAAAAGAGGAGGAAAAATGAGAGTTGCAATTAACGGATTTGGGAGAATCGGAAGACTTGTTTTAAGGTCTGCGCTGGAAAAAAATTTTAAAAATATTGAGTTTGTTGCAGTAAATGATATTACTGATACCAAAACCAATGCCCATCTGTTTAAATATGATTCAAACTATGGCATCTATCCAGGTGATGTCAGCACAGGAGGAAAAGATATTACCATTGATGGAAAGTGTCTCGTTGTATTTTCCGAAAGAAATCCTGAAAATATTCCATGGAAAGAATTAGGCGTGGATGTTGTAGTTGAATCCACGGGAGTTTTTACTGATGGAAATAAGGCAAAAGCACATATTACTGCAGGAGCAAAAAAGGTTTTGATAACCGCACCTACAACAAATGAAGACGCAACAATTATATTAGGGGTTAACCAGTCTATATATGACCCTGTCAGACATAATATAATTTCAAATGCTTCATGTACAACAAACTGTCTTGCTCCAATGGCAAAAGTTATGGATGATAATTTTAAGATTATAAAAGGATTAATGACAACAATCCATTCCTATACCAATGACCAGCATATTTTAGACCTTCCGCATAAAGATCTGAGAAGGGCAAGAGCAGCCGCAATATCAAGTATACCAACAACAACTGGTGCTGCAAAAGCCATTGGAAAAGTCCTTCCACAATTAAATGGAAGGATGGATGGACTATCCATTAGGGTCCCTACTTCTACAGTTTCTATTGTAGACCTTGTGGTAGAAATAGAAAAAAGGGCTGATAAGAATACCATCAATGAAACATTTAAAAAAGCATCAGAAAAAGAATTAAAAGGAATACTGGAATATTGTGATATTCCTCTGGTTTCAAAAGACTTTTTAAAAAATCCTCATTCCTGTATATTTGATTCATTACTGACATATGTTATAGATGAAAATTTTGTAAAAATATTTGGATGGTATGATAATGAATGGGCATCCAGCAACAGAGTTCCAGATCTTTTGAAGTTTATAATGGAAAAAGGTATTTAACATCGGAGGATATTATGGATTTAATAACTATTAAAGATAAAGATTATAAAGGGAAAAAAATTTTTCTAAGAGTGGATTTTAATGTCCCAATGGATAAAAATCAGAATATCCTTGATGATACAAGAATAAAAGCCGCTATAGATACAATAAACTATCTTTTAAACCAAAATTCTATACTTATTCTTGCCTCTCATCTTGGAAAACCAAAAGGGATAATAGTACCCTCCATGAGTTTAAAACCCATAGCAAAAAGATTATCTGAGATTATAAAAAAAGATATAAAATTTGCCCCTGACTGTGTTGGTCCGGAAGTAAAAAAAATTGTAGATTCTTCAAAACCTGGAGATATTATTCTTCTTGAAAATCTTCGTTTCCATCCGGAAGAAGAAAAAAATGAAGAGAATTTTTCAAAACAATTGGCATCTCTTGGAGAATGTTATGTAAATGATGCTTTTGGCACTTCTCACCGGGCACACGCTTCTATAGTCGGAATAACAAATTTTCTTACAGATAAAGCGGCAGGCCTGCTTATTGAAAAAGAAATAAAGGCTTTAAATAAAATCATTGAAAATCCGGAAAAACCTTTTTTATTAATACTTGGCGGGGCAAAAGTTGCAGATAAAATTTCCATGGTGAAAAATCTTCTTCCCAAAGTGGATACTGTTATTACAGGTGGTATTATGGCATATACATTTATAAAATCAAATAATTGGGAAATTGGTAATTCTGCAGTTGAAGATAAAGCTCTTCCTATAGCAAAAGAGGTGTATAAAGAATTAAGAAGACTTCATCTTGAATTCCACACACCATTAGACCATATTATAGCAGATAAAATTTCTGAAGATGCAAAGTATCTTGCCACAGAAAGAGGAACCATTCCACCTGGCTGGATAGGAGTGGACATTGGACCACAGGCAATTGAAGAATACACAGACTGTATAAAAAGAGCAAAAACAATTTTCTGGAACGGACCAATGGGAATTATAGAAATTGAACCTTTTGCTAAAGGTTCAATCGCTATCGCCAAAGCAATAGCAGAAAGTAATGCCTATTCAGTTATTGGAGGAGGAGATTCCATAGAAGCTGTAAATAAAGCAGGTGTGGCAGACAAAATATCACATATATGCACAGGTGGTGGAGCATCACTGGAATTTCTTGAAGGGAAAGGTCTCCCAGGGATAAATATATTATTAAAATAATTTGAAGTTATAATATCAATAAAATAAAGGAAAAAATGAATAAGAAAAGACTGCCATTAATTGCCGGAAACTGGAAAATGTATAAAATTCCTATAGAAGCTGAAAATTTTGTCATAGAACTGGATAAAAAAGTTTCATCTTTTACAGATAGAGAAGTTCTTGTTTGTCCAACAATTATATCTATTCCAAGAGTAAGTGAAATTTTAAGAGATTCACAAATAAGGGTTGGAGTTCAAAATGTTTTTTATGAAAAAGAGGGCCCTTATACAGGCGAAATTTCTCCATGGATGTTAACAGGGCTCAATGTCTCTTATGTTATATGCGGACATTCTGAAAGAAGGCAGATTTTTGGAGAAAATAATAAAACTATTTCTTTAAAGATACAGAGTGTAATCAATTGCGGAATGACTCCAATATTCTGTATTGGAGAAAAATCAGAGGAAAGAGAAAAGGGCTTAACCTTCTCTATAATAGAACAACAATTAATCCAGGGATTATCCGGAATACAAACACATAAATTGGTCATTGCATATGAACCTGTTTGGGCCATAGGTACCGGTAAAAACGCAACTCCTCAACAGGCACAGGAAGTTCATAGTTTTATCAGAAAAAAATTATCTGAAATATATTCAAAAGATTTTTCAGAATATATAAGAATTCTCTATGGGGGAAGTGTAAAACCTGATAATATAGATAGTCTCATGGCTCAACCAGATATAGATGGAGTACTGGTTGGGGGCGCAAGTTTAAAAATAGATTCTTTTGCCAGAATTATAGATTTTAAGGTATAATAAATAAAATGTATACACTATTTCTCATAATTCATATTATAATTTCTATTATTCTTATTGGAATTGTATTAGTCCAAAGCGGGAAGGGTTCCTCTTTATCCAATGTCTTTGGTGGCGGGGGAATGGAAACTGTTTTTGGAGCAGAAACTCCTGCGGCTTTAAATAAACTCACAGTAATTTTTGCAACACTTTTTATGATAAGCAGTCTTTTTCTTACAATCTTTGGTTCAAGGCTAAAACAACCCTCTTCTATCATTGAAAGAGAATTAAAAAAAGTTGGCCCTGTTAAAAATATCCCAGCACAACAATACCCTGTTCAAACACCAGTATCTATACCATCTAGTCCTATTAAGAAAAAATAATATTTTTCAAATGGGGAAATATAAATTTTTTTTTATTTTTTTATTACTGCTTTTAATTATTTTATTATTACATTTTAGTTTAAAAACTCCATCTATTATAAAAACCACTTCATATAGTAATAGCAAATATGGAGGAACCCTTATTGCCTCTACTTCATCATCCCCAAAATCTTTTAATCCTATTATTGCAGAAGAAACAAGCACAACACTCATCACAGGTTTTATATTTGAAGGATTAACCACCATAGACCCAAGGACTTTTCAAATAAAACCTGACCTTGCCAAAAGCTGGCAGCATAATTCTTCCGGCAAAATATGGATATTTCATCTGCGAAAAAATGTTTTTTGGAATGATGGTATACCCTTTACAGCAAATGATGTTGTTTTTACTTTTAATGACCTGATATACAATCCCGATATTCCCACCAGCAGCAGAGATATTTTTACTATTGAAGGTAAAAAAATAATTGTTAAAAAAATCAATAGGTATACTGTTGAATTTATTTTGCCGCATAGATTTGCACCATTTCTTAAGAGTCTATCCCAATCAATATTACCAGAACATATTTTATTAAAATATGTTAAAGAAAATAGATTTAATTTTTCATTGGGACTTAATTCAAAACCTTCGCAAGTAGTTGGCACAGGACCCTTTATGTTGGATAAATTTAAACCAGGTGAATGGGTCATTCTTAAAAGAAATCCTTATTACTGGAAAAAAAATAAACATGGCGGCAGACTTCCTTATCTTAACAAAATTGTGTTTTTAATAATTCCTGATGAGAATATGGCTATTTTAAAATTTGAAAGAGGAGAAATAGATATTATCGGTTTAACCCCGGAAAATTATCTGATTTTAAAAAATTCCACTTTTAAAGGTGAAAAATTTTATAATTTAGGACCATCCCTTAGTTCAGAATTTATTGCATTTAACCAGAATATTAACAGCCCTATTCACAAATATAAAATAAAATGGTTTAGAAATAAATGGTTTAGAAGAGCAATTGCTTATGCAATTAATAGAAAAGATATAATTAAAGATATATATGCAGGTTATGGAACTGCACTTTATGGACCCTTAGACCAATCAGTTCCACAGTTTTATAATCCGGATATTACAAAATATCATTATAGCCTTACAGAGGCAAAAAAATGTCTTTATAAGGGTGGATTTAGATATGAGGGAAATGGACTTTTATATGATTCCCATGGACATCAGGTTCATTTTTCACTTTTAACAAACAGCAATGATAATGAAAGAATAGAAGAAGGAACCCTTATTATAAACAGTCTTGAAAAACTCGGGATGAAAGTAAATTTTCTCCCAGTTGAATTCAATTCTTTGGTAACACGGTTAGATGGAACAAAAGATTGGGAAGCGATTATTATTGGACTTACAGGAGATATAGACCCATATAGCGGACAAAATGTATGGCTAACCAATGGACAACTACATTTCTGGAATTCATCATCAAAACAATCTGCATATCCCTGGGAAATAAAAATTGATGATATTCTTGAAAAAGCAGACAGAGAAATGCATATAAAAAAAAGACAGGCTCTTTATTATGAATGGCAAAAAATTGTAAGTAATAAAGTCCCTCTGATTTTTACAGCTGTACCCTCAGTAATTTATGCTATAAATAATAAATTTACAGGTTTTCATCCTACTGTATATGGCGGACTATTTTATTATATTGAAAAAGTACATAAAAACACATAAATGAAAAAAATATTCTTTAACCTGTTTAATTATTTTGGCAAAAAAATTACAAACTTAGACTATTTTTTAAAATGGCTTATTCTTGGTGCTATTGCAGGTATTATTGCAGGAATAGGAGCTCTGGCTTTCTTTTATTCTATTAGATTGTGTGAATCTTTTTTCTGGACTTATTTACTGGGAATGAAAGCACCTGTTCCTGTAGGAGAAGGAAAAAGATTTCTTTTTTCTATTCAAAGGCCTTATCTTATACCAATTGTAGTAGGCTTTGGCGGATTAATAACAGGACTTCTGGTTTATAAGTTCGCCCCCGGAGACCAGGGACATGAAACTGCAGATGATATAGCTATAGATGCATATCATAGAAAAAATGGAAAAATCAGGCCGAATATCACTCTTATAAAAACAATAGCATCATCTATTACCATAGGTTCAGGAGGAAGTGCAGGCAGAGAAGGTCCTTCAGCACTAATATCCGCAGGAATTAATTCTTTTATTTCTAATCTTCTTAATTTAAATGATGCAGATAGAAGAAAAATGGTTGCTATTGGAATTGGTGCAGGTATTGGAACAATATTCAAAGCTCCTATTGGTGGAGCATTATTAGCTGCTGAAATATTATATAAAAGAGATTTACAAACCGATGTAATTTATCCTGCTATTGTAGCATCAGCAATAGGATATTCTATTTTTGGCAGTTTTGTAGGTTTTACCCCAATATTTGGTTATTATCTTGTAGCTTTTAATCCATTAAGACTGCCTTTATATGCAACTCTGGGTATAGCCTTAGGTTATATTGCCATACTTTATCCAAAAATTTTTTACTGGACAAAAACCAAATTCCAGCAATTGAAAATTGACAATAGACTTAAACCTGCAATTGGCGGATTTTCTTCAGGAATATTAGCCTTTTTTTTCCCTGAGATTATGGGAGTAGGCTATGGATGGGTACAATTTTTAATAAATGGAAAATTCAACCATCTTATAATGTTCGGACTACCAATTTTTGCTGTTTTAATAATAATTGCTTTTATTAAAATATTTGCTACTGCACTTACAGTAGGTTCTGGAGGTGGAGGCGGATTATTCGCTCCTGGAATGTTTATAGGTGGATTTTTAGGCGCAGGAATTGGATTTATATTCCATTTTTTGGTTCCCCACCTTGTACCATTAAATGCAATTGGAGCCTTTACCATTGTTGGAATGCTTTCATTTTTTGGCGCAGCAGGAAAAGTTCCTATTGCAGTTATTTTAATGGTAGTTGAGATGACAGGAAGTCTACAACTTTTACCTGCGGCAATGATAGCTGTTTCAATATCTTATTTAATATCAGGAACAACAACCATATATAATTCTCAGGTTCTTACTCAAAAAGATTCCCCTGCTAATTTTGGAGAATTCAATATCCCTCTTTTAGCAAGTTTAAAAATAGGAAATATAAAAAAGTTCAGAAATATTCAAATCAATCCCTCTGAACAGGTTTATTATGTTAAAGAAGTTATGGCTTATAATTCATTTTCTTCTTTGCCTGTTGTTTTAAATAATCAACTTCAAGGAATAATATATCTTTATGACCTGATTGATGTAGAAGATGATGTAAGAATATCTCACTTTATAAAAGAAGTAAATATATCAGTTAATTATACTACAAGCCTTGAGCAGGCATGGAATATTATGACTGAAAATAAAACAACCTGGGTATCCGTTGTAGAAAATAATATATTTTTAGGACTCGCTACATTAGATGATATACTAAATATTTATAGGAAAAATTTAGATATTTTAAAAAAACAGGAGACTAAAAGTGGTTAGTAGAGCTAATAAAGCCTGCAAATATTTTCCATGTCATAAGGATTTAGAAGATTGTACATTCTGCTATTGTCCATTTTATCCCTGTCTGGATAAAAGAAAAGGTGGAAAATTTATTTATTCTAAAAATGGTCAACCAATATAGTCATGTGAGGATTGTTCCTGGATACATCAAAAAAAAGTAGTGGATAAAATACACTCTATTATAAGAGAAAACAGGTCTATAATAGAAAAAGAATTTCCTCCGGGGAAAAAAGAAAAAACATAAAAATGAAAAACGCAATTCAGATTTGCGGAACAGGCTCAGGTGTAGGCAAAAGTATAATAACTGCAGGATTATGCAGAATATTTTTAAAAGACGGCTATCATGTATGCCCATTTAAAGCACAAAATATGGCTCTTAATTCTTTTGTGACAGAAAACGGCGGGGAAATAGGCCGATCTCAGGCAAACCAGGCTTTTGCCTGTAGCTTAAAACCACATGTAGATATGAACCCGATACTTCTTAAACCCAATAGTGATACAGGCTCTCAGGTAATACTTCTTGGAAAACCTATAGGAAACATTACTGCAGTGGATTATGAAAAACTTAAAAAAACACTCAGAAAACAAGTGAAAAAATCCTTTGACAGACTAAAAGAACAATATGAGCTAATTGTTATTGAGGGTGCAGGTAGCCCATCTGAAATAAATCTTAAAGCCGGAGATATTGTTAATATGAAAATGGCGGAATATGCAGATGCTCCTGTAATCCTTGTTGGAGATATTGATAAAGGAGGCGTCTTTGCATGGATTATCGGGACATTATCTCTTTTAACAAAAAAGGAAAAACAAAGAGTAAAAGGAATTATCATAAATAAATTTAGAGGAGACAAAAAACTTCTCCAGAGTGGAATTGACTTCTTGGAAAAAAAAACAGGAATAAAAGTATTAGGTATAGTTCCTTACTTCAAAGATATAAAAATTCCTGAAGAGGATTCTGTTTATTTTGAAAATTATAAAGAACAGAATAAATACCAAAATACCAATAAAACAATTAATATAGAGATAGTTTTACTTCCTCACATATCCAACTTCACAGATTTTGACCCTCTTTTTTCTGAAAAAGATGTTAATGTAAGATATGTAAAAACATCCCAGGATATTAATAAACCAGATATTCTTATACTGCCAGGAACTAAAAATACCATATCAGACTTTAAATTTATTAAAGAATCCGGAATCGCAGATAAAATATATTCTCTTTATAAAACAAAAGGAACTATTATTATTGGAATATGCGGAGGATTTCAAATGCTTGGAAAAAAAATATATGATAAGTATTTTATTGAATCAAAAGAAAAAGAAATTCAATGTCTGTCTCTTTTGCCTCTGGAAACAAATTTAGAAAAAACAAAATCTCTTTTTCAGGTCCAAGCTAAAAGTTTTTCAGGCAGTAATATAGTTGGCTATGAAATACACCATGGAAAAACCATATATCATCAAAATCTAAAACATTTTTCAGATATTTTTGAAAAAAATGGAAGAAAAAACAAACATATTGATGGAGCAATATTAAAGAACATTTACGGGACATATATACATGGGATTTTTGATTCAAATGAATTTAGAAAAGATTTTTTAAACATGGTAAGAAAAAATAAAAATCTTTCACCTGTAAAAAATGTAAGTTTTTTCAATCTTAACAATGAATTTGATAAACTTGAAAAAATTTTAAGAGAAAATATAGATATGGATTATCTTTATAAAATTCTTAAATCATAAAGATGGAAAATAAAAAACCAATAAAATGGATTCTTTATACTGCAGCATTATTTTTAATAGTTTTACTCACTGGGATAATCTGTCTTTCAATAGGACCTACATCTATATCATTTAGAAATATCATGGAAGCGTTTAAAACCGGAAAAAACTCTGTCAATTATGATATTATTTTTGACCTTAGACTTCCGCGTATAATACTTGGTTTTGCTGTTGGAGGAAGTTTATCTCTTGCCGGAGTAATTCTACAGGGAATGTTTAAAAATCCTCTTGTTGAACCATATACACTTGGAATTTCAGGGGGAGGAGCCCTTGGTGTCTGTTTAGGAATTGTTTTTAAATTAACCTCCTTAATAGGTTCTTTTGCTCTACCTATATGTGGCTTTTTAGGTTCTATACTTGTTATTCTTCTTGTGTATTCTTTAAGCGTAAAAAAAGGCATATTAAAAATCCAGGGACTTTTGCTTACAGGGGTTATGATAAGTTTTATTTCCTCTTCTTTAATTATGCTTATTATGGCAGTATCCAATGCTGCAAATCTTCAGGGTATTATTTTTTGGACCATGGGTTCTTTAGAACAACCCCATTGGATTCTTATAAAAACTATGCTTTTTGTATCAATCTTGGGATTATTTATTTCATACTTTTTCTCTATTAATCTAAATGCCTTTTCTTTAGGGGAAGAAGAAGCTCATCATCTTGGTATAGATACAGAAAAGACTAAAAAGATATTATTTGTACTTTCCTCTTTATTGACAGGCGTGGCTGTTTCTGTTTCAGGAATTATTGGTTTTGTAGGTCTGGCTGTACCACATTTTATGAGAAGGGTTGTAGGAACTGACCATAGAATTCTTCTTGTTTCCTCTTTTTTAGCAGGTGCAGGATTTTTAATAATATGTGATACAATCGCACGAACTATTATTGCTCCAATGGAACTACCGGTCGGAGTTATTACAGGTATTGTAGGAGGAAGTCTTTTTGTCTATTTTCTTTCAAAAAAAATCTCTTAGGAGGATTGAAAAATTTCACAAAATCCATCATGGAAAAAAATTTACTTGAAATAAATAATTTAACCTGCGGATATGGAAACAAAATTATTTTAAAAAACATAGATTTTATTATTAACACAGGGGAAATGATAAGTATTGTTGGCCCAAATGGTTCAGGAAAAACAACATTAATCCGTGCAATTACAAAACTTATTAAACCCTATAATGGAAAAATATTATTTGAAAAAAAAGATATATGGGGAATGTCATATAAAGAATTATCTCAAAAAATAGCTGTTGTTTCACAACAAATAGAATCCATTAACATGGATGTAGAGGAATTTGTTCTTCTTGGCAGAGTTCCCTATTATAAAAAATTTCAATTTATTGAGTCAGAAAAAGATATTAATATCGCCCAAAAATGTATGGAACTAACCGATACTCTAAAACTAAAAGACCACTCTATGGAAGAAATGAGCGGCGGAGAAAAACAGCTTGTTTTTATTGCAAAAGCATTAGCACAGGAACCAAAACTGCTTTTGCTTGATGAACCAACAAGTCATCTGGATATAACCCATCAGATAAAAATTTTAGACCTGATCAAACGATTAAACAAAGAATTTCATCTGACTGTAATAATGGTTCTTCATGACCTAAATCTTGCCGGTGAATATAGTGAAAAAATAGCAATGTTTCATCAGGGAACAATATATAAAATTGGTTCTCCTGAAGAAGTTTTACATTATCAAATTATAGAAGAAGTTTATAAAACTATTGTTGTGGTAGAAAAAAATCCTATATCCAAAAAACCTTTTGTTCTGGTTATTCCTGAGGAATTAAGAATGAAAAAATAAATAATTCAAGTCTTTCAAAGAAGTAAAAAACCGCGCCTGGCCCGACTTGAACGGGCAACCCTCTGCTTAGAAGGCAGATGCTCTATCCGCTTGAGCTACAGGCGCATATTAATATCCAAAAAATCCAACTAATCTAATCAGAAGATTTAGAAATTATTTCTTTATCTTTAATAGATTCTTGTGGATAAAAAGCACCACAAGCATTTTTTAAAAATTCCACAATTTCTTTTACAGATTTTTTGGGCCCTTGAATTATAATATCAACATTCTCCTTACTTAAAGTTTCTCTTATATCAGGTATAGCAATTGCCATTTCAAGAGGACTTTTTAAATCATATTTTGTTCTATTAAAATACAAGTAAGAATTTATGGAATATTTTTGTGCAATCTGGGTTATAGGCATTATAGGTCTTATATGAAAATCTTCCAATCTATAATAAGGTATTTGAAGGAAAACTGTTTCTAAAATATATTCATCAGGATTAGAGTTTAATTCTGTAAAAATATTTTCTGCTAATTCTTTACCTTTTTGAGTAAATATTTCAGTATATAAAAGAATAAAATTTTTTATTTCATCCTGAATTTTATTACAGGAAATATTTTTCAACATAGGTCTTTGAGAAGAAAGAGATTCAATTGCTTTTGTATGTCTTTCATCCAAATGTATAAGAGCTCTTCCAATTTCAAAAAGATATAAATTAACAGATATCTGCCCTCTTAAAGAGGTTAAAAATGATATTTTTTCTTCTATATCTGTATTTTTAATATAGGTATCGTATAATGCCTGAAGTCTATGAAAAGAGGAACGAAAATCCTCTAATATTTCTTCTGTAGGTTTTATTTTTCCATCTCTTTTTTTCATAAACATTTCAAATTTTTCACCTATTTCCAGAAATTTCATTAAAATATCAAAAATTCTTTCTTTTGTCTCACTAATGGTTTTTTGATATATATCTGCAGGTAAAATTTTTTTTATAGGCTTTTCATTTTCCTGTATTTCTTTTTCATACGGAGAAAAAATATCCATTTCTTTACTAACGGATAGTATCTCTTTGGCAAATATTTTTAAAGTAAATACATTAATTTTTATTTCATTTTCAAGGTCTGAAATAAATTTTTCTTTTTCTTCATTTTTCCAGAATAATTTATATGAATTTATCCGGGAAAGAATATGTGTAGAATAGGAAATAGCTATAGATATCCACCTTATAGAAGCTACTAATTCCCCAAAGTAGTAAAATTTCTGGTTATTTCTCGCACCATAATCATCAAGGAAAATTTCCATATTATCACTTTCCTTTGATAAAACAAAAAAGAAATTGCTATGTGGAATTTTTTTAAAAAGAATAAGATGATGAAGAATAGAAAAAAAATTTTTTGTAGAAGATTTTAACTTGGGAATAAAAATTTTTTTTATTTCCTCTTCTGTCATTATCTGTACAAGAGATTGTGATTTATTTTTATTTTGTTTATTATCTGTATTCAATTAAAATTCCCTCCTTTTTTCAAAAAAGCATGCATTTTTAGTGTTGATAATTGAATTATTTTAAAATAAAAATTATATAATTTATTTATTCTGAAGGAAGAAATAAGTTCTGGATTGCTCTTTTCTGCTTTGTAAATACTTTTTTTCAAACAAAGATGAAAAGACAATCCAAACTTATCATATAAATTTTTCAGAAACATCCCTCTATCATTTTGACACACACTCTACGGCTTCTTTGGAAAGTAAAATACCTGTAAAGAAAAAACAGCCGTAGTGGTGAACCTTCGGTTCAAACCCGACTTTCAAAGATGCATTTTCTTAATGGAGATAGTCGGATTTGAACCGACAACCTCCCGCGTGCAAGGCGGGCGCTCTCCCAGTTGAGCTATATCCCCTTTTTATATTGTTTTATTATACTAAAATATTATATTCTTTCAAATTTTTTATATTTTCCATCCTTCTCTTTTTACTTCTATGGAAGACTCAAAAGGCTTTAATATCTCTTTAATATCTTTTATAGATTTTAGCAACTGTCTTAAATTTTCCTCCATAGAATCAAGTAAATTGGGTATTACAGACATTGATGTTAAAAACTCTCTTCCATATTTAATTCCGGCCAAAGCATTTTTAAACTCTATTATTTCATTTTCAGTCATTTTTTATCACCTCCCAGATAGAAGTTATATCATTTATATTATAGCACTTATTAATAAAATTTTTTTTGACATCAGGAATAAAAACTTTTACAATACAAAACTATGGATTCTAAAATAAAAAACACATCTGAATATAAAAAAATTCCTCTGGAAGATGTTTTTAAACTGCTGGAAACATCACCACAGGGGCTCACTAATGAAGAAGTAAAAAATAGGCTTAAAATATTTGGATATAATGAAATAGTAGAAAAAAAAATAAATTCTTTTTATGAGTTTATTTTAAGATATTGGGGCCCGATGCCATGGTTACTTGAAGTCGCAATAATCCTTTCTTTTATCATAAAACATTCTCTGGAAGGGATTATCATCTTTGTATTACTAACCATAAATGCCATTATTGGACAGATTCATTCCAAGGGGTCACAGAAGGCTATTGAATTTTTAAAAAAGAAATTGGCAATAATGGCAAAAGTTCTTCGTAATGGCAAGTGGATTGTAACAAACGCAAAAGAAATAGTCCCCGGGGATATTATTACAATAAAACTTGGAGATATCGTTCCTGTTGATGCAAAAATTTTAGATGAAGAAATCTCTGTAGACCAGTCAGCACTAACTGGTGAATCCTTACCTGTAAATGCCAGCCAATCAGATATTATATACTCAGGTTCAATAGTAAAATATGGAGAAGCAAAATGTGTGGTTATTAATACAGGTGCAAATACCTATTTTGGAAAAACAGCAGAACTTGTAAAAATAGCAAAACCCAAATCCCATCAACAGGAAGTTATGCTTTCTATAGTTAAATATATGATATATGTAGGCATAGCGGCTTTAATAATTGTTTTAATATTCGGGTTTTTTATCAATCTTCATGAAAATATTATAACTGTTCTAACTCTTGCAGTGATATTTCTTATGGGTGCAGTTCCTGTAGCCCTTCCTGCGGTTCTTACAATCGTTCAGGCTGCAGGAGCAATGGAACTAAGTAAAAAAGGAGCCTTAGTTACCAAATTGGATTCTTTGGAAGATGCTGCGTCTATTGATGTTTTATGTTTAGATAAAACAGGGACAATAACACAAAACAAATTATCAGTAACAGATATTGTTTCTTTTAATTCTTATAAAAATGAAGATGTTATAAGTTCTGCGGTAATGGCATCCAGAGCAGAAGGAATGGATTTAATTGATCTTGCAATTATGGAATATCCCAAAACCCAGGGAATTAATATCCCCAATTATAAACAGGTATCATATACACCCTTTAATCCTTCAATAAAAAGAACAGAAGCAATTGTGGAAATCAATGATAAAAAAATAAAAGTAGTCAAAGGAGCTCCTCAGATTATAATACCTTTATGTCAGCAAATAGATAAAAAACCCGCAGAAAAAGCAAAAAAAACAATAGAAAATTTTTCAACCAAAGGCTATAGAACTCTTGCGGTTGCCCAGACAAGTGATGAAAATATAAACAGCTTACAATTTATAGGATTAGTAGCTCTTTCTGACCCGCCAAGGGCAGATTCAAAAAGTATGATAGAAGAAGCCAAAAAACTCGGGATAAAGGTTATCATGCTTACCGGGGATAATATTTCAATAGCAAAAGAAATTGCCAATACTGTTGGCATTGGAAATAGAATTATAAAACTTACAGATATTGAAGATTTAAATTCAGATGAGCAAATAAAACTTTTAGATGAAAGTGATGGAATAGCTGAAATTTATCCTGAAGATAAATACAAGGTCGTAAAATTACTGCAATCCAAAGGACATATGGTCGGAATGACAGGAGATGGGGTTAACGATGCTCCAGCATTAAAACAGGCAGAAATGGGTATTGCAGTAAGTAATTCAACTGATGTGGCAAAATCTTCTGCAAGCGTTGTTTTAACAGAACAGGGGTTAAGTGAAATAATAAATACTGTTAAAATAAGCAGAAAAACCTATCAACGGATGTTATCCTGGGTTATAAATAAAATTATAAAAGTTGTAGAATTTACCGGATTTTTGGTTATAGGTTTTTTATGGCTACATAATATTATTATTTCTTTACTTGGAATAGCGTTAATCATATTTGCCAATGATTTTATAACTATGTCATTAGCTACTGATAATGTAAAAAACACTTCTAATCCTAATATATGGGATATTAAAAGTATTACTATTGTTTCACTTATTCCTGCTTTTATTTTAATAGCCGGGGATATTATTATATTATTAATAGGGCTAAAACTATTTCATTTGGATTTTAATCATCTCAAAACAGTTGTTTTACTTGCTCTTATATTTGATAGCCAATATAAAATACTTGTAGTCAGGGAAAGAGACCATTTCTGGAAATCAAAACCCGGCAAACAACTTTTTATTGCCAGTATGTCAATGCTAATTTTGTTTACTATTCTCGGAATATATTGGAAACTTATTTATCCAATTATGCCTTATCAGGTATTTACAGTTTTAATTGTTTCTGCACTATACACATTTATTACAGATTTCCCAAAATACAAACTCTGTAAAAAATTCAATCTATAAAAAATTTATAGTTTGACAAATTATTATTATATTTTAAAATAAATAGACTGACTGGTCAGTTCTATATTAAAATATTTATCAGATATCTAAAATGAAAAAATATATATTTTTAATAATATTTTTTATTTCTTTTAATTTATATGCATCTAATATAAAAATTCTTACGCTGGCAAAAGGAATAAAATATACCCTGCAATATAATAGGGGATTAAAAGTTTTTTATTATAACCATACCATATCCCAGGCAAATGCCAATATAGCAAAATCCCCTCTTTTCCCTCAGGTTAATACTTTTGTTTCTCAAACATATCTTGCCAATCAACCCTTAACCAGGTTTGAAGGATTAGTTCTTCCAACATCTGAAAAAAGTTTTGACTCTTTTGGAATTGATGCAACACAAACTTTATATGATTTCGGAGCTTCTCATTCTTTTTATAAATCCAAAAAAACAGATATAAAAATTTCTGATGAAAAAATATCTCTGATAAAAAATATTACTCTTTTAAATTTTATAAATACATACTTTAATTGCCTTGATAGCAATAAAATAGTTCTTGTTGCTAAAGAAGAAGTTAAAAGTTTCCAATCACATCTGAAAGATGCAGAAGATCTTTTTAAACAGGGGGTTATAACAAAAAATGATCTTCTTCAGGCAGAAGTAAAATTAGCTGATGCCAGACAAAGACTTATTACAGCAAAAAATAATAGAAGAATTCAATATGAAATTCTCAATAATATGATGGGTCAATCTCTTACAACGCAATGGAAATTACAGGATATCCCATTAAATACAAAAAAAATAAGTATAGAAATAGCGATTAAAACAGCAGAAAAAAAGAGAAAAGAACTGAAAATTTTAAATAATCAATTTAAATCTTTATACTATTATAAAAAATATTTTAGAGCTAAATATTTCCCGAAATTATTTATTGAAGGGGATTATTCTTATGTAGATCTTCCTTATGATGAAACCTCAAAAAATCAATGGGCATTAATTCTCGGTATAAACCTGAATATTTTCAATGGATGGAAAACAAAATATGAAATAAAAAGTCTACAGGAACAGCAAAAACAAATATTAGAAGAAAAAAATAAAACATCTAATGATATAAAACTTGAAGTTGAAAAAAATTATTTTGATGTATTAACTAATTTTCAAAATATACAGGTTGCAGAAACCACAATAAGACAGTCCAAGGAAAATTTAAGAATAAACACCTTAAAATATAGAGAAGGGATAGGAACAGCAACAGATGTTATTGATGCTATAACTCTTCTTACCACTGCCAGGACTGATTATTATACAGATGTTTATCAATATCAGGAATCTTTAACAAATCTTTTATATTCTATGGGAGATAATTTAGCCAATATCTATTAAATTTCAACATATTTAATAAAATTTTTTTCTTTCTTCTATGCAATATAATTATTCTATTTTTATTAGTTTTACCCCATACGGAGCAGATAGATTTATATTTAATTGACCTGTATTATTTTCAATTTGTTTTCCTGTTAAAACATTAATAACTGTTTTATTATCTACATTAAATCCAATATTTTTATTATTTAGTTTAACAGTAATATTAACTGTTTTTGGGTTCCAGCTTGAAAATACCAGAAGTACTTCTTTTTTACTTTTATTTATCATCCCTATCCACTTGACTTTTCTATTATTTACCTGTAATATTGGATTGCTTTTCCAATAATCATCAACTTTTATATCCTTCTTTCCATATCCGAAATTAAATACTATTTTATTTAAATCTCCTGTTGTTTTTTGCCATGAATTTAGAGCTTCTATTTCATGAACCATCCTCATTGCCCATTCTATTTTTTCCTGTTTAGGTTCCGGCAATTTACTTATTATTTTATTATTGTCTCCACTGACAGGATATAAACATAATGGATAATTACCCACCTGCCTGCCAATAGACTCTGTTCTTAAATAAGAGGGCGCAAATGGTTTTGTATTACTAAATTCAAGATCAAGGTCTGCTGTCCCAAATGTCTGCAAAGGCAAAACTAATGAATCTGTCATGTGGTCTATCCATTGTAATAACCATGGATGTTTCATTTTTTCTCTATACTCACTTAACAAGTTCCAAACTCTCATCATGTATTTTCTCTGTTGCCATATAGTAAAACATGGTTGAATTTCATTCCCAACTTTATAAGCATCTGTTGTTCTATAATTATATGAAATACGCGGATATGTGTTATCCCAATAAAGACTTACTCCTCGTTTTAACCATTGATTTGCATACCATAATCCATAATCTCTATAACTTTTTACATAAGTTACAGCCGCACTGGGATTAACATTTACCCCTTTTAAAAATATTTTGTATGTTGGCCATTTCCTATTATATAGATATGCTTCATTTGTCCATTCGTATTGATATGTTTTCCAGGGAGCTCTTACTGTTGGAGCATATAATTCTTCTTCATATACAGGACAAGGAGCATCAGGACCAATACCTGCCGCCCAAACACCTGCATCCCATAAAACGCTTTCCAACCAGTTTCCTGTTCCAAAAACTGGAGGCGGATTATATTTTTTATAAAATGCTTCAAACCATTTTTTTATATTTTCAGGAAGCTTTCCTTGTTCCCTACATTCCATTATTTTATCTACTACACTCCAGTGGTCTTTGTAGGGTCCTTTATAAGAACAATTCAATCCACCCCATGGAGCAACACCAATTTGAAATGGAATATAACGCAAATGTTCTCTCCAATTGGAAGGCATGGGTTTTGTCGGTGATATATCCAATCCAAACACTAATTTTGTTGGTCTTTTTATTATTATAGGTTCATCTATTAAATAAACTTTAAGTATTACTTTTCCGTTTTTTCTTTCTATTGTCTGAATTGGTATTTTCATATTTTTTGCTGTAATCCATCCCTTATCATTGTCTCCAAACCATGCAAGTCCTCTTGCATTTTGACCTATCCAGATATATGGAACAAAACTATCCAACCAGGAATCAGTATTTGGCACTTGTGTACTATTCCATATTATTCCTGTTCCTTTTGGCAATTTACTTGGATTTGTTGCATGGTCTGTTGGATATGTATGAAATAAATATGCATACTTTTCTTTTAATGGAATATATAAATAAAGATTTTTTATCAGAATTGGTTTTTGTCCGGGTTTTATTTCCATATTGACTTTTATTGTTCCATCAAACCATATTGTTGATTTTGTAGTTATATTTATCGGGTCTGATTTTATATTTGTTTGGTATACAACTTTATTCTGTTTTCTTTCTATAAATTTTCCTTGTTTATCTGTCCAATTTATCTCTCCCTGTATATCTTTCCCTTTTATTTCCATAGGGCCAGCAAGAATTTCTTTACCCTTGCTTATAATACTATTCAATAAACCAAAATTATTTATTGTATATTTTCTTAGAACTATATTTATCTGTTTTCCATTTACTATTACGGGTGTAAACGGTTTAAATACTTTATCAGTTATTCCAAGTTTATTATGTTCCCATATAAAATATTGCCTCACAAAAGTAAAATCTCCACTTTTTATATATCTGCCATTTTGTTTTATGAATAATTCTAATTTATATTTACCTTGCTTTAATACAGGAATATGTAGTTTTTCTTCTTTTTGAGTAAATTTTAATGTATGTTTAAATAATGTTCCGTTTATTCCATTTAATTTAAATTCTATATTTTCTATTTTATTTACTTCTATATTAGGAATGAGTTTGTAATAAATTAAATTATATGAAGGAAAATATTGAGCCCGTAATGTTACAGGAAATGGTTTTTTAAGAATTTTAAGTTTTGCAGGGTCTCTATATCTATAATAAGCGTTCCATACTTCCTCTCTGGTTAATGCTTTATTATATATATATATATTATTATATTCTGCCCAATTACAATGCTCCCAGCTTATAGGTATAGGAAAATTTATATCATTTGCATATTCTCCATTTTGTTTTGTATTTAAACCTGTGCCATATTCATTTGCCCGTTGTTTTCCATCTATGTAAATTTTTATATCCTGCCCTTTCCAGGTGATTATTATTTGATACCATCTGCCTTCATACAAAGATATATTATCCGCATTAATAAATACAAGATTCCCTTGATTATTTGTAAAATATATTGATAAAGGCCGTTGTGTTCCATCATTATTTCCATATCCATTATTTAGGATATAAAAAATAAAACCAGGGAATACACTTAAAAAATTAACATTGAAATCACTATAATTTGTAACTCCATAAGGTTGAAGCCAGAATTCCACACTACCTTGTTTTAAACTTAAAATATGTGTTTTATTAATATTTATATTGCCTCTAAAACATTCCCCGCCTATACCTCCTCTTACGAATTTCCCATGTGTTAATATTTGTATATTTCCAACTCTATTTATTTCCGGAGTTGAATTTCCATTTAAAGGAAGAAATAAAACAAGACCATCATTAGAAAGAAAATATGGGGGGCCTTTGGGAACATTTATAGATTTTATATGCTTTGTCCATGCAGTATCTTTAGGCCAAAGGGCAAAAACATTTTGGTCAATTCTTACTTCATCTATTAATCCTGAAAAACCCCCTGTACCTTTTTCATTGTTTCCTATGTATACCAAACCTGGCTGGGTTTCTCCACTACTAAGCCATTGTCCCCAAACAATAGGAACCTGTGTTACTAATTTTCCATTTAGATATAATCTTCTATAGGTTAAACCTGCCCCACTCATTCCAGATATATGTACCCATTTATTTAAAGGTATTATTCCTTCAGGAGAAGAGGTAATTATTGCTGTTCCATAAGGCGCATTTACTGTACTTGTGACTGAAAGTGAAAACCCTCCTTTAGAATTTATATAAAGAGCAAAACCATTTGTTACCCTTTTTATTGCAGGATTATATATTGCCGGCCTATACACAATATATTCCTTATGAACAGGATAATGTTTAATTTTTATCCATGCTTCTACAGAAATAGGACTACAAAACTGGTTACCTTTTAAAATTTTATCAGGTATATACTCTATAGCCCCATTTCCAGTAAACCTTGCACATCCACCAAATTTTCCCTTGCTGTAATAATTTACATTCCCTATTATCTTTACCCCTTTTATATCACCATAATAATCAGAGAAATTTGGTCTGTTAAAAGGAAATAATCCATAAGTATGAGGACCTACTGTATATGGTCTCCAAAATGCTGTCTGGGTTGCAAAACCCAATGATGTAAAAATCAAACTTAATAATATCAAAATACTAAAAACAACAACAATCTTTTTCATTGTATATATCCCTTTTAATTATAATAAATAGTAAATATTCGCTAAACACTGTTTTCCACCTAAAAAATTGGCGGACAGGCATATTTACAGACACAGATGCACAAAGTTTCCGCCTACAGCGGAAACTTTGTGCCTTCAGTCAATGCAGTTGACTGAATATTTACGAAAATATATATTGTTACTGCGCATTAAACAACCAGTATCGGCTAACTGCAACAGTAGTAACCCACCACGCTCCACCTGGGAAATTATTCCAGGATAGAGCGGAACTATAAGGTACACTTCTGGCTGAACCATCACAAAACAAAAAATTTATATTATTTTGCGTATAATCATCATAGTTAGGTCCTTCTCCACCATAAAAACCATAAAAATAACCTGGAATATTAGCCCATGCTGATGGACCAACAAGCATACATGGTATTCCTCCAAATGGGTTCATCCCTGCAGGATTAGGATATGCTCCATAACAACCCGTTGAATCTCCAGCAAAAACTAACTGAGATGGATATTTAATTTGAGCAATATTTGTAGGAGTCCAACCATTTGCACTCCAAGGACCAAAAGAAAGACCATTTATTCCTATAGTTTGGTACCCAGTAGCCCATCCTTCAAGATAATTGTTTATAGGAGTAGCATTCCCAGTACTTTTCCATAATTCTGCAGATGCATTACATTTACTAATACCAGATATATCAGGAGAATTTGGGTCTATCCATAAACTTGCTCTATAACCTGTATAAGGTAATAATAATGCCACCCAGGTAGGCCATCCATTATTTATAGAAGATTCCGGGACAAATCCATTATAATCATTAGTATACATTGCCATAGCCAGACCTATCTGTTTTAAATTGCTTAATCCCACTGCCTGTCTTGCTTTTGCCCTTGCTGCTGCGAGAGCCGGTAGCAACATTGCTGCCAAGATTGCTATGATGGCTATTACCACCAATAACTCTATAAGGGTAAAACCTTTTTTACTTTTCTCTTGTTTTTGCATGTTTTTTGCCCCCTTTTCTGTATTATTATTTACTTTTTCTTTTATAATTTTACTGATAATTTGTTTCATCCTTTTTCACCCCCTTTATTTTTGTGTTCTGTCATGTTATACTCAGATTTTTATAATTTGTATAATTTGTAAAGACATCCTGTTTCATTTATATTTATATAATATTATTCAGATAATTTCAATAGTTTATAGTCCCGTTTAATAACTTATAGTATCAATTTGACATTATAAAGATAAATTTTAATGCATAGTATAAAAATTTGGACTATTAATATAAAATTTGACATTTATTAATTATCTGATATACTTTTCCTATTATGGGAAGAAAAAAACAATGCAACGGCAGAGATTCAAGACCTAAAACATTAGGTGTTAAGGTATCTCAGGGAAATATTGTAAAACCAGGAAATATTATTATAAGACAAAAAGGGTCTAAAATATATCCAGGTAAAGGAACTAATGCGGGTTCTGATTGGACAATATATGCTATGCAACAGGGAATTGTAAATTTTACACAAAGTAAAAAAAGAAAAATAGTTGAAGTATTACCTTTGCCTATTAATAATATATCTCAATGAATTTATCTGAAATTACAATTGTTCCGGTTAAAAATATTGAAAAATATATAAAAAACCCCAATCTATTACAAATTTTTTCAGATAGAGAAATAAAATATTGTTCCAAATTTAAAGATTCTTCTATTCATTTTGCAGGCAAATTAGCAGCAAAAAAATCCTCTATAAAACTTCTAAAAAAAATCAGTAAAGAAAATTACCTATTACGGGATATTGAAATAATAAATTTACCTTCAGGCAAACCTCTGGTACACTTCAAAAACCCTAAAAAAAATAAAAACATTAAAATATCTCTTTCTATTTCACATACCAAAGATATAGCAATATCTTTATGCATAGCAAATGTTTAAATTATTAAAAAGAAAAAAAGAAACACACAAGGGCGATTATGGACATCTTTTTATTGTAGGAGGTTCACCTGGTTTAACAGGAGCAGTATGTCTATCTGCAGAATCTGCCTTAAGAGCAGGCTGCGGACTTGTTACTATAGGAATACCAGAAAGTCTTTCCAATATAATTGAAATAAAAACAACAGAACCAATGAGTAGAAACCTACCAGAGACAAAAAAACATACAATAGGACTAAAAGCAGTAAATATATGTAAAGAATTTATGGAAAACAATGCAGATGGATTATTAATTGGCCCCGGTATGTCTACAGAAACAGACACAAAAAAATTCTTTAAAAAGTTTTACCCTCAAATAACAAAACCTATTATAGCCGATGCTGATGCATTAAAAATATTAAGTGAGAATTTATCACTTCTTAAAAATCATGAAAATAATATAATAATTACCCCGCATCCAGGCGAAATGTCATCTCTAACAGGATTAAAAATCAGTGAAATACAAAAAAACAGGGAAATAACAGCAAAAGAATTTGCAAAAAAATTTTCTGTTATAGTTGTCCTAAAAGGTTATAAAACCATTGTAACAGATGGAGAAAAAATATATATAAACCAGACAGGAAATCCTGGTATGGCAACTGCAGGAAGCGGGGATGTCATTTCAGGGATAATTGCAGGATTTATTGTCCAGGGTTTTTCAGCATGGGATAGTGCCTGTATGGGTACTTATATTCATGGACTTGCAGGAGATATGGCTGAAAATAAATATGGAGAATATTCACTTATAGCCTCTGACATTATAGAATTTATTCATTCAGCAATAAAATATCTACAACGCTATTCAAATTCAAAAAGATGAAGCTGTTTTTCTTCATTAAGAAGTATAGAAACCGCATTAATAACATCTTTAACATATATATATTCCATACATATAAATTTTTTATTACATTTTGCTTCAAGTTTGCATGGAAAACAATCAATATCTGCATGAAGAACATAATTTTTGGTTCCAATAGGACCATATCTATAGGGATTACTTGGTCCAAAAATCACCACTACAGGACATCTTACAGCTGATGCTAAATGAAGGGTCCCTGTATCATTTGTAATAAGAACATCTGCCATTTTTAGAATAGCTGCAAGTTCCCCAATAGTTGTTTCTCCTGCAAGATTAAATACATTCTTATTATTAATACCAATTTTTATATCTTCTCCTAAACTTTTTTCCAGTTTATTACCTGTAATAATAATTTTGGCATCATAAATTTTAAGAATTTCTTTTCCTGTCTGAATAAAATTTTCTTTTTTCCATCTTTTTGCCGGAAATGCTGCTCCGGGATTCATTACTATAATTATATCTGATTTGTTGATTCCAAAAGTTTTAAAAAATTTTTCTGTTTTTTCTATATCTGTCTGTAAAACAGGAAAATATAAATTTATATTTTCCGGCTTTCCAAAATAAGATTCAACAAACTTAATGGTTCTTTCACTTTCATGTGTAAAACTTTTATCTGAAAAAAATTCTTTTATAAAAAATGTGAATTTATATTTTCCACGAAGAAAAAATGGTAATAAAGAATTTTTAAAATCAAATATGATATCGTATCTTTTTTTTCTTAAAGATGTGAAAAGGTTTAAAGATATTTTTTTATTCCAGACATAAATATTTGAAAACCATGGATTATTTCTGGCAAATCCCAAAGCTCTTGGCCCGATAACAATATCAATCTCTGCTTTTTTATATGTATCTTTTATTAACTTTATTGTTGGGGTAAGCATAAGATTGTCGCCAAGAGAACCCAAACCAATAATTAAAATTGATTTTACATGATATTCTTTAATATTCTTTGGTATTTTTTTAAAAAACATTTAATTAGTATATAACCGATATTTATTTTTTACAAGATTGTTAATATGTTTTATAATAATCCCAATGAAAATACTTGGAATAAATGGAAGCCCCAGAATTGGGGGAAATACAGATATTTTACTTGATAAAGTTTTAGAAGGAGCAAAAATCTCCGGAGCTGAAACTGAAAAAATTATTCTTAATAAACTTAAGTTTGTAGGCTGTCAGGAATGCAGAGAAATGCCTGATGACAGACCCTGTATAATTCAGGATGATATGCAATCTATCTACCCGAAGATAAAAAATGCAGAAAGAATTATTGTTGCTTCCCCTATATTTTTCGGTTCTATTACAGCACAAACCAAGGCAATGATTGATAGGTTTCAATGCGTATGGCGAGCCAAATATGTTCTTAAAAAAGATATGTTTTCTGAAAAAAAAATTGGTGCTTTTATTTCAGTTGAAGGTTCTAATATTGAATATTTTTTTACAAATGCAAGACAGATAATTAAAAATTTTTTTAATGTGGTAAATATAGAATATAAATATGAGCTTTTTTGCCCGCAAACAGATAAAAAGAACAGTATCCTGGATAAACCTGATTGTTTAGAAAAAGCTTTTGAGTTGGGAAAAAAACTCGCCACTTTTTAACTTGATTATTTCAACTGACTGTTTACATATGCCTTATAAATATCTTGACAATATTGCACAGGCTGATATAGCATTTGAAGCCTGGGGAAAAAATCCTGAAGAAATGATTATATCTGCCTGCACTGCCACAGAAAATATTATGATCGAAAATATCAACTCTATATATCCCAAAGAAATCAAAAATCTCCATATTAAAGAAAATTCTTTGGAAATGCTTGTTTTCCGAACAATTGAAGAATTAATATTTTTTAAAGATTCAGAAAAAATTTTTCTTTTACCTGCAGATATTAATTTGAGAAATAAAAATAATTATTTTTATCTTGATATTATATTCCAGGGGGAAAAAATAAATCCTGATAGACATAATCCTGGCGTTGACATAAAAGGAATAACATTACATAATTTCAAGGTTGAACAGATAGATAATCAATGGAAAACCACAGTCATTTTAGATATATAAAAAGACCTTACAGACTAATGAATTCTTTTGCTTACCTGCGGTTTATAACCTCTGACAGATAATCACTTTTACTGCCAATAGCCTGTAAGGTCTTCTTTCAATATAGTTATACCTAAAAAAAGTAAAAATGTAAATAGATATCTGAATAAATTGACCTTAAAATAAAAAATATGGTATTCTTTATACAGAATAATTATTTATCAAAAACAATCTTTGGGAGAAAATAATGGCTACTTTTAATATGGGGATTTTTGGACATAGCAAGTCCGGAAAAACAATTTTAAGTGAGGCTATTTTATTTAAATCCGGAGCTACAGACAGAATGGGAAATATTAATCAGGGAAATACCACATTAGATTATGAAGAAGAAGAAAAGAAAAGATTAATGAGCATAAATCTTTCAACAGCATATTTTAATTGGAAAAAAAATCTTTGTTTTCTTACTGACAGCCCCGGGTATATGGATTTTGTCGGTGAACAGATTTCTGCCTGTAATGCTATTGATATTGGCATTATTAATATCGCTTCTGACAGTGGAATAGAAGTGGGAACAGAAAAATCATACGAAATATTAAAAAACAAAGGAGTCCCTATAATTATTTTTTTAAATAAATTGGATTCTGAACAGACGGATTTTAAAAATATATATAAACAAACTTCTGAATGGCTTGGTAAAAAAAATATTCTAATCACCTATCCATTAATAAATAACAAAAAAATTGAAAAAATTATTAATCTTATGGATGATACTTCTGAAATATCTGAAATAAAAGAATATAAACAAACCTTTTTGGATTCTGTAGCAGAACTTGATGATTCTTTAATGGAAAAATATCTAAATGGAAATAATATTACACAGGAAGAAATGAAAAAAGTATTAAAAGAAAATATTATCAAGGGAAATATAATACCTGTTTTTTCAGGAGCCGCTATAGAACAATCTGGTATAGAAGAGCTTCTTAACTTTATTACTGAATTCTGTCCGGATACTTCTTCGTTCCCTCACGTAAAAGCAAAAAATCCTGATGGCAAAGAAATTTTAGTAGAGAGAAAAAAAAAAGAACATCTTTCAGGAATTGTATTTAAAACGTATTTTGACAATCTTATGGGTAGAATTTCTTATCTTAAGATTATATCAGGTACGCTTTCTGCAAACTCAAATTTTTATAATAGTACAATAGGCACAAAGGAAAGAATTGGTCAGATTTTTCATATGAAAGGGAAAAAACAGGATATTATCGCAGAAGCAGATGCCGGGGAAATCATAGGTGTTACAAAACTAAATGGTTTTAATACTTTTGACACATTTTGTGATGCTTCCTTCCCCCTTATTTATGAAAAACCTGAAATTCCAGAAAGTTCCCTGTCTTTCTCTATTACTCCCAAAGTAAAAGGCACAGAAGATAAATTGGGAAATGCAATATCAAAGATTATGGAAGAAGACCTTACCTTAAAAATTTCCCGTGATAATGAAACAGGAGAGACCATAATGTCTGGAATGGGAGATGTTCACCTTGATATATCACTATCCAAGTTCAAAGAAAAATTTGGAGTGGAGGTTCTAAGAGGAATACCAAAGATTGCATACAAAGAAACAATCACCACATCCACTGAAGCAGAAGGAAAATTTAAAAGACAAACAGGCGGACATGGTCAATATGGGCATTGTCTTATAAGATTAGAACCCTTGACAAGAGGAAAAGGATTTGAATTTGCTGATGAAATTGTTGGAGGTGCAATTCCAAGACAATATATACCATCTGTAGAAAAAGGATTAAAAGAAGCCTTAAAAAAAGGCACCCTTGCAGGATACCCTGTTGTAGACATAAAAATAGCTGTTTTTGATGGATCATATCATGTTGTTGACTCTTCAGATATTGCCTTTCAGATAGCCGCTTCTCTTGCTTTTCAAAAAGGCATGCAGTCAGCTAAACCTATACTTTTGGAACCAATAATGAATGTAGAAGTCCATATTCCGCAGGAATTTGTAGGGGATATCATAGGTGTCATTAATGCAAAAAGAGGAAGAGTGCTGGAAATGTTAACTCATAGCAATAATCAGATTATAAAAGCACAAATCCCTCTTTCTGAAATGTCCAATTATGCAACAGAATTAAGGTCTATTACAAGCGGTAAAGGTTCATATACTATGACATTTTCTAATTATGAAGAAGTTCCATCACATATAGCGGAAAAAATAATATCAGCAAAAAAGACAGAAAAGGAGGAGCAAAAAGAATAATGGTTAAAGTTGAAATCTATGGACTTGCATTAAATCTTAACACACATGTTCCGATAATTATATTGAGGGATAAAAAAGGAAATATTTTACCAATTGTTATAGGGGTTTTTGAAGCTCAGGCAATTGTTTTAGCTCTTGAAAAAACAAAATTTTTCAGACCGCTAACACATGATCTGTTTAAAAACATTATTGAAATTTTGGAAAGTCGTATTTTAAAACTTGAAATATATCAATTAAAAAACAGCACATATTTTGCCAACCTGGTATTAAAGTTCCATAATAAAAAAATAAAAATTGATTGCAGACCAAGCGATGGAATCGCAATTGCCCTAAGAACAAAAGTGCCAATATATGCCGCAAAAGAAATTCTTGAACCTGCAGATATTATTAATTACTATGAAAATGAAGAATTTATTAATTCAGAAAAATTTACTAAACCTATAAATGAGAAAGAAATGGAAGAGTTTAAAAAAACTTTAGATAAAATGACTGCACAAAATTTTTGGGAGTCATTAAATACAAAATAAGGAGGATTTTATTATGTCAGGACATTCTAAATGGGCAAGTATAAAACATAAAAAGATGGCAACAGATGCTAAAAAAGGTAAATTTTTTACAAAAATTATTAGAGAAATTATGCTTGCAGCAAAACTTGGAGGCGGGAATGTAGATAACAACCCCAGATTAAGGATTGCTATTGAACATGCAAGAGCAATAAATATGCCCAATGATAATATACAAAGGGCTATTAAAAAAGGAACAGGAGAAGAAGGCTCAATTGCTTTAGAATCAACAACTTATGAAGGTTATGGGCCGGGTGGTGTTGCGATTTTGGTAGATGTAATGACAGACAATAAAAGAAGAACAGCCGCTGAAATTCGTTCAATATTTACAAGACATAATGCAAGCATGGGAGAATCAGGCTGTGTTTCATGGATGTTTGAAAGAAAAGGCATAATTAATGTAAAACAGAGTATAATTGATGAAGAAAAATTAATGGCTATTGTCTTAGATACAGGCGCAGAAGACCTGCAAACTGATGGAGAAATGTATGAAATAGTTACATCCCCTGAAAATTTTGAAAATATAAAAAAGACTCTGGAAAAAAATAATATTGCTTTTGAAAATGCAAGCATTACTTTAAATCCAAAAAACAATGTAAAAGTAGAGGGAAAAGAAGCAGAGCATCTTTTAAAATTGCTTGATGAACTTGAAGAATATGAAGATGTTCAAAATGTTTATTCAAACTTTGATATTTCTGATGAGTTAATTGAAGCTGTATCCTCTAACTAAATAAAGTGATTATATTAGGAATAGACCCGGGGCTAAATCATTTTGGATTTGGTATAATTGAATATAAAAAAAATAAAATTATACCTATAGAATATGGACAACAAAATATATCCAGAAAATACAGATTAGAAGACAAGCTTAAATTTATTGAAAAAAATATTTCTTTAATTATTGATAAATATAATCCTGATGTAGTTGCAGTAGAAAAAATTTATGTTGCAAAAAATCCTCAAATAGCATTGGATATAGGAATTGTTTCTGGAATAATTTTAGGTATTTCATTAAAAAAAAATAAAGATATATTCTTGATTTCACCTTTAGAAATAAAAAAAGAGATAACAGGAACAGGACAGGCAGACAAACAACAAGTAGGTTTTATGGTAGAAAAAATTCTTAATCTAAACAAAGAAATCAAAGAAGACGCCAGTGATGCACTTGCAACTGCTCTTTGTTATATAACCCAACAAAAATTTAACAAATTATTAGAAAAAGCCTATTAAAAATAAACCAGAATAACAATTACCCCACCCAAATCTTGTATTACTTTTATTTTAGAAGGAAACTGTCATAGAGCCAAGCGCTTCCCATGGGTCGTCTGTTGTCATTCCGTTTGCTAAATAATCCTTTATGTAATCCCCTCTAAATAACTGACCCACTGTTAATCCAAAATTTACATCCTGGCTGTATGCATAATTTAGACCAAGGTCTAATTCATTTCCTACTGAATCACTTGTTACTGTACCTAATCCAATTGCTGGTAATTTCTTATCCAGTGAAAGATTGTAGTAATTTATATAAACTGCAAGTCTGGTGAGTGGTTGAAATCCTATTCCAATCTTCGCCACCTTG
>JAJYYV010000006.1 GCA_021800535.1 bacterium | reverse complement strand
TTGATTTTCAATCACAGATTCTATCTCTTGCAGATACATTAGAGCGGTCAATTGACAGAGGAAAATACATCTTACATCAAAGCAAAGATCTTATTTTAAATATAGAAGCCCTTTCTAACATATCTCCTGAAGCAGTGGAGTTGTTCAAATCAATAGCAGCTCGTGAAGATTTCTGGCTTGATATAGTATCTCCCAGATTATATTCTCTCCTTTTGCGTGAAGGACCATGCAGAAATAAAGAAATAGACATACAGTATTTCACAACAATTTCTAAAATGTTTCAGAATTTGATAGATTTCAGGTGCATGTTCACTGCAACACACTCTTCAGGGGTAGCAGCCACTGCTTCGCAAATTGCAGCACTTTCTAACTTTTCTGAAACAGGAATAATGTTTATAGAAGTAGCAGGTAACCTACATGATCTGGGTAAAATGGCTATTCCAAACAGCATTCTCACCAAGCCAACTAACCTCACAAAAGAAGAATTTGCCATAATACAACAGCACACCTATTATACATATACCATATTAAGAACCATCAGAGGTATTGAATCTATTGTGGAATGGGCGGCCTTTCACCATGAAAGATTAAATGGAACAGGATATCCTTTTCACCTTGATGCAAAAAAATTAAGTATGGGCTCAAGGATAATGGCGGTTGCGGATATTTTCACAGCTCTTGCCGAAGACAGGCCATATAGAAAAGGTATGGGGAAAAACGCAATACTCTCTATTTTAAAAAGCCATGCCGAGAATAATTTTCTTGACAGAAGATTTATAGAAATAATTGAAAAACATTACGATGACATTGTTGCAGAAACAAGAAAAAAGCAAATGGAAGCATTGAATTTCTACGAAGAGACCTTTGGAAACAAATATAGACTGAAAAATAATTTATAACCAACAAGATATAAAATGGTAAGAATTATAATAAAGAATGCAGTCCAAAGAGAAAAAGGATTTTTATATTATGTAAATGGACAGGGAAATGTCTGTGAAGCAAAAATGGCTCAAGGCGGGAAAAAGAAAAAAGCCAAGAAGTAGTTGTGGTGGGATATAAATTTGAAATGAATTCTGGTAGGAAAAGTTTTTGCAAATTCTCAAAAACATGCCATAATAATCAGATAAGTATTGGGCAGGGGTGAAAAAATATGTTTCCGCCACCCAGCATGTCGGATATAAATAAATGCGTTTTATGAAGGGGGTTTTCAGAAAAAAACTGATTTTTACAGGTTTTAGTATAGATATCCAGTGGTTCTTAAATTGGGAAATACCCTTAGCGTGCTATTTTTTCCGTTTCGTGAGCTGACCCCTTACTGTTACCCAGATGCCATACCTCAATCAGTCCAATTCCGTAGATTCTAATTCTATCTCTTCATCTGAAGAGTAGCACTTGCAGTTGGGGTAGTCTGGATGATTTTCATGATAGTCGGAAATAGATTGCTCCGTTTCGATAAAATAGTTACTCCCATCCCATTTGACAATTTTATAGGGTACAACATTCTTCAAGAGTGGTTCTCCATCGCTTCCATCTCCTACATACTTTCCTTCAACTAAAAACCATATAGAATCTAAACCACCAATTAAATTAGGTTGATTTTTGAAATTGTTTTTTATCATGGTAAAGGTTTTTCCTAAAGCCTGCCATTTCTCTTCCGCTATTTTTTTGCATTTATGTACTGAAACGCCCTCCTCTAATTTCCCACTGTTTGCGTTACATGATCGTTCACACTCACACCATTTGTTTTGCCTAAGATAACACATATCTATTCTCCTTATGTAAAGAAAGTCTTATTATGGGTATAATTGGGTAAAATTGCACAAATTAGTGAAAAGTTCCACGGAAATATCAGATTTCACCCTTTAATTCATATTTGGCTATTTTATACTTTTTCATCCAGTTAAACAAATTAGACTCCGTAGTTCCATATCTTCTTGCAATAAATCTCTGTGTAGAACCATTAACCAATAGTGCTTCAATTTCCGGGCGGATTGATTTTCTTCAGCTCCAGAAATTGTTGGATTTTAAAATAGAAATTTACAGAATAGGGTAAAACTATACTGGTATTTCAAGTTTTTTTTATTTTATGCCTAATTATTATGTCCTATCTCGTTCCTTTATTTGCCTTATTACTTCTTTAGGTAAAGTTTCATCATATAGTTTTTTAACTTGTTTTGGTTGCGTGATCATCACATCGGCTACCAAATTAATCAATTCAAATAATTTCATCGCTATATCGTTGTTATCCTTTAAATCTATTTGCCCTGGATGAACAGCATTATTACCAATTACGCGTACAAAATCTAAAGATTGTTGAATCTCAGAGGGAAGTCTATTTTTAACAAGATTAGCAATATCGTAGTTTAAATTTTCCCCTTTTTCTCCAAGCTGTTGACATAATTTTTGAATGCAAAGTCTCAATAGTGCAGCGGCACCTCTTGGAGATTTGTTAACAATACTTTTAGCTTCACAATAATCGTCCTTTATATCGTCTAGTAAATCTGAGTTTGGAGGTTGTACTCCTGAATCTTCTGGATATATCATTTTCTCAACATGCCAAAGAGAATTTTTGTTGCAATGAACACATCTAGCTATTTTAAAATCAGTAATTAATATAAGTCCTACATCACCAGAGGAATAACGAATTCCATTCCAAACTTGATTTGCATATGCATTACAATGAGGGCAATTAAAAGCTGTTATCATAAATTTTGGTGGAGTATACGGAATCATAATCATCGGTTATTCCCCATTAAATATCCGGAATCCGCCATATTAAATTTAAGGGATGGCGTCTTCCCTTGTAAAAGTAAAAATTTGTTTTTGATATCCTACTATAATTCTTACAACTTTTTTAAAAGGATTCAAGGGGTTTCCCTTTTTAAGTTAAATAATAATTTAACCTTACTATATTATTATACACATAAAACTTTTAAAAAGTAAATATAAATTGTGGAATAATAAAAGTGTTGTTTAAAACCAAAAAAAATTTTACATAGATTTATAGTCTAATTTTGTAATTAAGTTTATAGACTTATAGTATGTTTTTATAAAAAACCGTGGAACTTTTGCTCGTAGAGTAAAGAACTGACGCATAAACAAAGTATCTACTATAAGTTTTGATGCACGCATCTACTACTTATATCCTTAGATATTGTTATGTTTTCAGCTCCTCCTCATCAAACCGTGCGTGAGGTTTTCCCTCACACGGCTTTCCGACAACTTTCACTTGAAGGTTTTCGCCCATCTTATCTGGTAGTCATTATAAAGCCCTAATACCTGATAAATATATTTATCAGGATATTCTTTAAATCCATATCCAGATAAATGCCGTCTTTTACGCATATACTTCCTTACTCTATTGACAATGTAATATCTAATATTACCGAATTTCTTTGAGGAATTTCCTATACGATAGTAATTGACCCACCCTCTTACGATTGGATTGAGTTCTCTTATTACTTCTCCCACCTTTACGGTTCTGTTAAAATTTACTATTTCTCTTACTTCCTGCCGTATGCTTTCTTCTGCATTTCGGTTTGGCCAGTAATTGATTACTCTTTTTCCTGTTCTTCCAATCACTTCCTTGAAGGTAAATCCCGGGAGTATCCTAAAAGTTGTGTCTATATATTTGTAGTTAAAGATTGATGTTTTATTTTTTATATGTGCAAAATTTTATAAAAAGTAAAAAGATTTATCATATAAAATATTAAGTGATACAAAAAAAGCAGGTTTATTTTGATTATACGAGAAAATTTTAATAAAAAATTGGCAAGAAATGATAATTTTGTTATTTTAAATAAATTTACAAAAACCAAGGAGGAAAAGAAATGGATGAGAAAATATTTGCAGGTATAAAGGAAAAAGCAATCAATCAAATGTTAGATGAATGGGTTCCTGATGCAGACAGAAAAGAGCGTGTGGCAATGGCAACATTTATGGAACAATTTTTGGAGAGTGTAATGAATTCTGAACGAATTATTCATCTTGAAGATAATGATGATGATAAAGGTAATGGACATTATCGCCGTATCTTAGCCTCAGCATTGGGTAAATTGCGGCTGGATGTTCCCCGGACACGTTCTGGTGATTTTCGACCGAAAATTCTACCGGATAAATATCAGCGAACTACTGCGGATTACAATGCTCTGCTTGAATCTTTAGCCGAAAATTCTTGTTCCCCAAATCATATAGGACGTGTTCTGGCAGGACTTGATTTACCATATAGCGAAGAACAAATGCAAATTATCAAACAACGGTTGATCGACAGATTGAATGATTTTAAAACTCAACAATTATCATCAGATGCTTTTGCTCTTATTATTGATGCCTATCATACCCGTATGAAAGAAAATACCCGAGTTAAAGAAACTGTCGTTTATGTAGTGCTTTCGATTTCTTTAGACGGACAAAAAGAAATAGCCGGGTTTTACCCTATTGTTGGCAGTGAAACAAAAACTGATTGGTTGATTATATTCAATGACCTGGTTAATCGTGGTCTTAGTCGGTTCCTTATTATGATAAGTGATGATTTTCCAGGGCTAACAGATGCAGTCAATGCTGTATTCCCTAAATCAGACCATCAACTTTGCTGCGTACATCTTATTCGTAATGTCCGCAGACAAATGGGTAAATCCGACGCCTCAATTTTTATCAGAAAATTTAGGTTAATTCTTTCTGCCTCGGATTGTTTTGATGACGCCAAAGAAAAATTTGTTATCCTTCTCAAAGAATTTCAGAAAAAATATCCTTCTTTCATTAATCCTATTATAGAGAAAATTGACCACTATGTTATTTATAAAAAATATCCCGAACAAATTCGTAAGTTTATTTATACTACCAATGCTGCTGAAAATTTCAATCGCCAAATTGATGATATCCGTGTTACTAACGGTGGATATTTCCAATCCCGAGAAATTCTTGAAATTGATTTGTTCTTACTGCAGGAACGGTTACGCAATGATAAATGGCGACATCCTAATCCAATTATTGCCGGTGAAAGATATAATATTCATCAACTTTTTAACTTGCGTTTTTTTCAAACAATAAAGGAGTCTCAGACACATAATTCTTGACAAGCCCCGTTAATGACTGTGATTGCTGATTGAATTCTTTCTGATAAAATGCCTTCCGGGCTAATATACTACCTTCCGAGGTCTTTATTTGTATTATCCCTTCCTTGTTTGTAAAAACTGTTGGTGAAAATATTGTTACATATACCTTATGGTATGTCGGATAAAATGCCGTGGATATTGATATTGGGTTTGGTTCTGCTCCTAAACATAAATTCGTGGAAATTAAAAACAACATTAATATAATATATATTATTCTTATTTTTTTCTCCATATCTCCTCTTTTTCATGGATTCTTATTTTTATTATATATATTATTCAATATCATTTCAATAATTTATAGTCCAATTTAATAACTTATAGTCTTAATTGATATAATAGTCTATAAATATTGAACAAATTTTAGGCGGATTTAGGACAAAAAAAACAAATTTTTTAAAATTATGCAAATAGTCTACATTTAATCCACAATAACCGTTTTTTATAATTTGGTATTATCAGAATTTTAGTAACTAAAATTGTATTTGATAGCAAAATTTATCGTGCTATAATGATAATGTATTTGGTGAAAAAAGAAAATTTTCAAAACCAGGTAGGATGGTAGGAATTTTTATTTACCATGTAAATAAAGATAAAACAGGAGATTAAAAAATGGATATAAAAGAAAAGGATAGGGATATTTTAAGAAAATTGGCTGAAGAAAAAACAAAAATAGCCTCATTTTCAATACATAAACAAACTATTTCTGAATGGAAAAGAATAAATGAAATAAAAAAAGGAAAACCTGTTATTTATATAACTGAAATACCATGGAATGAAATGAATGTAAATGATGAGCTTACAGTTTCTTGTGAGGATAATTTTTTACAATATATAGAATTTTGGGAATTGCGGACACAGATTTATCAGTGGAAACGTATGCCGGCAGATATGGTCATTGAAAATATTGTTTATTGCCCGATTGTAATTAAAAACACAGGGTTTGGTATCAAACCTGTTTATGATGATATTATTGATAATGAAAAAGAAGAAATTGCCCAAAGACATTTTCATCAACAGATAAAAAAAGAAAAAGATATTGAAAAAATAAAAATGCCTGAAATATCAGTTGAGTGGGAAGAAACAGAAAAAAGATTTCAAATGTTAAATGAAATTTTTGGAGATATTATAAAAGTAGAAAAAAGAGGGATATCTGCGCAATCTTTTTCTCCCTGGGATATACTTATCACCTGGTATGGAGTACAGGAAGCTCTCATGGATTTAGCTCTTAATCCTGAAATTCTTCATTTGATAGTGGATAAGATAACTTCCGGATTTCTTTATCAATTAGAACAATATGAAAAACTTGGTGTTCTTTCATTGAATAATGGAAACATCTGTGTTGGTTCTGGTGGGCCAGGATATACAGACCTGCTTCCTCAAAAGGATTTTAATCCAAACCATATAAGACCGATTGACCAATGGGCAAGTGCTGCTTCTCCAATCTTTTCTGAAGTTTCTCCAAGAATGCATGAAGAATTTGCTTTACAATATGAAAAAAAATGGCTTGAAAAATTTGGACTTACCTATTATGGATACAGGGAACCACTCCATAATAAAATTGAGATTTTAAAGAATATAAAAAATTTAAAAAAGATTTCAGTAAGTCCAAGAGCGGATATTGAAAAGTCTATAGAAAAAATAGGTACAGATTATGTGTTTTCTTATAAACCAAACTCTGCTATTTTAGCAAAAGACCAATGGGATATTGAGTCTATTAAAAAAGACTTATCAGCAACGATAGAAAAAATAACAAAAAGCGGATGTATCTGTGAAATAATAATGGAAGATATTAATACAGTTCATCATCAGCCGCAACGATTATGGGAATGGGCAAAAATTGTAAAAGAAATAGTGGGACAAGATTAATAATAATTCTATCCAAAAAATCTTGATGCTGAAATACAATAGAAATTTTTTCTTTCTTTAATGGCAATTCCAGATTCTTTTACTATCTGAACAAAAGGAATGTTCCCTAACATAGCCGAGTGATAATAGTGAGAAGATTCTATTTTTATATTACTTTCTTTTGCTTCCAACAAAAGCCATGGTTTTTCATCTTTGACGATAAGAAAATCCGTTTCTTTACCATCTCTGGAACGAACAAAAAAAAGATTGAATTTTCCCTGTATCTATTTCTTATTTCTCTCACGTCCCAATTATAATAAAGACTGCTACATTTTTCTTTTGCAAGAAACATCTTTGACAAGGTAGTTTTCCCACTTTGTCTTGGACCGGAAATAAATCGCATCTGTCTTCCAAAGGATGGATTAAAACATATATTTTCTATGATTCTTTTTATCATATTGACTATTTTAATGTATAAGTAAAATTTGTCAAGTTCATCGGTTATTGATAGGTGCATTTATATATTTAGGGTAAAAGAGATATAAGAAGATTGCAAAGCGGGGTACGGGAATCGGACCCGTATAATCAGCTTGGAAGGCTGATGTTTTACCACTAAACTAACCCCGCATGAAAATTATATTATCCTTTTAACTTCGCTCTCTTCGAATCTTCCCTTCAAAGAAGTTGAAAAAATTGGGCAGGGGAGGATTCGGCGCCCCTCGCTCTCACTACGCTCGGGGTCGGCCACTCGCTGGAATTGCTACGCCCGCTCGCAATTCCTTACTTCGCTCTCTTCGAATCTCCCTTTCAAAGAAGTTGAAAAAATTGGGCAGGGGAGGATTCGAACCTCCGAAGGCGTAAGCCGGCAGATTTACAGTCTGCTGCCATTGTCCACTCGGCAACCTACCCTAAGAAATAACCCATCCCGCCGTAAGATACGCATTCTTTGAGACCCTTTAAATAAGTGGGTGTCGTCCTGAATAAGTTTGCTGTCTGTTTCCAGACGGCGCCCTGTATTCAGAGTTGACTCCCTTATTGTAGGTGTTGGCTCAAGAATCATCGCTCTATACTATACGGGATAGGCCATATTATAATAGCATAAAAATTATATTTTGGAAAGAAAGAGAAAGATTTTCAATAAAATTGTTATTCCCATTCAATTGTTGCCGGGGGCTTTGATGTTATATCATAAACAACTCTATTGACTTTTTTTACTTCATTGACTATTCTGTTTGAAATATTATCTAAAATATTTTGTGGAATTTTATACCAATCTGCAGTCATACCATCAACACTTTTTACAGCCCTTAAAGCAATAACATATTGATATGTCCTCATATCTCCCATTATTCCAACAGTTTTTATGGGAAGAAGAACTGCAAATGCCTGCCAGATTTCATTGTAAATCTTTTCTTTTTTAATTTCCTCAATAAATATAGCATCGGAGTCTCTTAAAATTTCAAGCTTTTCCTCATCTATTTCACCAATAATTCTTATAGCAAGTCCTGGACCGGGGAAAGGATGTCTTTCTGTTATTTCTTTGGGAAGATTTATTTCTTTTGCTATCATCCTGATTTCATCTTTAAATAGATATTTAAATGGTTCCACTAAATTAAGATTCATTTTTTCAGGAAGACCACCAACATTATGGTGAGTTTTAATTTTAGCGGTAGGACCTCCAAAAGCGGAAATACTTTCAATAAGGTCAGGATATAATGTACCCTGGGCAAGAAATCTTGCCCCAAAATTTTCTGCCTGCTTTTCAAAAATTTTTATGAATGTTTTTCCTATTATTTTTCTTTTTTCTTCAGGGTCTGTTATCCCTTTAAGATTTGAAAGGAAAATATCGCCTGCCTCTATATATCTCATATTTAACATCGGAGAAAATTTTTCTACAATTTCCTTTGCTTCATTTTTTCTTAACAGTCCATTATCCACAAACACTGAAAGAGCATTTTCTCCTACAGCTTTATGCACAAGCATGGAAAGTGTTGAAGAATCAACCCCTCCACTTAGAGCACATATCACCTTGCTTGAACCTACTTTTTCTTTTATTTCTTTTATGGCAGAATCAACCATTGAGGATGAATTCCAGTCAGGTTTTATCTTTGCAATATTATAAAGAAAATTTTCAAGAATTTTTTTACCATCCTGTGTATGCACCACTTCAGGATGAAATTGTAGCCCATAGAATGTCCCTCTGGTATTCTTAAATGCCGCTATTGGACAGGTATCTGTTTTTCCAATGGAATAAAAACCTTCAGGAACATTTTCCACAATATCATAGTGGCTCATCCAGACAGTTCCAGGGTATTTAATACCATCAAATAAAACATCTTTCTCAGGATAAAATGTTGTCTTTCCATATTCCCTGATATTTCCTTTTATAATATTTGAACCAAAAATTTTCCCCATAATCTGCATACCATAGCATATTCCCAAAATTAAATAATCCCCCTCAAAAATTCTTTTATCAGGCAGATATGATTTTTGTTCATTGGCTGAACCCGGACCTCCGGAAAGAATAATTACTTTTATACCTTTTTCTTTTAATATTTCCTCTGAAACATTATAAGGGAATATTTCACAATAGATTTTTAACTCCCTTATTCTTCTTACAATAAGTTGAGTATACTGTGAACCAAAATCTAATACTGCAATCATTTTGTCTCCTCTATAATAGAATTCTGTTCATAGGTAGAATAGTAATATGGAGTTTGAGCTTCAAACTCTCCTGCACATGTATCAACCATTTTATATTCCACTTTAATATTATATTTTTTTCTTAGATTATATATATTTTCTTCTTTTTGCCCTAAAATTTTTGCAATGTGCTTATCTGAAAAACCATATTCTTTGGCTTTTTTAAATAATTCCATAGGAATTTCTGAATTTTTATACTTCTGAATTTCTATCTCTGTATCAAAAATTTCTTTCAGATTATAAAGAAACCATGGGTCAATAAATGTAATCTGATAAATTTTATTTATGCTGTAACCCTTCTTAAAAGCCTCTCTGATATAAAACAGTCTTTCTGGTATAGGATTTTTTAGCCCTGATTCTAATTCCATATTTAATTTTTTTTCTTCCAAACCGCAATATCCCGATTCAAGAGAACGAATTCCTTTCTGTAATGCCTCTTTAAAAGTTCTTCCTATTGACATTATTTCTCCGACAGATTTCATAGAAGTATTAAGACATGGTTTGGATTTTGGAAATTTTTCAAAATTAAATTTTGGAATTTTTACAACGCAATAGTCAATTGTTGGTTCAAAACATGCAGGAGTTTTTTTAGTTATATCATTGGGTATCTCATCAAGAGTATATCCAATAGCAAGTTTTGCTGCAATCTTTGCTATTGGAAATCCTGTGGCTTTGGAAGCAAGAGCAGAACTTCTGGAAACACGAGGATTCATTTCAATAACAACCATTTCTCCATTTTGGGGATTAATTGCAAACTGAATGTTGGACCCTCCTGTTTCAACCCCCACCTCCCGTATTATTTTTATTGCGGCATCACGCATATTTTGATATTCTTTATCCGTTAATGTCTGGGCAGGCGCCACAGTAATACTATCCCCTGTATGAATTCCCATAGGGTCAAAATTTTCTATTGAACAGATAATAACAACATTATCTTTTTTATCTCTCATTACCTCAAGTTCAAATTCTTTCCAGCCAATAACAGACTGTTCAAGAAGAATTTCATGATTAAGACTTAAATCAAAAGCTTTGGAAATAGATTCTTTTAATTCATCTATATTATAAACAATAGCTCCGCCTGTTCCACCAAGTGTAAAACTGGGTCTTAATATAATAGGAAACCCTATTTCTGAAGATATTTTTAAGCTTTCTTCTAATGTATAGGCAACCCCGCTTTTAGGAACATTAAGACCTATATCTATCATTGCAGATTTAAAAAGCTGCCTGTCTTCAGCTTTTTTTATTGCATTAATATTTGCTCCAATCAGATGTACCTTATATTTTGTTAAAACACCCATCTGGGATAATTTAACAGTGAGATTAAGAGCGGTCTGGCCACCCATTGTAGGTAATAAAGCATCTGGTTTTTCTTTTTTGATTATTCCTGCAACAACTTCAGGTATAAGAGGTTCAATATATGTAATATCTGCCATTTCAGGGTCAGTCATAATTGTAGCAGGATTGCTATTTATCAAGATTACTTTATAACCTTCTTCCCGCAAAGCTTTACATGCCTGTGAACCTGAATAATCAAATTCACATGCCTGTCCTATAATTATAGGACCTGAACCAATAAGTAATATCCTGTTTATGTCTTTTCTTTTTGGCATATCATTGTCCAAAATTCATTAAAAATATAATTGGCATCATGCGGACCTGGAGAGGCTTCAGGATGAAACTGAACAGAAAAAGCAGGATATTTTTTATGCCTAAATCCTTCCATGGTTCCATCATTTAAGTTTATATGAGTAATTTCACAATTGGGGTCTTTTAGACTATTAATATCAACACAAAATCCATGGTTTTGAACAGTTATATCAATTTTCCCTGTTTTCAATGTTTTTGTTGGATGATTTGCTCCATGATGTCCAAATTTAAGTTTATATATTTTCCCTCCAAAAACCATACCAAGTATTTGCTGTCCAAGACAAATTCCAAAAACAGGATATCTTTCTATAAGATTTGATAATGTTTGAACAAGATAATCAAGAGGCTGAGGGTCTCCCGGGCCATTAGATATAAGAATCCCATCCGGTTTTTCTTTTATAATCTCCTGGTAAGGATAGTCTGCAGGAATAACCCTGACAGCAAAATTTTGTTTGGCAAGAAGTTGTAATATATTATATTTAACTCCGCAGTCAATAACCAAAACCTTATATTTACCTGTTTTACTCCACCAATAGGGTTCTTTTTTTATAACCTTTTTTACTATATCTTTCCCAACAATAGAAGGGGAATTTATAGTTTCCTGAATCATATTTTTAAAATTATTTTCATCTGCAGGGAAAATACCTGCTTTTAATGCCCCCTGTTCCCGTAAAATAAGGGTGAGTTTTCTGGTGTCTATATTTTCAATTCCTGTAACATTATTTTTTTTAAAAAGTTCTTCCAAACTTATATCTGCCTGCCAATTACTTGGATTTTTACTTAATTCTTTAACAACAAAACCCTCTAAATGGATTTTATAAGATTCCACATCTTCTTTATTTGTTCCATAGTTTCCTATTAAAGGATATGTCATAACAACAATCTGTCCTTTATATGAAGGGTCATAAGTGATTTCCTGATAACCAGTCATGCTTGTATTAAAAATTAATTCACCGAAAGTTTTTTTATGTGCTCCGAAAATATTCCCGGAAAATATCTGTCCATTTTCTAATACTAAATATCCTTTAGTATGCATTTTTCCAATTGATATTTGCTAAAATTTTTTTCAGGTTTTACTAAATATTTCCCTGTAAAACATGAAGTGCAAAAATTATCTTTGTTAATAAACATTGAATTAAGCATTCCTTCAAGACTTAAGTAATAAAGCCCATCAAGGCCTAAAAATCTCCTTACTTCTTCAATGGTTTTATTTGAAGCAATCAACTCCTCTTTTGAAGGAAAATCTATTCCATAATAACAGGGGGAAATAATAGGAGGACAACTAACCCCCATATATATTTTTTTTGCTCCTGCCTGCCTTAATGCATTAACACGATTTTTACATGTAGTTCCCCTGACAATAGAATCTTCAATAACTATAATATTTTTATTTTTTATAATATCTCTAACCGGATTTAATTTTATCTTTACATCCAAATCCCTGATTTTTTGAGAAGGCTGAATAAAGGTTCTTCCAATATAATGATTTTTTATAATTCCTATTTCAATAGGAATATTTCTTTTTTGTGAAAACCCTAAAGCGGCAAGATTGCCAGAGTCTGGAATTGGAAGGACTATATCCCCATCAAAAGGAAATTCTTCTGCGAGTTTTTCACCAAGCCGCTTTCTGGTATTATAAACACTGGCTTCAAAAATATGACTATCAGGTCTGGCAAAATAAATAAATTCAAATATACAGTATTGTTTTGATTTGGTTTCCTCCCAGAAAAAACTTTCCATTCCATTCTGGTTAAATAAAACCATTTCTCCGGGTTGCACATCCCTTATATATTGCGCTCCGATAAGGTCAAAAGCACATGTTTCTGAAGCAATTACATAACTATTATTGATTTTCCCAATAGAAAGCGGTCTCCAGCCATAAGAATCTCTTACAGCAATTATTTCATTATTTGTAAAAAAAAGAAGTGAAAATGCCCCCTTAAGTTTTTTAAGGGCATGTGTAATTTTTTCTTTGATACTGGCACCCGGACTTCTGACAATAAGATGCAGTATGATTTCACTATCCATTGTTGTTTGGAAAATAGCCCCCTTGTTTTCCAGATAAGACTTAAGACTATGACTATTAACAAGATTGCCATTATGAGCAACCCCATAAGTTTTCCCCTGGTATTCTATATAAAATGGCTGGATATTTTTTATGTTTGAACTGCCTGTTGTTGAATATCTGACATGCCCTATCCCAAAATTTCCTTTAATTTTTTCCAGATCAGAATAGTTAAATACCTCTGAAACAAGTCCCATTCCTCTATGTATTAAAATCTCTTTTCCGTCAGAAATCATTATTCCGGCGGATTCCTGTCCGCGATGCTGTAAAGAAAAAAGAGAGAAATAGAGAATTTTTGCGGCTAATTCATTACCATAAATACCGGCAAGTCCACAATTTTCTTTTATTGTTTCTTCCATTTTATTGTAAAGGGGATTGAATTAATGCTTTATCCAGAACCTCAAATATATTACTCACTAAAATAATTTTCAAATCCTGTCTAATTTTTTTAGGTATTTCTTCCAGGTCTCCTTCATTTTCTTTGGGGATTATAACTGTTTTAATACCTGAGCGATGAGCAGCAAGTATCTTACTTTTTAAACCACCTATTTTCAGCACTTTTCCCTGCAAGGTTATTTCTCCTGTCATGGCAACATCATTCCTCACATATTTTTTACTCAGAGCAGATACAATAGCAGTAGTAATTGTCACTCCTGCAGAAGGACCGTCTTTAGGAATTGCTCCTTCAGGAACATGAATGTGTATATCAATTTTCTCATAAAAATCCGGACTGATATTAAATCTATCTGCATTGGCACGGACAAAGCTTAAAGCTGCCTGGGCTGATTCTTTCATCACATCCCCTAATTTCCCTGTAAGAATCAGATTCCCTTTTCCTTTCATTAAACCAATTTCAGTAAATAAAATATCTCCTCCATATTCTGTCCATGCCATACCTGTGGCAACACCTATTTTGGGTTCCTTCTGGATTGAAAAAGAAGAATATTTTTCCGGACCAAGATAGGAAGAAATATTTTGAAATGTTATGTGAAAAGATTTATTATTGCCTTCTACAATTTTTCTTGTTACTTTCCTGCATATATTTGCTAATTCCCTTTCAAGATTTCTTACCCCTGCTTCCAGTGTATAATCTTTTATAATCTTTAGTATAGATGAATCAGCAAATTTTATTTCTTCTTTTTTTAAACCGTGTGTTGTCAAAATCTTTGGTATAAGAAAATTTTTGGCAATTTCTAATTTTTCCCATATTGAATAACCCGGAAGATTTATTACCTCCATCCTATCAAGCAGTGGAGAAGGAATTGTAAATTCATTATTGGCAGTTGTGATAAAAAGAACATTTGAAAGATCAAATTCCACCTCAAGATAGTGGTCAGAAAAAGCAAAATTTTGTTCAGGGTCCAAAACCTCTAAAAGAGCACTGGACGGGTCCCCGCGAAAATCAATTCCAATTTTATCCACTTCATCAAGAAGAAAAACAGGATTATTTACACCGGCTTTTTTTACGGATTGCATTATTCTGCCGGGAAGAGCTCCTATATAAGTTCTTCTATGCCCGCGAATTTCAGCCTCATCCCTGACCCCGCCTAAAGAAACCCTGACAAATTTTCTGCCCAAGCACCTGGCTATAGATTTACCAAGAGATGTTTTACCCACCCCCGGAGGTCCAACAAAACAAAGAATAGGTCCTTTTAAGGAATCGGTTCTTTTTCTAACCGCAAGATATTCAAGGATTCTTTCTTTTGGTTTTTCAAGCCCATAGTGGTCTTCATTAAGAATATGCTCAGCGTTTTTTATATCAAGGTTATCCTGGGTATTTTTTCCCCAGGGTAAATTTATCAACCAATCCAAATATGTCCTAATTACAGTGGCTTCAGGAGAAAGAGGCATGGTTTTTGCCAATCTGTTTAATTCCTCCAAAGCTTTTGCTTCTGCTTCAGGCTTCATTTTAACCGCTTTAATTTTTTCTGCCAGCTGGGTAATTTCAGGATTTTCAGATGCTTCCTTCCCTAATTCCTGCTGTATGGTTTTAAGTTGTTCATGAAGTAAATATTCTTTTTGTGTTTGTTCTATCTTTTTTACAACCTTTTCCTGGATTTCTTTTTGAACTTCAAGAACATTTATTTCACTATTTAAAATATCTATTAAAACCTTAAGCCTGTTTTTTACATTAAAAATTTCAAGCAATTTTGCTTTATCTTTAATCTTTAATGGAAGATACCCGGCTATTGTATCAGAAAGTCTGTCAGGTTCTTCAATTCCTATAATTGTCCCATAAAATTCTTTTGGAGTTTGTGCATTAAAATTAAGATATTTCTGAACAAGGTCCATAACAAATCTCATTAAGGCTTCTGTCTCTTTATCTTTAAAAATCTCTTCTTTTATTTTTTCTGATACACAACTAAAATATTTTTTACCCTGAATAAGCTGGATAATCTGGACCCTTTCTATACTTTCAATAAGAATTTTCATTGTCCCGTTTGGCTCTCTAAGACTCTGAATAATTTTTGCATAAATCCCTACAGGATAAAGATTATTTAATTGAGGGTCTTCCACCATTGGGTCATTCTGAAAACCAAGAACAACAAATCCATCTGTACTTAATGCTTCTTCAACTGCATTGATAGAACGCTGTCTTCCAACAAGAAGAGGAAGAACCATATAAGGGAATAAAACCATATCCCTGATTGGAACAAAGGGTATCTCTTTATTTGTTACTGCTTCTTTTTTTAAAGAATTATTTTTTTTTAATATAGCCATTTTTATTTTTTAAGGTTTTATAATAGAATCTGCAATTCCATATTCAATAGATTCTTCTGCGGACATAAAATAGTCTCTTTCTGTATCCACTTCTATCTTTTTTATATCCTGATTTGTATGTTTGGCAAGCAATTCATTTATGATACTTCTTATTCTTAACATTTCCTTTGTATGAATACTTACATCAATTGTTGTTCCTCCAATTTCCCCCCATGGTTGATGAATTAAAACTCTGGAATGTGGTAAAAGAAACCTCTTCCCTTTTGTCCCGCCTGCTAAAATAAGAGCGCCCATACTTGCTGCCTGACCAATACAATAAGTTGCAATATCATTTTTTACAAACTGCATGGTATCATATATTGCTAATCCGGCAGTTATAGAACCACCTGGAGTGTTTAAATATATACTTATCTCTTTTTTGGGGTCATCATTCTGTAAAAAAAGCAGTTGTGCAACTATAACATTGGCAATTTCATCATTGATAGGAGAACCAAGAAATATTATTCTGTCTTTTAAAAGACGGGAATATATATCATACGCTCTTTCTCCTTTTTCTGTTGATTCTATAATATACGGTATTAACTGATTATTAAAATTATTCAATTGGTTTTTCCTTTTTTTCATTCTTTTCCCCGGGTAAAATTATTTTTTCAATCCACTTGGAATTATTTTTAATAAACTGAAATGCTTTCTCAATTTTTAAGTCTTCTTTCCAATCATCAAGCCGCCCGGTCTCTTCCAACCGTTTTTTTATATTTGAAGCAGAATCCCCTAAATCTAAAGATACTTTCTGCAGACTTTCCTCTATTTCTCCCGGGGAAACATCAATATTTTCCATCTCAACTATTTTTTCAAGAATAAAATATTTTTTTAATTGGTCTTCTGTATAAGGTTTGGCTTTTTTTAGTGTATCATCAACTATTTTATCTATTTCTTCTTTTGTTTTATTTGTTAAATCCATAGACTTCAACAAATCTTCTGCGATTTTTCTTGTTTTATTAAATAAAAATCTTTCTGGAATTTCAACCTCACTATTCTGGAAAATTTCTTTCCATATTTGTTCTTCTTCAACCTGAAGAGCTTTTTGTTTATTATATTCTGTAAACTGATTGGCTATTTTTTCTTTCCATGCTTTTCTTTTTTCCGGGTCAATAACAGAAATAGCAAATTCTTTGTTTTTTTCATATTGGGTCATAACTTTTTCAACATCTTCATTGCCAAACGGCTCTGGCTCTGTTTTTTTCACCACTATTTCTTTATATTTTTTTACTATAGTATCAGGTTTTGTTTCTATATAAACCTTAAAATTAAGTACAGTATCAAGTTTAACATCAGAAATTTCCGGGTCAATAATTGATTCAATGTTGGATTGTTTTATAAAATCCAGATAAGAATGTCTTATCAAATTTTCTATAATCTGTTTCTTTATTTCTTCACTATATTTTATTTGAATGACACTTTCAGGGATTTTACCAGGTCTAAACCCTGGAACTTTAGCAGTATCTAAAAATCCTTTAATTACAACCTGTTTTTCTTTTTCAACTGTTTCTTTATCTATTTCAAACAATATTTCTTTACCATATTTAGAAGCTTCTTTTATTTCCGTTTTCATAATTTTTCCTGTTTTTTTCCTTTAAGTGTTGTTTTTTTCCATGGTTATTTATTTGAATTTATATTATAACATAAAAATAAAAAATCACCTATAAATTATCATTATTCCCCTCTTTCTACTCGTTTAATGGATATTTTCTGGTAGATTTATTATGGCAAAATGCATGTGGATTGATTATCATACTGGATACTTCTACCCGATATTTTGAAGATTGATTTCAATTATTACATCAAATTACATAGCCAACTTTTTAAGTAAGAATTTTACATGTTGATTGGGTCTGGTATAGTACCAGAAACCAACCTGTCCAGGTTTTAGATAAATAATTTTAGAGGTTTTATTTATAATTATATGGACTGTTTTCACTGTAGGAGCAACGGTTATCCTCCATAATATTTTATTATTTCCAATTTGCATACCTGAAACCATAATTTTACTATTCCATGGAATAGGAGCAAGGGTAACTGGTTTTCGTATATAATTATCAAATTTCTTATTTATTTTATATAAAATATTGTTTAATCTAAGGTCATCAGCATCAGTTGCCCAATGTTTTGGATTTTGGCTCTTCAACCATGGATGCGGATTAAATAAAAGGAAATTGGATGCTCCGCACAAAGCCAGATGATAAATTAGCTCATTATAATAAGGACTTTTATTGAATTGCGGATTGAGTCCATTATATGGTGATGCAATCCATGGTAATGCAGGCACATTACTTGACCTTTTTTCAGCACGCATTGTATTTATTTCCCAGCGCAATACAGCAAAAGAACTTCTGCCATAAGATTCACTACTATTTCCAACATAAGTTTTAGTTGTACCTGTTAGTTTATATAAAGCCAGAGCTCCAATATTAGGATAAAATACATCACTTCCGTATGTGCCAACATAAGAATAACTATATTGCGGATGTCCGTTTAAATCCGGAGCCCATAAAGCATTTTGGGGAGTCATTATACTATATCCATAATTACTTCCTTTTACACCAGGAAAATATCGTCGCGCTGCATAAAATAATGATGCATTTAAAGCATGGGCAACAATTTTACCCATAACTGCATTCCATTTTAGATAATTGTTGTTTTGAGCAAACTGTTCTATGCTTGTAAAATCAGTGAAACCTAATTCCTTTGCAAGTTTCTTACTGCGAGGGTCATTTTGTATTGCCCTGATTTGTACATCATTTAATTGCCAGTTAGAAAGACCATTTTCAAAATCCAGTATTAAATAATTCAGTTTTCCTCCATCATTTTTATATTGTCGGAAAAATTTGATTGCGGCTTGTTTTAGAGTATCTGTCCCATACTTAAGCCATGGACTGGGATAATTAGTTAGTTTTCCATTTACAGTTCTACAGAAATCTTTTGGGTTGCTAAGAAGACCATGATAATATAAATTTTCAAAGTTGAATATAAACATCACTGCTTTGCCATCAGGTAATTTTCGGCTTTGCCGGGCAAGCGTTGCAATACTACTGGATGTAATAGGATACCTTAAATTATTATTGGAATTAGTAAATGAAGATTCTATGTTGAAACCACTGGATGTCATAGAATTACTTACCCATAGCATTGGAATAATATTTGAATCTTTTTGGGCAAGAGATGTCCATGAAAAAGCATATAAGGGCCCTTGAAGTAAAGTATTATTTGTTTCAGTTTTAGCCATACATACATGATTTTCTAAAAAACCAAATAATATAATTATTGTAAAAATAATCCATTTTTTCATAATAGTCTCCTTCCAGTCTTCATTTCTAAGATTATTATAATAAATACCCAGCCAATAAACTTGACTGGGTATTTACCTGTTATTCTTTCAACAATTGATTAAAATAAAATATTATTTGCTATTGGAGTCCCAATAACGGCTATCTGGAGGAGTAGGATACCAACCTTGAGTCCCTCCAGAGACATCCCACCAACTTAATAAGTCAGTATACGATACGCTTCTTACTGAACCATCCATAAATAAAAGATTTATAAAATTTGCTTGATAATCTCCTGGATTAGGACCTTCCCATGGATAAAAACCGCCATTCATATTACCCTCGTTAGGATACGGGGTGCCATAAACACCTCCTGTACTTCCCCAAGCCTGGTTTCCTGCTGGAAAACCATATCCTCCTGCACCTGATAAACAATCTCCTGCATAAATTAACTGAGACGGCCAGTGCACTCCAGATATATTCACAGGTGGACCCCAGGGAGTAAATTCATCCGCATCAATACCTACTGTTTGATAATCAAAACAGGCTGTCCACAAAGAACCATTGTCATACCCATTTTTTTGATATAATGCACATGCCTGTGCCATAGTATTATCCCCTGCTGAAAAAGGAGAATTTGGGGCTATCCATAATTTCCCCTGATAACCACAATAAGGAAGCAGAACCTCCACCCAGGAAAGCCAATTAACTAAGTAGCTTCGATCAGGGACATTGCTCCCTACATTGTCTGGTATATAACCATTATAATCATTCTCATACATTGCTACAGCAAGTCCTATTTGTTTTAAATTACTCATACCTACTGCTTCTCTTGCTTTTGCCCTTGCTGCTGCCAAAGCCGGTAGTAACATTGCTGCCAAAATAGCTATGATGGCTATTACCACCAATAACTCTATAAGGGTAAAGCCTTTTTTACTTTTCTCTTGTTTTTTCATGTTTTTTTCCTCCTTTTCTGTATTATTATCTGCTTTTTCTTTTATAATTTGTTTCATCCTTTTTTCACCCCCTTTTATTTTTTATGTTCTATAATGTTATCTTTAAATTCTTATAATTTATAAAGACATTTTGATTGGGTCTGGTATAGTACCAGAAACCAACCTGTCCAGGTTTTAGATGAATAGTTTTAGAGGTTTTATTTATAATTATATGGACTGTTTTCACTGTAGGAGCAACGGTTATCCTCCATAATATTTTATTATTTCCAATTTGCATACCTGAAACCATAATTTTACTATTCCATGGAATAGGAGCAAGGGTAACTGGTTTTCGTATATAATTATCAAATTTCTTATTTATTTTATATAAAATATTGTTTAATCTAAGGTCATCAGCATCAGTTGCCCAATGTTTTGGATTTTGGCTCTTCAACCATGGATGCGGATTAAATAAAAGGAAATTGGATGCTCCGCACAAAGCCAGATGATAAATTAGCTCATTATAATAAGGACTTTTATTGAATTGCGGATTGAGTCCATTATATGGTGATGCAATCCATGGTAATGCAGGCACATTACTTGACCTTTTTTCAGCACGCATTGTATTTATTTCCCAGCGCAATACAGCAAAAGAACTTCTGCCATAAGATTCACTACTATTTCCAACATAAGTTTTAGTTGTACCTGTTAGTTTATATAAAGCCAGAGCTCCAATATTAGGATAAAATACATCACTTCCGTATGTGCCAACATAAGAATAACTATATTGCGGATGTCCGTTTAAATCCGGAGCCCATAAAGCATTTTGGGGAGTCATTATACTATATCCATAATTACTTCCTTTTACACCAGGAAAATATCGTCGCGCTGCATAAAATAATGATGCATTTAAAGCATGGGCAACAATTTTACCCATAACTGCATTCCATTTTAGATAATTGTTGTTTTGAGCAAACTGTTCTATGCTTGTAAAATCAGTGAAACCTAATTCCTTTGCAAGTTTCTTACTGCGAGGGTCATTTTGTATTGCCCTGATTTGTACATCATTTAATTGCCAGTTAGAAAGACCATTTTCAAAATCCAGTATTAAATAATTCAGTTTTCCTCCATCATTTTTATATTGTCGGAAAAATTTGATTGCGGCTTGTTTTAGAGTATCTGTCCCATACTTAAGCCATGGACTGGGATAATTAGTTAGTTTTCCATTTACAGTTCTACAGAAATCTTTTGGGTTGCTAAGAAGACCATGATAATATAAATTTTCAAAGTTGAATATAAACATCACTGCTTTGCCATCAGGTAATTTTCGGCTTTGACGGGCAAGTTTTGCAATACTGTTTGATGTAACAGGATTATCCACCCAGAGCATTGGAATAATATTTGAAGCGTTTTTGGGTTGTGGAGATGACCATGCAAAAGCATATAATGGTCCTTGAAGTGGAATATTATTTGTTTCAGTTTTAGCCATACATATACGATTTTTAAATAAACTAAAGAAGGTAATTGCTATCAATGCAATTATTATTAAAACAATCCATTTTTTCATTTAATCCTCCCTATTTTGTTTTATAAATTTAGTTTAAGTTCTGCAAGCCTATTAGTTTGATGCAAATCTGTAAATGAAGGAAAAGTCAATATATCTATTCCATTTTTATCGGATATTGCAGGCGATTCTATCCTTGTTATATTTAAATATATATTATGTCCTTTTTTAACTCCACCAGTAAACATTTTTTTAAATGGTATGGCTATCTTTGTTATCCATTTATTTTTTTCTATTTCTGATATTTTTTTTATTCCACTATTTTGTATATTTATATCTGATTTAGAGTTGATTTCTTTTGATAATACTACAATCTGTCCTCTTGGATTTATGGCTATATGTCTGTATGCTAAATCTCCACGATGTTTTGCAATCCATAATTCCCAGTCATCATAAGGAAATATAACAGCTGAAGAAGAAAGTTTTGATGTATTACAAGAATCTATAAGTTCTAAATATAAATAATTGTTATCATATAAAACCATGGCTTCAAGATTTTGTAATGATTTTTTATCACTGCCCCCTTCATAAAAATCTTTAATTTTATATCCTTTTTTCCAGTCAACCTTTGATAAATCACCATTTATATTTTTTATTTTTACTCCATAAATAACAGGAATAGAAGATTTTAGTATCTCTTGATACTGGGCAAATCCTGCTTTCATATAACTCCAGATGGATTCTTTAAAAAGCAAAATGTTTGTTTTATCTTTTTTTGTTTTTGCCATTCTTTCTGCTTCCTTAAGGAATTTATCCATTTTTTCCATTCTGCTTTTTGTTCCAAGGTCTCCCCATGCTATTTGCGCAGTTTGCATTCCGGCATTTGAAGGATAATTTACCGGATTTGTATATATTTTTTCAATGTAAAGATATAATTTTTTCATTGGTTCTGCAGCACTGCCATAAAGTCCGGTAAAATAATCATTAAGTAATTTGTTAATATTAAGGTTTGGATTATCCATAAGTCTAAAGGTTACATATACTTCAACATCCTGCCCATAACCACATTGAAACATCCCAAATATATGATATTTTTCAAATAGTTTGAATTGTTTATCTATTGTATTTGCAAAAAATCCAGGGAAACAATAAAATCCATAATCATCTGCAGTTTCCTGTGGAAATGTGGGGTAAAGCCATAAACCTAATAAAAACTTATCTCTCTGAGATTTCTTATACCATTCTTTCAAAAGTTTTAAATTTCTTTGATATCCTTTATTATATGGCATTCTGTTATTCCAAAAACAAAACTCAACAACTATATTGGGTTCAAGTTTAAAATCAGGAACCCCCATATAAGAAGCATATGCAAGCGCGCCAACCTTTTGGTCTGGATTAGTTTTTAATAATCCTTTTGCCACTTTATTTACAAAATGAAAAATATAATCGCTATCTTTTGAATCAGCATTTCTATCTTTACCTTTTGCTATCCATTTTTGAGATTCTTTATCTTTGGAAAAATTTGTGTCATCCATTGGCACAACAGGAAAAGGATTTGGTAAAACCGGTTGCCAGAAAATATCCAATTGAGCGCCTGTTTTTTTACCATCAAAATAATTCCTTCCATCTTTAATAACCTGTTTTATTAATGCTTTACTGGAATAATTCAACTGGGGAGGCTTACCCTGGTATCCCCGGGCAAAATATTCAGGTCGTTTTTGCACAAAAAATTTGGCCAAATTGGGGTCTTTGCTTTTTTCCCAAAAACGGTCATAATAACCATACAAAGAATGGTTAACATTATACATTTCTCCGCCATCTTTCATTCTTAGAAAAAATAATCTTATAAGAGATGTTTGATATGGCAACATTTTACCATAAGCTGTTTTCTCATATTTTTTGAATCCTTTAGTTCCTGCGGGCCACAGACAAATATTTTGATTAAGATTATAATAATTAGGATAAGCCCTATAAATAAAAAATGGTTTCCTTGTAAGATTTTTCCCATCAATTATTAAAGATTTTTGTTCAGGACATACTGTTCCATATATAGTGGGATTTATCCATTTTATTCCGCAAAATTTAGTTAAAAAATCATAAGTGGCATATAAACTTCCCTGTTTCTGAAAATTACCGGGCCATGTGTTATAAGCATCAGGATTTTTTTGCCATTGGGTTAATGTTGTCGGATATATAACATTACACCTCTTCTGGGAATCTTTACCTATTAGAATTATTGTGTGTGGATAAAATTTTATTGAATATTGCTGATTTTGAAATTTATTATTGCTCAATCCAAATATTTTGGTATATTTACTTTCCCCTATAAGTATTTTATTGCCCTGTATTTTTGCATTATCATACACAATAGGCAATTTTACTCCTGTTATTTTTTTAATCCAGTACTGCAATTCATCTGCAGCAAATTGAGAAACCTGTGTTGGATTAGTTGAAATTACTATTGTTGATTTTGCCACTCCATTTTTTACAAGCATAATTCTTTCTCCTGCCTGTATTTTTGAAAAAGACAAAAAACAAACACTTAATAAAATTATTGAAACTTTTATCCACAAAGATTTCATTCTTGCCCCTTTATTTTTTCTGTTTTATAAAATTATAAATATCCAGTAAATTTTTATCCTATTTAATTTATACAATATTATCCATATCATTTCAATAACTTATAGTCCAATTCAATAACTTATAGTCTCAATTTGATATTATAGATATAGATTTTAATGTATCGCAGAAAAAATTTCACCTAATACGTCGTTTGAAATATTTATTTTGTTTACGGGATTGATAACGAAAATTTCGTGGGGTTATACCTGTCTGACATTTAAACATTTTAAAAAATGACATTGGATGTTTAAAACCTATAATTATACTGATTTCCTTTATACTCCATTCAGTATCACGCAAAAGTATTTTTGCAGTTTTCAGCCGCTCTTCAGTGAGAAATTGAGCAAATGTTTTTCCTATAAATACAGGAAAATGTTTGGCAAAATTGGAACGCGACATATACACATGTTGTGCTACATCCTTCATTGTAAGCGGTTCGTTTAAATGACTTTTAATATAGTTAACAGCCATTAACATCGGGTCCTGAATATTTTGATTGTTTCTAATTCCACCACTCAATTCAACAATTGAATTTGGAAATATAGGACCTTCTTGTTCCAGTTGAAACATAATAATCTGTAAAAATGCTGTAAGCAGACTTGAACCATTTGCTATAAAATAAGATATATCTTTTTCTATGATTTCATTGATTTTTTGAAGTAACATTGACGCTATTGGATTTATTATAAAAAAATTCTCTTCTGGCTGAAAAACATAAAATTTTCCATCTGTATAACGGGAAATCCAACTTCGTACCCCATTACCAAACCCTGTAAACCACAAAAGTTTATATTCATCAAATTTGTATATGGATTTCTTTGATTTGTTATATAATATTTCAAAAGCAGGTTCACCTCGTGGTATATCAGGCGGACATAAAATAAAATGGCCCTCTTCAATATAAAGTAGTTTATCCCAAATCTGCAAAATCGCACGTCCTTCTAATACACAAATCAACTGAACAAATCTTGTTGTATGTAACCCATCTTTAGGCCAAACGATAGGAGTTAAAGATGTATAACCATAAGGTCTATCTGACCGATTTATAACCCTTGGACCTTTAATAGGTTTTTGTACAAGTTTTACACCTGGGGGAAGAGTTTGTTTGTCTAAATCTTTATGTGCAATAATGAGATTTTGCAACACGGTTTGCATACTCCATGAAATAATTTTGTTCTTAAATAATTTAATAAAATTTTCCACCCAAACATTTTTATTTTCTTTTTCCATAATTCAAAATATTTGTAAACCTAATACCATTATTATACTATAAAAATAAAAGGAATAATACATATCTTGTCTCTTACTTTAGATAAAAGAATTTTTAATTCAAATTTCAGATAAAAATCAGATAAAAAAGTGTTATCTATATGTACTCAACTCATACATTCACTTGACCGAAACCAAACCGACACAGTATAATACTACAATATGGAACAGTCCTTATCAAAGAATAACGTACCAATAAGATTGCCTTATGAACGGTGGGTCCATATTACTGAAAACCATGATGACCTTTCCGGTTATTTTGATGATATACTAAATGCCATTGAAGACCCTGATTGGATTTTGAAAGGATATTGTACCGCTTTTTTAGCAGTGAAGAAATTTGATGTGCATAAATTTTTAGTCGTAGTCTACAAAGAAATTGACGGAAAAGATGGCTTTGTTATAACTGCATATTTTACTACTAAACTGAAATTGAATAAGGAGATAATACTATGGCAAAAACGATGATGACCCCTATGATAATTGACGAAGTTTTCAAGGCGACATCTCATCTTTTAAAATTGCCGGCAAAAAGAATGTGGATTGATTACGATACTGATGCTGATGTTCTTTACATAAGCATGAGAAAACCCCAAAAAGCAACCGATTCAGAAATGGAAAAAAATGGCATACTTTTCCGGTACAGAGGTAAAGAACTTGTCGGTATTACCATACTGGATGCTTCTACCAGACATTTTGAAGATTGATTTGGATTATTGCATCAAATTACATAGGGTAACTTTTTGAGATTGTCTTCACGTAAAAATTTGACAGTTTAAGCAAAAAAAGTATAAAATTCTTAGACTATTTTATTATGACTATTTTATTATTTTTTACTAAATTAATATAGGAGAATAATAATGGATTATCTTTTAACAGAAGAACAAAAAATGATAAAGGATCTGGCACATCAGATTGCAAAAGAAAAAATCTTGCCAAAAAGAAGTTATTATGATGAAACAGAAGAATTCCCAGGAGAATTTATAAAAATTTTTGCCCAATCAGACCTCTTTGGAGTATATATACCTGAAAAATATAGTGGTATGGGCTATGGAGTACTTGAACTCTGTCTTGTAATAGAGGAATTAAGTGCTGCATGCTCAGGTATAGCGCTTACTGTTGCAGCTTCTGCCCTTGGAACATTTCCAATTCTTTTGTTTGGAACAGAAGAACAGAAACAAAAATATCTTGTCCCCCTAGCAAAAGGAGAAAGAATTGCCGCTTTTGCACTTACTGAACCTGAGGCAGGAAGTGACGCCGGGGGAATAAAAACTTCTGCTACAAAGGATGGGGATTATTATATTTTAAACGGCACAAAACAATGGATAACAAATGGTGGGGAGGCTGAAACATATACAGTAATAGCTATGACAGACCCTAAAAAAGGGGCAAGAGGAGCCACAGCATTCATCCTTGAAAAAGGAATGGAAGGTTTTACTTTCGGTAAAAAAGAAAAAAAACTTGGCATAAGGGCATCTTCAACAAGAGAACTTATATTTAATAATTGTAAAGTACATAAAGATAATATACTGGGAAGAGAAGGCATGGGATTCCTCGTTGCAATGAAAACTTTTGATGTAAGCAGACCAGGAGTTGCATCTCAGGCATTAGGTATAGCAAAAGGTGCTTTTGAAGCGGCTCTGGAATATGCCCATCAAAGAAAACAGTTTGGACAACCTATCAGTTCGTTTCAGGCTGTAAGTCATATGCTTTCTGATATGGCTATTCAGATTGAGTCTGCAAGAGCCCTTACCTATTCAGTAGCAAGACTTATTGATTCCGGGTCAAAAGAATTTTCCAAAGAATCTGCGATGTGTAAAGTTTTGGCTTCAGATGTGGCAATGAAAACTACAGTAGATGCAGTACAAATTTTTGGCGGATATGGATATATGAAGGAATACCCTGTTGAAAAAATGATGAGAGATGCCAAAATAACACAAATATATGAAGGAACCAACCAGATACAAAGAAATGTTATAGCTCTTGCTTTAATAAAAGACCTTGCAAGAACACACCAGTGAAAGAAATAATATATACAGAAACTGCCCCTGTAAGAATAGACAAATTTCTTGTTAAAGAAATTTTTTTATCCAGAGAATATATAAAAAAAGAAATTGAAAGTGGAAATATAAGTATTAATGGTACTATAGTTAAACCATCTGTAAAATTAAAAAAAAATGACAAAATAATAATTAAGGAATCTGTAAATAGCATTAAATCAACTATACTGCCACAAAAATACAATCTTGATATCTTATTTGAAGATGAAGAAATAATAGTTATTAACAAACCGCCAAAGACACTTACACATCCAACAACTAAAATCTTAACAGGAACCATTATAAACTTTATTCTTTATCATACAAAACTTTCTTGTATCGGTCTTCCTTTAAGACCAGGGGTTGTCCATAGACTGGATAAAGACACTTCCGGAGCAATTGTTTTTGCTAAAACAGATATGGCATACTGGAATTTAATAAATCAATTTAAAGAAAGAAAAGTGAAAAAATATTATATTGCTATTGTTAAAGGAATTTTTCCTTCAGAAACCAAAGAAATTTCTCTTCCTTTAAATGCCTCAAAAAAGCAACCCACAAAAAGGAGTATAAATTTTTCTGATGGAAAACCATCTTTAACATATCTAAAGGTTCTTGCTATATCAGAAGAATATAGCATTATCCAGGCACATCCTATCACAGGAAGAACACACCAAATACGGCTTGTTCTTTCTTTTTTGGGTTATCCTATTTTAGGAGATGAAAAATATGGTGAAAAAAGTATTCTTATTGACAGACAGGCCCTTCATGCCTATTCTTTATCTTTTTATCATCCTGTTACAAATGAATTTTTAACATTTAAGGCTCCAATTCCAGAGGATATAAAATTATCAATGAAAAAAATAAATATTGACATAAATAATCTCAAACTAAATCCATGAAAACTTTTCATATACAATGGCATTTAAGTAATATTTGTAATTTAAGATGTAAACACTGTTACCAGGAAGATTATAATACTGGAGAAAAAGTCTCTTTAAATTTTTTAAAAAAAGAGATAGAAAATCTATCAGAATTTCTAAAAAAATATAAGAAAGCCCTTACAGTAGACATTACTGGAGGAGAACCTCTTATTTTTCCTTATTTCTGGGAAATACTCACTCTACTTGAAGAATCTGAATTTGTAAAAAAAACAGGACTTATCACAAATGGAACATTACTTGATGAAAAAAAAATAAAAAAACTTTCTTTATATAAAAAATTAAAAATAATAAAAATTTCCTGTGAGGGTTGTGAAAAAACCACCTATGAATATTTTAGAGGCTATAGTTTTGAAAAATTCTTACACATCCTTGAAGGTTTAAAAAATTTCCCGGAAGAAAAGATGCTTATTTTTACTCTTATGGAAAATAATGTTTCCCAGGTTCCTCTTTTATTTGATTTAGTGGAAAAATTTAGTCTATCAGGATTCATTATAGAAAGATTTTTCCCTATGGGACAGGGAAAAATATCCCAGCAGGAAATTGTATCTCTTGATTCCTGGAAATTTATCTGTGAATATTTACTATATAGATGTGGATTTGATGAAGGATTAGAACCTATTTTGCCATACAGAGGTTTTATGTTAAAAAAAGATAAAAACTGGAAAATATTTGGTTCTGAATGTATAGTAGGAAAAAATGGATGCGCCTTAATGGGAGATGGGACAGTATATCCCTGCAGAAGATTTAATCTACCCATAGGAAATCTAATAGAACAAAAATTTATAGATATCTGGGCACATTCTTTTGTTTCCTCTTTAAGAAAAAGAAAGAATCTAAAAGGGAAATGTAAAACATGTAAAGTTGAAAAATGTTATGGATGCAGAGCTTTAACCCACTGTCTTACCAGGGATTTTTATCAACAAGATCCGCTTTGTTTCTTATAATTGTGATATAATAAATATATTGGTTATAATAATTTCACTGGAGAAAAAATGGAAAAAATATTTCTTTCACCATCAGGTATAAACCTCTTCCTGGAATGTCCAAGATGTTTTTGGTTTGCAACAAATAAAAAAATCTATAGGCCAAGAGGACCTATGCCATCTATTACAATTGGAGTTGATACAGAAATAAAAAAACTTTTTGATTACTACAGAAATATTGGTAAAATACCTGATTTTCTTGAAGGAAAAATTTCCGGCAAATTAATATCCACTCTGCCTAAAACAATGTATGCAAACTTTAATTCCAGAGTAATACTTTATGGCCATTTAGATGAAGCTGTTCAATTAAATGATGGCAGTTATGTTCCGTTTGACCATAAAACCAAAAATAAAAAAGTTGAAAGTGTTCAGAATATCCATCCTACATATAAGATACAGATTGCTGTTTATATCAAACTATTGGAAGAAAAATTTAAAAAAATTCAGAATTATGGATATCTTGCCTATTATTATCCTGTTTATAATAGTGAAAAAAAATGGCTGGATTTTGAAAATGATTTAAAAAAATTAGAGGTCAAAAATGAAATTGACCAGATTCCATTAATAGTGCATAATATTATTGAATGTATAGAACATCCTGTGCCTCAACCATCAGAAAAATGTGAATATTGTAATTGGTTAGAAAGTATAAAAACACAAAAACCTGGTGATATTGAATTAAAAAAAGAATTAAATATACCGGAAACAGAAATAAAAATTGAAGAATATAAAGAAACACTTTTTTAACACGGGAGAAATTATATGAAATTTTTAACAGATGAAGATTTTGATAGTACAATAGCACAAGGAGTATCTCTTATTGATTTTTTTGCTGATTGGTGTGGTCCCTGCAGAATGATGGAACCTGTAATAGAAGAACTATCTACAGAATTAGAAGGAAAAATTTTAGTGGCAAAAGTTAATGTTGACCAATATTCAAATATTGCATCCAAATATCAGATTTTTTCCATTCCCACCTTTATTATATTTAAAGATGGCAAAGAAACTGAAAGAATAACTGGCGCCATTGGAAAATCTGCACTACTTGATAAAATCAAACCATATATTTCTGCATAAATTTTTTATTCTTCTGGAATAATTTATCTATTATATCTATTTGCAGGTCCTCTTTCTGGCCCTACTGCCGGCCGCCCTCTTCTCATTGGATATAATTGCTGTATATGACCTCTATATATTCTTATATGGTTCTGCCATGAATTATAATGGTTTAAAAAAGGATGATGTATATTCCACCATTGTGGATAATGGGCCCTATACCATGGACCAATATTTGCTTTCCACCATACAAAATATGGTTGATATGAAACTACAGGCACAGGAGGTCCATAACGTAAAGGAAAAGGAAGAGATACACCTATAGCACGAGGAAACCATGGACCGGAATATACCTGTGCATAAACCCATCCACCATTAAACCATCTGTAATAAAATCCATTATATAAGTATAGATAAGTTTGTAAAGCAGGATAATAATAAACATTAATTCCATTTGTAGAAAAAACAAAAGTTGGGGCAGAAGCAACCACATAACCTTGAGGAGAAACAGGCTGAACATAATTTACAGAATATGGGGGTTGTCCATAATAAGTAGTACAGCCACTTAAAGCCAGTATAAAACCCACTATAAAAATAAATAATATACCAAAAACTGATTTTTTAATTTTTTCAGACATATGTTATGTCTCCTTTTATTCTGTTTCTAATCTCCCCTAAGACGATTACCTTAGGGGAGATTATATTATAATCCTATATTTACCACATCATATTATTAATCATCCGCATCTGTAGCCGCATTTCCATTTTCACATCTTTCTGTAATCTTTTATGAATTATCTGCATCCAATGTTTATCCATTTTATATTGTGGATTCTTCTGAAGTTTTGCGGAAGTATCTTTATTAAGCTTTTTCTCCAGCATTTTTATTCTGATAAGTTCTCTTCTAAGTTTAGGGTCTGACATAATAGTTTGCATCTTAAGTTTTCCCATTTGAGCCTTTATTTTCATAACATATTTACAGTTGGTTGCAATATCTTTTTTTATTTTCCACATCTGCATCATAGACCCTTTCTGCATTCGTTGCATTCCCCACATACCTGCTGGTTGTCCCATCTTCCCCATATGCTGATGTTTAGAATTACTCCAGCCAGAACCCATTGGGTCTGCATAACTTTTTACAACCAAACCCAGGAAAAGTAGCACACCGGCTATTAAAAATAATTTTCTCATTTTTTTCACCTCCTCTGCATACTTTTAATTTTTTAAATATTTTCTTTCTTTCTGCAATTCTTTACGGATTGTTTGTAGCTGTTGTTTAAGATTTTGATATTTTTTGTTATATTTTAATTTTTTAGAAAGAATTTTATGAAGATGTGCAGCAAGTAGTCTTATTTGTTCAAAATCTTGTTTTAACTGGGGGTTGGATTTAATTGTTTTTATTCTGATATCCCTCATTTGTCTTCTTATTTTCATTGCTGTTTTAAGCTGCCATACAATTTTATGTTTTATATTATAGGAAGGATTATTATTTTTTGAAAACCAATCTGAAAACCAGTTTCCTGTTGGATTTGCAAAACTTTTTGGAATAAAAAACAATAATAAAATTATTATCGCAAACAAAATTAATTTTTTCATTTTTTTATCATCTCCTGTACCTGTAAGAATTCACTGATACTATTTAATATTAAGACTAAAATACTTCAAAAATAGTTTAGTTATTTTTATAAAAAATTATTTGGATTGTAGGACATCATTTATTATTGCATTTTGCATATTCGCAGGTGCATAATTAAAAAAATCTACAAAATCCCTGATTGGGAAAACCCTGTCTTCTGTGTTTTCAATACCAAAAGTATGACTATCAGGAATTTCTGTTTCCTGTGATAAAACAGATATTGATTCATAGGAAATATTTTTATTACCTGTCTGGTTAAAAATAAAAAATCTGATAAAATACACAGAAAAAACAGCAAATAAAATCAAAGGGATTACCCTTGCAAATAATTTTTTTACTCTGTAAGATGCCTTTTTGCTCTCCCATTGTTCATAAATCTTATTATACTGCATTTTCCAAAAAGATTCAGAGAATTGGGGAACTTCAATTTTTTTTGCAAGGAATAGCAGCTCTTTTATATCATCGGGTTCTTCTATATCTTTTTTCTCTATAGTTTTTTTTCTAAATCTCATTAATCTCATTTTTTTTCTCCATTAATTCAATGATATTTTTTAATTTTCCCACTGTCTGAAAAAATGTCGCCTTTGCTGTGCCCACTTTAACTTTCATTATTTTTGCTATCTCTTCATAAGATAGCTCATTATAAACCTTAAGTGTAAAAATTGTTTTTTGTTTTAATGTCAAACTTTCAATAGCCTTGTTAATCTTTAAAATTTTTTCTTCCTGTTCTTTTGTAAACTCCGGGTCTGTAGCAGATATATTTTTATCTATATGAAAAATTATTTTTTCTTCAGGAATATATGTGATTCTATTATCTTTTTTAAGTCTATCATAACATAGATTTATAACAATTCTATAAAGCCATGTCTGAATCTTTGCTTCATTTCTAAATAGAGAAAAACCATTTAATGCCTTTAAGAATGTTTCTTGTATTATTTCAAGGGCATCCTCATTATTTTGCAATAGCCTGAAAGCTGTATTATAAAGACCCTGGGCATATTTATAATAAGCCTGTTCTAATTTATTTTCTCTCTCTCTATTATCTTTGACGAATTTCATTTGATTTTGGTTTAGTCAAAGCCTTATTGACTTATCAATTATGATATAATAAATTTTATTGATATAAAAAACAAATATACTTTTATATTTAAATGTTAAAAATATTAATGGTAAATAGGCCTGATATATTTAAAAACAAATAATGAACAATAATCAATACCCACTTGTAAGTATTATTATCCCCACTTATAATAGAGCTGATTTATTACCAAGGGCTATTAATAGTTGCCTTAATCAGACATATAAAAATCTTGAAATTATTATTATTGATGATGGTTCTACAGATAACACAGAACAAGTGGTAAAAATCTTTAAAGATGAAAGAATAGTATATATAAAAAACGAAAGAAATAAAGGAATACCAGCTACAAGAAATGTAGGACTAAAAATTGCAAAAGGGAAATTTATAGGATTTTTGGACCATGATGATGAATTTTTACCTGAAAAAATAGAAAAACAGGTAAATAGTTTAATAAATAATCCAGATAGGGATATTTCAGTCTGTGAAAGATATGAATATAATATATATACAGACACAACATCTTTAAAAAAAATTCCTGATATTTTCTTACAGCAGATATTAATAAAACAATCCTGTTTTGACAAAATAGGATTATTTGATGAGAGATTTTATACGATAGATGATACAGAGATTCAAGTACGATTTAAAATGTTCCAGTTAAAAACAATATCTATAAACAAACCCCTTATAATCAGATATTTATACAAAGATTCAGCATCTGTTACAATATCTTTAATTAAATCAATAAACGATAATATTCTAATTTATACAAAGCATAAAAATACCTTAAGAAAAAAATTTGCATCTACTATATGTTATAGGATTGGAAAAAATTATCTTAAACTTAAAGAATTTAAAAAAGCCGGTATCTGGTTTTTAAAAAGTTTTCTTAAATATCCTTTAAATTTGCAAAGTCTTCTAAAAATTGTGGGCTATGTAATACCCGGTTTACTTTGTAAATCTTTTTATAGAAATAGAAAAAGATAAATAATATTTTTCTACCAATAAATCTTTTTATGTTAATCTTTCATCTTCTATTGCTCAGGCTATCAATATTAAAAAGGGAGAAAAATTTGAATGGTTAATTGAAAATAAAAATCTTTTGATATTGAAAAGATGTAGAAAAAAGAAAAATTTTAAATCTAAAAAATTCAAATTATAATTATTCTATATTTCCTAAAAAGATGTGGGTAAGGGATAGACCTATCGGATGGGGACTTCCCGGCGGATTAGTTAAAAATTATTATGAATATACATCTGATTTTTATAAATTTTATTCTTTTTACCACCTCTATGATTGTAGGGATTATTGGAAATGCTATTGGTATAGGAGGAGGAATTCTTCTTATTCCTTTTTTCTTATTTTATATGCATTTACATCCCATAGAAGCCAGTGGATTAAGTTTATTTACAATTATTGCAAGCACCTTAGGAGGTTCAATCAGATTTTTCAAGGAAAAGGCAGTTGATAAAAATCTTTATCTGATGATAGCACTTTTTGCTATTCCCGGAGTCATACTTGGGTCTGTTATCAGTAAATTTGTTGAAGTCAAACAGTTTACAAATATTTTTGGTTTTATAATTATATGTATAGGACTTTTTTCTGTAATTGCCACAAAGAAACAAAGTAAAACCATCACAGAAGATATTCATAATTATGTTATTAAAAGTCCTTTTTCCATAAGAATCTTTTCACTTATAGCAGGATTTATCTCCGGACTTCTTGGAATAGGAATAGGTGGAATTACCGGAACATTTTTAACTGCAATAGAACAAATTCCACCAAGAATAGCATTTTCAACTATAATTTTTGTAATGCCTTTAACTTCAATGATAGGAAGTTTAGTACATTTTTCTTATATTAAATTTTCCCCCAAAATATTGGTATTTTTAATTCCATTAACTATCGGGGCAATAACAGGTTCTCAAATAGGAGCATTTATTTCCAAAAATTCCAAAGCAAAACATCTTCGTTTATATCAGGGCTGGATAATAACTTTTCTTGGGTTTTTAATGTTGATAATAAACAGGTAAATTTTTATGATATAATAAAGCAATATAAAAACAATTTTATTATTATAGTGAAAAGATAAATGGAAACAAAAATTCTTAATGAATTTAAAAGATTACCAATAACCTATACTAAAAAAATTATAATCCCCGCTAAATATCAAAAATTCATTTGGGATAAACATCCAAAAGACAAAAAAATTATTTTAGAAAAACTAATACAAAGAATTTTAACTTATGGTAATTATAATGATATAAAATGGATTTTTCAAAAATATCCTGAAGAAACTTATACTATTTCCTTAAAATATCCTGACATTAAAAGAGGTGTGAAATTCTGGATTAAATACTGGTATGAAAAATAATATTAAAAAAATGTTTTTTATGGCACAAAAAATACAAAATAAATTCCCCAAATTTTATCTTGCCGGTGGAACAGCATTAATGTTTAAATATCAGCATAGAATCAGATATGATCTTGATTTTTTTAATGAAAAACCATTTTCATTTAATAATCTTTCATATAAAATAAGAAAATTTTTGACAATAGAAAATGAAGAAAAAGGGGTAGATAATATAGATTTTTTTATAGATAATATAAAAATTTCTTTTGTTTTTTTCCCATTTAAAAATATTAATAAGATTGAAAAATACCAGGAAATTAAAATATCATCAGATTATGATATATTTTTAAATAAAATTTATGTAGCAGGAAGAAGAATAGATATAAAAGACCCATTTGATATCGCTTTTTTATTTGATAAATACAAATGGAATAAAATAAAAATTAAAAAAGATTTTGAAACGAAATTTCTTAATCAAAGTTTTGAGTTATATACTGGAGATGTTCTAAATTTCACGGATTATGCAGGCTTAGATAAAAAAACAAAGGAAATATTATCTAAAAGTTTTTTATAAAATTATATTATGGATTAAAATAATAAAATGAAAGGAATAATTTTAGCAGGTGGTTCCGGAACAAGGTTATATCCGCTTACCCGTGTCACATGTAAACAGCTATTACCCGTATACGATAAACCCATGATTTATTACCCTCTTTCTATTCTTATGCTTGCAGGTATAAGAGATATTTTAATAATTTCCACACCAGAGGATATTACAAAATTTGAGAACTTATTTGGAAATGGTAATTATTTAGGCATAAATATTCATTATTCTATTCAACCAAAACCCCAGGGAATTGCCCAGTCATTTATTATTGGAGAAAAATTCATTGGCAATAGTTCTGTATGCCTTATATTAGGAGATAACATTTTCTTTGGCCATGGGCTAACAGAAATGCTCCAGAATAGTGTTAAAAAGATAGAAAAATCAGGAGTAGGAATTGTATATGGATATTATGTTAAGGACCCTGAAAGATATGGAGTTATTGAGTTTGATAATAACCGCAAGGTTATTAGTATTGAAGAAAAACCTAAAAATCCAAAAAGCAATTATGCAGTGGTAGGTTTATATTTTTATGACAATAAAGTAATTGAAATAGCAAAGAATATAAAACCTTCCTGGAGAAATGAGATGGAAATAACATCTGTTAATCAGGAATATTTGAAAAAGAATAAATTATCTGTGGAAATTATAGGAAGAGGTTTTGCGTGGCTTGATATGGGAACCTATGATAGTTTACTTGAAGCAAGTAATTTTGTTGAGGTGGTAGAAAAAAGGCAGGGTCTGAAAATTGCCTGTATAGAAGAGATTGCATATAAAAATGGATGGATTGATAAGGCACATCTTATGAAAATTATAGAACTTTTAAATAAAAGCGGATATGGAAAATATTTAACACACATATTAGAAGAGGAACAAAAATGATATGGCTTATTGGCAGTAAAGGTATGCTTGGTAAAGAAATACATGAAATGCTTAAAAAAGAAAATCTTGAATTTGTTTCAAGTGATATAGATATAGATATAACAGATTATGAACAAATAAAAAAATTCAGTATAAACAAACATATTGACTGGATTATAAATTGTGCAGCCTATACTGCTGTAGATAAAGCAGAACAGGAAGAATCTATAGCGTATAAGATAAATGTTGAAGGACCTCTTAATTTAGCACAATTGGCAAATGAAATTGAATGTAAACTAATTCATTTTTCAACTGATTATGTTTTTGATGGTAAAAAAAATGAACCTTATCAGGAAACAGATAAAACAAATCCTTTATCTGTATATGGAAAAACAAAATTACAGGGAGAAAAAGAAATTATATCTAAAATAAAAAAATATTTTATTTTCAGAATCAGCTGGTTATATGGGATTTATGGGAAAAATTTTGTTTGGACAATGCTTAAATTAATGAAAGAAAAAAACTCTTTAACTATTGTTAGTGACCAGATTGGCGCTACTACTTATACCTATAATCTATCTGAAAATATAATTCAAATGATAAAAAATAATTCTGATAATTTTGGAGTTTATCTATATCAGGATAATGGACAAATTTCATGGTATCAGTTTGCAATTGCAATAAAAGAATATGGTATAAAATATAGATTAATAAATGATGATATTCAGATAAATCCCATTTTTTCTTATCAGTACCCTACTCTTGCCAGAAGACCTTTAAATTCCTGTTTTAATACTTTCAAAGTTAAAAAAGAATTGAAATTTAGGATTAATGACTGGCAACATAATTTAGAGAATTTTTTCAATAAAATTTTAGAAAAAGGAAATAGTAATGGATTTTAAAAATATTCTGGTAACCGGAGGAGCAGGTTTTATTGGCTCTAATTTTATAAGACTTATTCTTCATCAGAAAGAGTTCAATGGCATAATTATAAATGTTGATAAACTTACATACGCCGGAAATATTTTGAATCTCAAAGATATTGAAGAATTCTTTGGGGGTAAAAGATATTTTTTTGAATATGCGGATATCTGTGACTATGAAAAAATAAAAGAAATTTTTAAAAAATACCAGATTGATGCTGTAGTTCATTTTGCAGCTGAGAGTCATGTTGACCGTTCAATTTATGGACCAAAAGATTTTATTCAGACAAATATTCTGGGAACATTTACTCTTTTAGAATGCGCTCGTTTATATTGGAATAAAACAGAAAACAAAAGATTTCACCATATCAGCACAGATGAAGTATATGGTTCTTTAGGCCCAAAAGGATATTTTTATGAAACAAGTCCTTATATACCAGCAAGTCCATATTCTGCCAGTAAAGCCTCAGCAGACCATCTGGTTAGAGCATATTATTACACCTATAATCTACCTGTAACATTATCAAACTGTTCCAATAATTATGGACCATACCAATTCCCTGAAAAATTAATCCCTCTTACAATATTAAATATAATAGAGGAAAAACCATTGCCTGTTTATGGGGATGGAAAAAATATCAGGGATTGGATTTATGTTGATGACCATAATAGAGCAATTATCAGTATATTGGAAAAAGGTAAGATAGGACAAACCTATAATATTGGAGGAGAAAATGAATGGAAAAATATAAGGCTTGTAAATAAAATTTGTGAAATTATTGCAAAAGAAACAGGGAAAGATAAAGATTATTATAAAAAACTTATTACTTTTATTAAAGACAGGCCAGGACATGATAGAAGATATGCAATTAATTGCGATAAAATTAAAAAAGATATTGGCTGGGAACCATTGATTTCGTTTGAAGAAGGATTAAAACAAACTATTAAATGGTATCTAAATAACATGGATTGGATTAAAACCATAACAACAGGGAAATATAAAGAATGGATAGATAAAAATTATAGGAGAAGATAATGCCATTTGAATTTATAAAAATGCAAATCCCAGAAATTATTTTGATTGTTCCAAAAATTTTTAAGGATGACCGTGGATTTTTTATGGAAATTTATAAAAAGTCTGATTTTGAAAAGAATGGAATAAAAGAAGAATTTATTCAGGATAATTATTCTTATTCTATAAAAGGGGTTTTACGAGGACTGCATTTTCAAAAAGAACCTTATTCCCAGGCTAAAATTATAAAATGTATAAAAGGTGAAATCTTTGATGTTGCGGTTGATATCAAAAAAAATTCTCCGACTTATGGTAAATGGATTAGTATTATTTTATCTGAAAATAATCATTATATGCTGTATATCCCTACAGGATTTGCCCATGGATTTTTAACATTAAGTGATACTGCTGGAGTACAATATAAAACCTCCTGTGAATATATGCCACAATTTGAGGCTGGTATTATATGGAATGATCCTGATATTAATATTAAATGGCCTGATAATAATGCTATTGTGTCATCAAAAGATTCAAAACTATCCATGTTAAAAAATATTTAGAGGGAAAAAATAATAAAATAATTCTAAATAGGAGGCATAAAATGACTGAAACAGTTTTGTTTAAAGGGAATAAAATATCCCTGGTAGGACCAATATTAAATATCGGAGATAATGCCTGTGAAATTATAGTTGTAGATAAAAGCCTGAAAGAAAAAAAAGTGGGCGGCAAAAATGAAAAGGTTCAATTAATAATTACTGTCCCCTCATTAGATACCTCAGTCTGCCAGATTGAAACAAAAAAATTTAATGAGCTATTATCAACATTTAAAGATATAGATGTTAATGTAATATCTATGGATTTACCTTTTGCCCAGGATAGATTCTGTGAAAGTTTTAATGTAAAGAATATTTCTGTATTATCTGATTTCAGATATAGAGATATGGAAAAATATGGAGTGATTATTGGGGATGGTGTATTAAAAGGATTAATAGCAAGAGCTGTTTTTATTATAAATAAAGAATCTAAAATTATTTATAAACAATTGGTTCCGGAAATAGGTAAGGAACCAGATTATGAAGAAGTGTTAAATGCATTGAAATAATTTATTCTATAAATAAAGAAGCGGCTTGTCTGTCAACAAGAAAATAAATAATACCGTTTACCGGCTTGACAAAAGATGATGGCAGGTTACATTTTGGGTTTTCAATCACCTTTTTAAGGGTTTTTGCTTTTTCCTCCCCTGTAACAAGAAATATAATATTTTTACTATTATTTATTACCGGAAGGGTAAGAGAAATTCTTTCAACAAATGGCATCCCTTTTTTCCGTGTTGCGATTACAAGATGTTTTTTTTCTTTAAGAGAGTTACTTCCTGGAAACAATGAGGCGGTATGACCATCTTTTCCCATTCCGAGTAAAATAAGATCAAATTCAGGAAATTTTTTGTCTGAAAGTCTGAAAAAACTCTTTAATATCTTTTCATATTTTTCTGCAGCTTTTTGCGGTGTTGTTTCTCCGGTAGGCACAGGATTGATACCTCCAGCAGATTTTTTTATTATGAGGAAAAGATTTTCCTTTAGGGTTTTGTAATTACTGTATTTGCTGGAATGACTGACAAATCTTTCATCAACAAAGAATATATACGTTTTATTCCAGAGACCAGGATTAACGGATTCCCCGAGTTTTCTGTAAAAAGGGACAGGTGTTTGGCCTCCTGAAAGTGCAATTGTAAAGATTCCTTTTTCTGCAATAGACTCTTCCCTGATTTTATTCCATATATTAACTGCAAAATCATCCATCTCATCCATTGTATCAAAAACAAATAATTTTCTATCTGTTGCTATTTTATGTGCCATGCACGTCCATCCATTTTTATCAGTCTATCTGCTCTTTCAGGACCAAATGTCCCTGGCGAATACAGGTCTATACTCCTGGCAGAAATCCTCTCAATACCTTTTATTATTGGGTCTATGACTGTCCACATTGCCACTATCTCATCCTGGCGTGCAAAAAGAGTGAGGTCTCCACGCATACAGTCTATAAGAAGTCTTTCATAAGGAAAATGACCTGCCAGATTAAATGATTTCATGTAATCAAAATCCATGTTGACCGGATATGGTTTATTCACCTGATAGGGATACTTTACACTGAATCTAAGAGAAATGCTTTCCTGTGGTTGAATTTCCAGGACAAATGCATTGGGCTCTGAGATGTCAAATGTTTTTCCAAACATCTGGAGCGGAGGGTGTTTAAATTCTACATAAATTTCCGTTATATGTTTTGCAAGGGATTTTCCTGTGCGAACATAAAAAGGAACACCTGCCCATCTCCAGTTATCAATGAAAAACCTGGCCGCAAAAAATGTTGGAACATTTGAATCCAGTGCCACACCTTTTTCCTGTCTGTATCCTATAATCTCCTTATTGCCTATTTTCCCGCTTCCATACTGTCCAATTATGACAGAATTCTCAATCTGATTTTCTTCCATTACCCGAATTGAAGCGAACACCTTAATTTTTTCATTTCTTACCAGGTCAGGGTCAAATCCTGCCGGAGATTCCATTGCGACAAGTGCAATAAGCTGCATTATGTGATTCTGAACCATGTCCCTGACAACACCTGTTTTTTCATAGAATGCACCCCTGCCCTCTATGCCAAAATCCTCTGCCACTGTAATTTGTATATTATCAACATAGTTTCTATTCCACAGCGGTTCAAAAATACTATTGGCAAACCTGAAGAAGATTATGTTCTGTACGGTTTCTTTACCAAGGTAATGGTCTATTCTGTAAATCTGGTATTCATTAAAAACCTTTAAAAGCATCTCATTTAATTCAATGGCTGATTTTTTATCCCCACCAAATGGTTTTTCAAGAATCACCTTGAGATTATATTTACCTTTACTAAGATTATAATTGGTAAGATTATTTATTATCTCAGGAACAAGAACAGGGGACACTGCAAGATAAAAAATTATGTTTGTGGAATCATGAAAAAGAAGTCTATCCACCATTGTAAAAAGGGTCTGGTAAAAATCCTTTTTCCCTACGTCCCCGGGTAGATAATAAAAATGTCTGAGAAATTCATTACCGACTGATTCTTCACAAATTTCACCTGTATATTCACAAACAGAATCTTTCACCACTTCTCTGTATTTTTCATCAGTCATAAGTGTTCTGCCGAGTCCGAGGATTGAAAATTCATCCGGAATCTTGTTATCTTTGTAAAGATGATACAGAGCAGGTAGAATTTTTCTTTTGCTCAAATCTCCTGCGCCACCAAAGATAATCATTACAAAAGATTCTTTGCTGACTGCTTCCTCATCGTAAAATAACTCTTTTATTTCTGTATTTTCATTCATAATTTCCTGAAAATCATTCCAAGAACGAGTCTTAAGTTTACATTATAACAAAGTCTGCTTTTCATTTCAAGGATATTTTCTATAACCAATAATATCTGTCTTATTATATAATTATTTGTGCTATGATGGAATTTTTTTATCTAAGCACAGTTTTATTTGCGCAAGACGTACCTGTTCTATTAATAAATCAGGGCGGAATATAATATTAGGAGTTAGTAAAATTGACATTTATAGAAATATATTGTAAGGTTTATATAGATTCGGTAATTTTCCGGTTTAATAACTGAAACGGGGTTGCGGGGTTGATTGATATATAGAAATAAAAAAATGAAAAAAACTCAATTATTTTTTTTGGTATCTTTAGGAGTAATCTGGGAGTGGATAATAATTCCTATTTTCTTTTTTTTATATTTACCCAAAGGTAAAAATTTATCTTTTATATTTCCTCATAACGAGATAGTAAATTTTATTTTAGGAATTATATTTTTAATCCCCGGATTTTTCTTTACCATCACCTCTTTTATAGCCCTCCATCAAAGAGGAACAATGCTTCCTAATTTCCCACCAGAAAATCTTATTATAAATGGAGTTTATAAATATTGCAGAAATCCAATGTATTTAGGATATAGTTTTCTTTTTGTCGGTTCTGCTTTTCTGTTAAAGGATATCTCTTATTTATTTATTTCAATAGGAATTATATTATTTATTTTTTTATATGCTAAATTATATGAAGAAAAAGAGTTAATTTTAAGATTTGGAGAAAGTTATCTGAATTATAAAAAAAGCGTACCGTTTATATTTCCTTTTAAGCTTTTAAATACAAAAAAAAGGACGATATTATACCATTTTTCTGTTTTTTCACTGGCACTTTTTTTGGTCCAGAGTCTTTTTATATTAAAAGCATTATTTTTAATAGTGGCACGCTCTGATATTTCAACTATGATTCAAATTGTATTACATTGAAATTTGGAACAAAGAAATCATGAGAGAAATTACATATAGACAGGCACTTAATGAAGCTTTAAAAGAAGAAATGGAAAGGGATTCAACTGTATTTTCAGCCGGAGAAGATATCGCCATATATGGAGGAGCCTATGGGGTTACAGCTGATTTATGGAAAAAATTTGGTGATGACAGGGTAAAAGATACGCCAATTTCTGAATCTGCAATAGTAGGTATTGGTATAGGAGCTGCAATGACAGGAATGAGGCCGGTAGTTGAAATAATGTATATTGATTTTATTCCACTATGTCTGGAACAAATAGCCAATCAGGCAGCAAAAATCAGATATATGTTTGGTGGAAAAACAAAGGTGCCTCTTACCATAAGAACAGAAGGAGGAACAGGAAGGTCCCTTGGAGCGCATCACTCACAAAGTTTAGAAGCGTGGCTTTTACATATACCTGGTTTAAAAGTTGTTATGCCTTCCACCTCTTATGATGCAAAAGGACTTCTTAAAAGTGCCATCAGAGATGATAACCCTGTTATATTTATTGAACATAAAATGCTTTATAATATTAAAGGCCCTGTTCCGGAAGAGGAATATACAATACCTATTGGCATTGCTGATATAAAAAAAGAAGGAAAAGATGTAACAATTTTATCTTATTCAAGAATGATGCTTTTTTCTTTAGAAGCGGCAAAAATATTAGAAAAAGATGGAATAAACGTAGAAGTAATTGATCTGAGAACACTACTGCCTCTTGATATGGAAACAATTAAAAAATCCATAAAAAAAACCAATAAGGTTATTATTGTGGAAGAAGATACAAAAACAGGAGGAACAGGAGCAGAAGTTGGTATGAAAATTATGGAAGAATGCTTTGATTATCTTGATGCTCCAATAAAAAGAATTGCAGGAGCAGATGTTCCTATGCCTAAAAGTCCTGTGCTTGAAAAAATCGCAATTCCTCAGATTGATGATATTATCCGGGAGGTAAAATTAATAACTTCATGATAAAAGAAATAATAATGCCTAAATTAGGCGAAACAATGGAAGAAGGCTATATAGTAAGATGGGCTAAAAATGAAGGAGATTATGTTAAAAAAGGAGAAGTTCTATTTGAAGTAATGAGTGATAAAACAAATTTTGAAATTGAATCTCTTTATGAAGGATATTTAAGAAAAATTTTATATCCGGCTTCTGATACTTCTATTGCTGTAATAACTGTTATTGGATATATAACTGATAAACCAGATGAAGAAATTCCGGAAAAACCCCAAATATCTGAAAAAAAAGTTGAACCAAAACAAACAGAAGATGCCATTTCTAAAGAAGCCCCAATTATAAAACAAGAAAAAAAATCAGTGGATGAAGGAAGAATTAAAGTAAGCCCGGTGGCAAAAAAATTGGCAGAAGAAATGGGAATTTCTCTTTCAGACATTCAGGGAACAGGAGAAGGCGGAAGAATAGAAAAAAAAGATGTTTTATACTATGCTGAAATATTAAAATCCCAGGGAAATCCCCAATATGAAGTTATGCAATGGACGCCATTTAGAAAAATCATAGCAGATAAATTAACATACAGCAAACAAAATATTCCTCATTATTATCTTTCATCAAGATTTTTAATGGATAATATAACAAAAGAAAAAGAAAAAAAATCTAAAGAAAAAAAGATTACATATACTGATTTTTTAATTTTTTGGACAGCCAGAACAATAAAAGATTTCCCTTTATTAAATGCGGCAGTTGTAAATAATCAAATAAGACTATACAAAACAATAGACATAGGACTTGCAATAAGTATTGAAGATGGGCTTATAGTTCCTATTATCAAAGATGTAGCAAATAAAACTATTGAAGAAATATCCTCTCTTAGAGAAAATATAGTAACCAGAGCAAAAAATAAAACCCTCTCCAAAGAAGATATGGGAGAGGGAGCAAGATTTGTAATTTCCAATCTTGGTATGTTTGGGGTAAAAAATTTTTCAGCAATTATAAGTCCTCCTGGAGTTGCAATTATGGCTGTAGGTACAATTGAAAAAGAACCGATTATAAAAAGCAATAATATAACCATCGCTGAAACAATGTGGGTTACTCTGTCTCTTGACCATAGAATTATTGATGGTACCTATGGCGGAAAATTTCTTCAAACATTACAAAAACGAATTGAAAATTTAGAAATTTGACATGTTTAAAAAAATAAGGGAAGATATAGAGACAGTTTTTAAAAAAGACCCTGCAGCAAAAAATGTAGTTGAAATTATTTTATGTTATTCAGGTTTACATGCAATATGGATGTATAGAATCAATCATGTTTTATGGAAGTGTGGTTGTAAAACTTTTGCCAGAATTCTTTCTACTATAACAAGGTTTTTTACAGGAATTGAAATACATCCTGGAGCAAAAATAGGCAGAAGATTTTTTATTGACCATGGTATGGGTGTTGTTATAGGAGAAACAACAGTAATTAAAGATGATGTCTTATTGTATCAAGGGGTTGTTTTAGGCGGGGTTACCCATGAGAAGAAAAAAAGACATCCAACTGTAGACAACAATGTAGTAATTGGTGCAGGAGCAATTGTTCTTGGCCCAATAGAAATTGGAGATAATGCAATGATAGGAGCAGGTTCTGTAGTGGTAAAATCAGTTCCTCCTAATACAACAGTAGTTGGAGTTCCAGGAACAGCAGTTAGAAAAACAGAAAATATTATAGACCTTGACCATGATAAACTGCCTGACCCTATTGCAAAGGCATTAAAAATGATTATTAAAGAACAAGGAAAAATTATTGAAAGATTAGAAAAATTAGAAACACAGATTAAAAAGGAGGCATAATGAAAAAATGGAAAATAATAATTTCGTTCTTAACTATATTATGTACAATTACTTTACTTAAAGCCCAAACTTATCATATAGTCAAACAAGGAGAAAATTTATCCTATCTTGCCGGTAAATATCACTGCTCTATCCAGCAGATTAAATCATGGAACAACCTAAGGAATAATGACATTTATATCGGACAAAGACTTATTGTAGGAAATTATTCAAATAAATACTACACTATTCAATGGGGGGATACTCTTAGCTCTATTGCTTCAAGGTATGGAGTATCTATTGGGTGGTTGGAAAAAGTTAATGGTATTAACAATCCTTATGACTTAGAAATAGGACAAAAATTAATTGTAGGGCAATCCTACAATACTCCTGTTGAAACAAATTATTCCAATTACTCAAACAAATACTACACTATTCAATGGGGAGATACCCTTAGTTCTATTGCTTCAAGGTATGGAGTATCTATTGGATGGCTTGAAAGAGTCAATGGTATCCAGAATCCTTATGACTTAAGAATGGGGCAAAGATTAATTGTAGGTCAATATATAAACCAATCCTACAATACTCCTGTTGAAACAAATTATTCCAATTACTCAAATAAATACTATATTGTTCAATGGGGGAACACTCTTGATTCTATTGCTGCAAGATATGGAGTATCTATTGGATGGCTTGAAAGAGTTAATGGTATTCACAACCCTTATGACTTAAGAATGGGACAAAGATTAATTGTAGGCCAATCTATAAACCAAACCCGGACTTCCACTCAACAAATAGCATATGCTACTACAGAGAAACAAACATCTATACAAACAAAAACAAATATTGTTGAACCTAAAAATGTAAGTTCTGTAATAAATAACGCCTCTTCTGTAATATATTATCAGGTAAAAATTGGTGATACTTTAGCCTCTATAGCAAAAAAATTTCAAATTAATCCTAATTGGCTTGCAAAAGAGAATCTAATTACAAATAATCTGGTGACTCCCGGAGAAATTATTGTCATACCGGAAGTTGCAAATAAAACTACAAATTCTAATTCTGAAACATCACAAACTGACAACAATTTTTTTGCATCTATTGGTCATAAAATTATTCAATATGCAGATACATTCCTTGGAACACCTTATGTTTATGGAGGAACATCCCGGGATGGAATAGACTGTTCAGGATTAACTCAAAGAGTATATAAAGAAATAGGAATTAATCTTCCCAGAACAGCAGCAGAACAATATAGATACGGGCATCCGATACATTTAGCCGAAGCCCAACCTGGTGATCTTATATTTTTTCACTTTGGTGGATATTATATAGACCATGTTGGTATTTATATTGGAAATAATAGATTTATACAGGCAGGTACAGATGAAGGCAGAGTTGTAATTACACGACTTAATTCTTATTTAAGGGCACATATTGCCGGAGTAAGAACATATTTTGCAGAAAACGGAAATGGCGGATGAAACTACAAACGATATTTATGAAAATAAATATAAAATCACAATCGGACTTGAAATTCATGTTGAATTATTAACAGAATCCAAGATGTTTTGCTCCTGCTCTACAAAATTTGGAGAAAAAGAAAATTCCCAGGTGTGTCCTGTATGCGTTGGTCTGCCAGGGTCCCTTCCTGTTTTCAATTATAAAACCCTTGAATTAGGAATAAAAACTGCCTTAGCTCTAAATTGTCAAATTCCCTCAGAATGTGTATTTGTAAGAAAATCATATTTTTATCCTGACCTTCCAAAAAATTTTCAAATTTCTCAATACAATCAACCTCTGGCAATTAATGGATATCTAAATATAAATAATAAAAAAACACCCTTAAGAAGAATCCATCTGGAGGAAGATACGGGAAAACTAATCCATAGTGAACATAATGAAAATATATCTCTGGTAGACTTTAACAGGGCGGGTGTTCCTTTAATGGAAATAGTTACTGAACCAGGGATTTCCTCTCCCCAGGAAGCAGAAGCATTTCTTTTGGAACTAAAAAAAATACTTCAATATATTGAAGTAAGTGATTGTAATATGGAAGAGGGTTCTTTAAGATGTGATGCAAATATTTCTGTAAATTTTTATGACTCAAAAGAACTAGGAACAAAAACAGAAATTAAAAACATGAATTCTTTTAAATCTGTTAGAAAAGCTTTACAATTTGAATCTGTCAGACAGATGCACCTATTAGAAACAAATAAAAAAGTCATTCAGGAAACAAGACTCTGGGATGAAACAAACCAGACAACAGAAAGTATGAGAACAAAAGAAGAAGCTCATGATTATAGATATTTTCCTGAGCCAGACCTTTTACCTATAAAAATTCCACAAGATATAGTTGAAAAAATTTCTTTACAAATAGGAGAGATTCCTGCCCAAAAACAAAAAAGATTTCTTGACCAATATAATCTTTCAGAATATAATATTTCTGTTCTTACTTCAGAAAAAAAACTTGCAGATTATTTTGAGGAAACAGTTTCTTTTTATAAAGAACCAGAAATAGTTTCCAACTGGATACAAACAGTCCTGCTTGGAATACTTAAAGAAAGAAATATATCTATTAAGATTTGTCCTATTTCCTCAAAAAATTTTGCAGAATTAATAGAACTGGTTAATTCAAAAAAAATTACAGCAACTTCAGGAAAAGAAGTTTTGACTGAAATGCTTGATACAGGAAAATCAGCTATAGAAATAGTTAATGAAAAACATCTCATTCAGGTACAGGACGAAAAAACAATTAGACAGTGGGTTAAAGAAGTCATAACAGAGTATCCAAAAGCAGTAAAAGATTACTGGGATGCTATTGATGCCCAAAATAACGTACAGGCAAGTAATATAAGTAATTTTCTGAAAGGTATGGTAATGAAAAAAAGCAAAGGAAAGGCGGACATTTTAATAGTAGCAAAAATTTTAATGGAAGAACTGGACAATGTTCGAGCCAAAACGAGACAAACACGCTAAAGGAGAAAGAATATTATGAAAAGAAAAACTATAATATGGATTATGGTACTTGTAGTTTTAAGTTTCATTTTTGGATTTAATATAAAGGCTTCAGAAGCAAGAAAAAATGAGGCGCAGTTTTATAGACAATTAGATAAATTTGCCAATATTGCTAACATTGTTAAAAATAACTATGTTAAACCTGTAAAAGATCAAAGAATTTTTACAGGAGCAATAGAAGGAATGCTGGCCACTTTAGACCCATATAGCGTATATTTACCCCCAAAAGAAGCCAAACAATTAAATATTTTAACATCAGGAAAATTTGGAGGCATCGGGATAGAAATTGGGATTAAAAACAATATAATTACAGTTGTCAGTCCAATTGAAGACAGCCCGGCATGGAAAGCAGGTATAAAAGCAGGTGATAAAATCCTTGAAATAAATGGAGAATCAACCAAAGGAATGACACTCTGGGATGTTGTTAAAAAATTAAGAGGAAAACCAGGGACAAAAGTCACAATAGGGATTCTACATCCAAACACTTCTAACATTATTCAGATACCATTAATCAGAAGCATAATCCATATAGATTCTGTTAAATATAAAATTTTACCGGGGAATATAGGATATATGAGAATTTCTGTATTCCAGGAGGATACTGCTGCTTCAGTAAAATCCGCTTTAGAAAAATTTAATTCTGATAAAGTAAAAGGACTTATAATAGATTTAAGAAATAACCCCGGAGGATTACTTAACTCTGCTGTAAGTATATCCCAACTTTTTCTTCCCTCCAAAAAACTAATTGTTTACACAAAAGGAAGAAAACCACAGTATGATAATTATTTCTTTTCCGGTAATAATCAGATATGGAAAGGACCTATTGTTATTCTTGTAAATGATGGAAGCGCAAGCGCATCAGAAATAACAACAGCCGCGCTAAAAGATAATCTTGGCAATCAATGTATTCTTGTAGGGACAAAAACTTTTGGAAAAGGAACAGTTCAGGATGTCATACCTATTGGTAAACATGGTTCTGAACTTAAACTTACAATTGCTTATTATTATACACCTAATGGTAAAAAAATCAACCATATAGGAATAGAACCGGATATTATTGTTAAAGAACCTAAAAATAATATAATTGGCGACATAAAAAATGATGTCCAATTACAAAAAGCTTATGATGAAATCCAAACTATGATATTGGCACAAAAAACTCCTATAGGTGTATAACATTGATTGCAAGATAATATGCGTACTTCCAAAAAGAATAAAAATAATAATAAGGTTTTTATTTTAGCGGCGCTCTTTCTTATTCTTTGTATCCTTATCACAGGGTTTTTCATATTAAAAGAGATAACACCTATTATATCTCCTATTAAAACAAAAATAATTCAGCCTTTTAAAAAACAATTACCTCATGTAAAATTACCTCTATCTTTTACAAAAGGACATGGAGAGATAGCATTTGATATAGATGATGCAGGCTGGAATACAGAGATTATAGACGCCGTAAAAAAATTAGAACCATATCCTATAACCGTAGCAGTAATTCCACAGACCCCTTATGGAATATATGATGCAAAAATTTTAAGTAAATACCCTAACTGTCAGATTATTATGCATCTCCCTTTAGAACCTGATAATTCCAAGGATATGACAGGTTTAAAATTCATCACAGTAAATATGTCTGCAAAACAAATAAAACACAGGTTTGATGGATTTTATAAAAAAATTGGTAAATATATTGTAGGGGTTAATAATCATGAAGGGTCTCTTTTTACTGCAAACAAAAAAAAAATGGCACAACTTTTAAGCGATATCAAATCAAAAAATAAAAATCTGTTTTTCCTTGATAGCGAAACCACACCATATTCAGTTGTTGGAATAGAAGCAAAAAAATTAGGCGTACCTACAGTCAGAAGAGATGTTTTCCTTGACGACAACACTTCTTATGATTCTGTAGTCCAAAGCATAAATGAAGCAAAGCAGATTGCATTAAAAAATGGACATGCAATAGCAATCGGGCATGTTTTACCGGAAACACTGGCGGCTTTAGAACAACAAATACCAAGACTTGCACACCAGGGATATAAAATAGTTTTTGTATCCCAATTGGTTCATTAATTATGATAATTCTTGGAATAGAAACTTCATGCGATGAAACATCAATTGGAGTTATAAAAAATGGCTCTATATTATCCAATATTATATATAGCCAGAATATGATACATCAACCTTTTGGAGGGATTATGCCTGAATTAGCAAGCAGAGAACATCTAAAAAAAATATTACCCTCTTTTCAGGAAGCATTATCCAAAGCTTCTATTTCCGCAGAAGATATTGATGCCATTGGAGTAACAAACTCACCAGGTTTAAAAGGTTCTCTTATTATTGGGGTTTCCTTTGCTGCAGGACTGGCATATTCTCTTAAAAAACCATTATATTTTATCAATCATCTTTATGGACATATTGCATCAAATTTTATAGAAAATATTGAATTTCCCTGCCTTGGACTGGTTATTTCAGGCGGACATACCAGTCTGTTTTATATTAAAAATTATATTGATTTTCAACTCATAGGAAAAACATTAGATGATGCCTGTGGAGAAGCTTTTGATAAAATAGCAAGAATATTAAAACTTCCTTATCCTGGGGGCCCCAATCTTGAAAAAATTGCTCGTAAAGGGAATGAAAAAAAGATAAATTTTCCGCGCCCGTATCTGCTAAAAAGTCTTAATTTCAGCTTTAGTGGCATTAAAACTGCTGTATTTTATTATGTCAAAGAACATGGACTTGAAAATTCCCCGGATATAGCAGCTTCTTTTCAAAAAGCCATAACTGATACAATAATAAGAAAAATGTCTATGGCTTTGGAAAAATATCCTGTCCGGAATTTTATTTTTGGCGGCGGGGTTATACAAAATCAATATTTACGGGATAATATCATGAAGCATTTTAAAACAAAAAATATAAAAATCCTGTTTCCAGAAAAAAATTTATGTATGGATAATGGAGCTATGATAGGAATTTATACACATTTTCTTATAAAACAGAACATCCCGCCCTGCCCTTATCAAATTAAAGTTTTCCCAACAAAAACTATATAAATAACTTTAAGCTTTAAGACCTATACGCTTTTTAGCGCTCTGGTCAGCAAGGTCTAATATATGAATAAACTGTCTTGCCCATTGTGGAGTTATTATCAATTCTTTTCCTTTTACAAGATGCTCAACAATATTTTTGTAAAAAAGAAGAGCTCCGTCTGACTGGGGATTTCTTCCTTTTGTAATATATTCTATTCCATTTTTATGTGTTACTATTTCCCAGGTATCATAATTCATAATATATGTTCCGTCTGTTCCTGTAATTTCAAGCATTCCTTTTTTGGGATTTGAGTCAATACTGCTGATACATAGTGTAAGCCAGGTATCATTTTTACACCTAATAACAGCAAACGCTTCATCTTCATTTGTATCCTTTCCCCATTTTGTTTTTTCTGCCCAGAATCCTTTTCTGGCAAAACCTGTTACTTCTATAGCTTCAGAATTTATAATCTGCATTGAATATTCCAGCAAATGCACACCCCAGTCATATAAGATACCACCTGATATGGATTTTGATGTTCTCCACCAGTCTCCTGGATTAGAATATCCTCCCATATGTGCCTCAATACGAAAAACATCGCCAATTTCACCTTTTTTTATTCTTTGGACAGCTTCTATTATAGAACCATCCCAATGACGATTATGAAAAACAGAAAGCATTAAATTATTCTTTTCTGCCTGTTTTATCATAGCATCACATTCTTCAGTGGTAACAGCCATAGGCTTTTCAGAAATAACATTACGGTTTTCTTTTAAACATTGAACAGCAAGTTTTGCATGTGTATTATGCGGAGTTATAAGTATAACAAGATTGGCAGAAGATTTTTCCAGCATTTTTTCTACTGAAGAATATGTTTCTATATCAGGAAAATCTTTTTTGGCAGCTTCTAATCTTTTAGAATCTACATCCACAACAGCAGTAGGTATCATACCCACTTTACTACCTGTCTCAAGATGGTATTTGCCCATATTAAAAGCCCCACCATATCCTATTACTGCCACTTTTATCTCAGAAGATTTTTCAAATCTACTCATCTTTTTCCCCCTTTAAATTTAAACAATTTTTATTATAAAAATCATTCCAGTAATCTTCTTAATTTTCCTGTGCTTTCTTTATACCCTGAATCTTTATCTTTCCCTTCATATTCAATACACCATACACCCTGATAATTATTTTCTTTTAAAATTCTAATCACCTGGCTGACAGGAATTTCACCTTCTCCAATAATTTTCCCAGTATAATTTTCTTTTACCCCGATTCCATCTTTAATATGTGTATGAATAGCATAAGGAGCAATTGACTTATAAATTTTAAGCAAATCTTCAACTGGATAACCATACCATCTGTAATTCATAGTATCAAGATTTGCCCCTAAATATTTTGATTTGATTTTTTCAAATATTTCAATCTGGAACTGATAATCATTTGTAATAGTTCCATGATTATCCAGAGCAAGATAAACTTTTTCTTTTTCTGCAATTTCAACAGCTCTTTTTATTCCTTTTATAATAAGACTTTTATAATCTTTTTCCGCTACAGTTTTTTTTACCCACCCTCCATCAATTCTTAACTGATTAAAACCAAGTTCTTTAACCAGTACACACATTTTTGAGATAAGATTAATCTGATTCTCACACTCCTCGGATGTTTTCTGAATAAAATCATTGCCACAGGAAATTTGAGAAACTTTTATATTATATCTATTTAAAAGTTCTTCCACCTCATTTATTTTTCTGTCCCATATATCATCCCTTTGAAGCTCAACAAAACTTATCTGATTTTTCCTGCACCACGAGAAAAATTCTTCAAGACTCCAGTCTGGGAAATTATAATGAATAACCCCTATTTTATCCATGAAATTATCTCCTTTTTTTGATGCTTTTCTGATAATATATGCCTTTGTAAAAAATACTGCCAATCTTGATATCTTCTTAATATACAGGTTTCAAACTCTATTCGTTTATTTTTATCTTTTTCAATAATTAATATACCTTCACTTATTATATGAAACCCCAGAATTTCCGATTCAATATTATTTAAAACAACAATTTGAGTATTATATCCAATTAGATGAGAAAGTTTTGATTCCAAAGTGAATATATACCATGGATTTTTTTCGTCCTCAATAAAATGGTAAAAAAATATTCCTATATCCAAGTCACTTTTTTCATTGGCATAACCTTTTGCTCTTGAACCAAAAAGATAAGCAAAACAAATATTCAATTCATTCTGAAAAAAAGAAGATAAATTGGCAATTTCTGATGTTTGTAATTTGTATTTCATAATTTCTCCACAATTTCTATAAATTGTTTCACATCTTCTAATCCATATTTTTCCATCATTACCAATTAATTATACCATCAGTATATTTTTCCATCCATAATTAACAATGTCGTTATTTATTACAAAATTATCATTGGAACGGGATATTATAGCCAATGTTTTAATTTTGGAGCCCAAATCCATCTTTATTCTTTTCAAAGAAATTGCATGTTGAGGTGTGATTGTCATTGAGCTTTTTATTTCAAACAAGTGAAATCCATCGCCTTTTTCTATAACCATATCCACTTCCAAACCATCTCTTGTTCTTAAATAATACATGGAAGGTTTTTCTCCAAAATGTAAAAATCTTTTCCAGAAATCACAGATAACGAATGTTTCAAATAAATTTCCAAAATTTGAATGTCTGAGTAAAATTTCTGTATTATCAATTCCCAATAAATAACAGCATAATGCAGTATCAGTAAAATATATCTTCGGACTTTTTTTTATCCGTTTGCCTATATTTTTATAATATGGATAAAGAAGATATATTTGATGTCCCATTTCAAGGAGAGAAAGCCATCTTTTTGCTGTAGGAACACTAATTCCAATATCCCTGGCGATTTCAGAAATATTAAGAATTTGTCCTGTCCTAACGGCACATGATATTAAAAATCTTTCAAATTGCGCAAGTTCTCCTATATTGGAAATATTTCGTATGTCTCTTTCTAAATAAGTGGTAATGTAAGAACTACACCAAATCTTTCTATCAACCTTTTCATTGGAAGCAATCTCAGGGAAAAAACCTCGTAATAAAATTTTATCCAAATAAATATGTTTGGTTTCTTTGCTGTGGATGTTTAATTTTTTAATCCAGTCAGATATATTTTGAGATTTATAAGCATTATCAAATCTTTCAGAAATAGAAAAAGGTAAAAGATAAAGAATGGCGGCTCTGCCAGATAAAGATTGAGAAACATTATGCATAAGGGCAAAATTTTGAGAACCTGTAAATATCCAGTATCCCGGTTTTCTATCTTCATCTATTTTTGTTTTTATATATGATAACAATTCAGGTACGTATTGAATTTCATCCATAATTAAAGGTGGTTTATACTGATTTAAAAAGCTTCTTGGATCTTGTCTTACTCTAATCCTGGTATCAGGGTCTTCTAAATTTACAAAAGTATGGGTTTTAGAAAAAAGCATTTTTAAAAGTGTGGTTTTCCCTGATTGACGGGGACCGGTAATAACAACTGCCGGAAAAGTTTTAGCTGCTTTAAGAATAATTTTTCCCAGTATACGGTGTTTTAATTTCATAACAATATTTTAACCCTGCATATTTAATATGTCAAATTAAATATACCGTATAACTCCCCTCTCACAGAAGAATTTCCCAAGGAGACCGTAGAAGAAGGGTGAAATTTTTAAAAACGATTATTTTGCAATAGAACCTATTTATTCGTTTTCTCTGCAAGCATCAAAAAAGGCTTCAATATTTTCTATTGGAACTTCTGGTTCAAGAATATGGGTAGGACTAATAATAAAAGCGCCATCATAACCAATCTGTTTTTTTCTCTCTCTGATGGTTCTTTTTACCTCTTCTGGTTTTCCAAAAGGCATTGTACTTTGAGTCCCTATTGTTCCATCAAAAACTAAATACTTTCCATATTCTTTTTTTAGTTCTAGTAAATCCATACATTCAGGCTGTAAAGGATTTAATATTGTTACCCCTATATCTATTAATTCATTAATTATATTTGTTATGTTTCCATCGCTATGATACCAAATTTGAATATCAGGCTTTATTTTTCTTACTTCTTTATAAATTTTTTCCCATCTGGTTTTTATAAATCTTCTCCACATAGATGGAGAAAATATTAAACTTTTTTGTGTGGCAACATCATCTCCTGTTGCTATATAATCAATCCCTGCCTCTGCTGCACAGGTGGCAATTTTTATATTCCTCTCCATTAATTTGTCAAGGATGTATTCAACCCATTGAGGCCTTTCTATTATATCCTGTAAAAATTCCTCATATCCCCGTATTTGCCAGGCATCCTCATACATATGCCCTATCCATGTAAAAGAAACTTTACCTGTCTGATGAGATTCTTTTACTTTTTTTTTCATATCTGAGGTATTAAATTCTCCTGTATAAGGGAATGGGAAATTTTTTATATCATTAAAACTTTTTGCATTTCTTAATGGGCTTATATATCCTGTAAAATGATAAAATTTTGCAGGAATTTCAAGCACACCTAAACTATTAATGAAAGACCCTTCTGGTTTTTCTACTTCCAAAAAATATTTGGAAAAGTCTGCTGTAATTTCAGGTTGTTGAGGCCTTATGGATACAGGCGCAAACATATTAAAATATTTTACAATATCTTCCTCTGTTGCAAACCCATATTTTTCCATAATATTCTTGGAAAGATTGGGGGTAAAACCTGCATAAAAAAGAAAATCAGAATGGGGCTTATGGTTTATTGTATTTATAAACCTCTCAATATCGCTTGACATTTTTATTCTCCGGGTTTAAAGATTTAATGTAAATATTCATTATAAAAATTATATCATAAATCTTGTTTTTTATTAGATTTTTTCGCCGGCAGGATATAACAAAAGGGACTGGCCTTTTTGCATAAATCCTGTGATTTTTAAAATACCATTTTCAATTTTCACTTTGAAATGAGGTAATGAGCTTACCTTTGTAGGTGTTATAGTATATTTCATAGCCAGATTTCTATTTCCTATATTTATATATAACCTTTTTATTGGCAGGCCATTTTTATCCAGAAGTACTAATTTCATTTTGGAAAGCATTTTTTCCAAATCAAATACATTTATCCCATATTTTTTTAACTGCTATTTCAGGATGCCCCGGCGCAATACATGCCCATATTTCTGAACGGATAAAACATCCACAACTATCCCTATAAGGATTATTTACATATCCTGATAAAGGAGGAATTAATCCTATCCTTAAATTATTTTTCCCGGCTCCATATTCTGACCAATTAGGAATTATATAACTTAACCAATATTCTCCAAGAATCTGAGCATTGATATTTTTTCCATATTTTTCAACAGCATTAAGCCATACAAGTTGTAAATCAAGATCGTCATTAGCTGGAGGATTATCTTGAAAATTTTGTGTGTAAAATTCTACATTATTAACTTGTCTTTTACTTTCAAATGGAGCACCTAATGCTCCTCCGATATTTTTACCCATCCAATATCCCATAATTTTATTCCTATATTGTTAGTAGCATAATCCCTCTTCTTTGATTAGTTAAAAAGTCCAGTTTCTTCTGGATATATTGATATTTATTTTTTTTGTTTGCCCTGGAAGTAAATTTATTTTTTTAATAAAATAAAATGTCCTGTTTTCCATTGATGGTTTGATGGCTACCAACAATTTTTGGGCTGTTGGATTATGAACTAAAAACACAATTTTTTGAGCCGATATCTTTGTGATTTCTATTATTACATTTGGATTGTTGCAAATAACAGGATTTCCAAGAAAATATTCCTTGTTATTCCATTTATTCAACCCCAGATATAGTTTTCCATGATATACCCCGCCAGGATAAAATTCTCCATTTTTGTTTAAAGCGCCTGCTGACCAGTTTCCATTTACTCCACTAATTTCTACAGGGAGAATATTATTGGGCAAGAATTTGACTTCCGGAAATTTTACTCTAATCCCATAATTATAAGTAAGTAATTTTACTATATATCCTTTACTTTCTGATTTCCCAAAAGATAATATTTTTGGTTGATATAAAGGAGTTTTTTCTTTTCCCCACAATTTATTAAATTGTGCCATAATCTGAGGACCTTGGCTCCCACCATCTTCAACTACTATAAATCTTCCTTTAAGAACAGTTCCTTGTTTCAAAATTTTGTCATTCATATTATATCCCAGCAGGACCTGTCCATTATTTATCTCAAATTGAAAATTTTTATCTAAACTATATATTCCAACCAATCCATATTGGTCAGGCCATAATACTGCATATCCACCTTTTCCTATTTTCCCCAAAAAAGGTTTTCTTAAATGAAGAAAATCTATCGGAACTGTGTTTAATTTTTTATCCGGGGCTATCCAGGAAATATATTTAAATGTATTTCCACCATTATAATCAACATTAAGTAAAACCACATTTAGCCCTCTTTTATTTTTCAGATTAATATCTTTTAATATTTTTACCCGCTCATTGACAAGAAGTATGATATACCCATAATTGTAGGTGTATCTGAATATAGTATCCTGAGTCTTAGAATTTACATATTGGGCTTGTACTCTTTTACCGTTTTTTTCAACATACTTACCTATTTCCTTCATAATAGTAACATCTGCAGTATCAAGTGGGTTACTTCGTTGTAATATAACATTATTTAATTCCTGAGTTTGTTTTCCATTTATTGTTGGAAATGTTTGTATATTTGCTACACCAGAAGATATTTGACCTGTTTCATATCCTTGTGGAGCATAGGCATAACCTGGAACAGGCAGATAAAATCGTAAATAATTACCCCATCCATATCCAAATGTTACAAGCCCACCATTACCATATATTTTCCCATTAGGATATAGAAGCCCACCATATTTATCCGGAAGAATAGGATTATGGTAATCATTCATCCTGTCTGAACCAACATGATTCCAATAAGTCCAGTTTCGTGTAGGTATTGGCGTAGATATTGCCCAATGTTTATTTATATCTTTTACTATTAGATATAAACTTCCATCCTGAGCAATAGGATATGAAACTACTTTGTTAAATATCTTTTTATCAGGATAAAAAACTCTGATGATTTTTCTGCCAGATATTAACTCTATTTTTTTTAAAGGAACTTTATCCTTTACTTTAATATGTATATGGATAGTTTCACCAGACTTCCAAAGAACATATTCTTCCCATGGGTCTGTCATAAATTGGGATGCCCAAAATTTATCAATAACAGGACCATTGCTGACAAATCCATTCACATATCCTTGCTGTGGGGTATATGGTAATTTAGAAACAGATTGTGAAAATAGATATAGTTTGAATCCATGTTTTACAACCCAGGAAAGTTCATCTGGATTGTTAATACGATAAGAAACTATTGGCAATAAATTAAATCCTGGTGTAGCACTCAGTTTTTTAAATAAACTGACATCATGAGTAATAAGATTTTTACCTCTATAACTTAGAATTTCCGAACTATTAAATCCTCCATGATTATATGGTGGTAAAGCTCCTTTTTTAGGTTCTAAAGCCGCATAAATACCATTATTCCCACAATTTAAAAGAGCCATAATAAAACTTGTTCCTCCGGAAGGGGGCCATGTATTTATGTTTGCAGCTATTCCTTTGTCAATTCCTGTAACACCATCCCATCCACTGGTTTTAAATGTAACACCCGGTATAGCAATAAAATTTTTAGTGGTGTTTTCAGCACACTGTTTTTTTAATTCTTCAAATGCTTTTTTTGTTTTTATATTATCTGTGAATATAATAAATTTTAAACCAAGTGATTTCGCTTTTTTAACGAAATCTTTCACTGTATACTTTTTACCAGAAAAATTAGTATAAACGCCAATAATACCAGGATATGGTTTTACATACTCAAATACTTTGTAAGGTTTAATCGGCATTAATCCACTCAGCGGAAGTGAAGGAAATTCTCCTTGTTTATATCCTCCATAGATATGATTTTTTAATGAAATATTTCCCAAATAGCTGAAAAGATTATTAAAAAGTTTCATCCCATTTCCTTTATTAAAACACCAACCATATTGATATACCCGAGCATACCCATTATTTATATAAAAACTGGAAAGACCCATAAATAAAGCAATTCTTCCTTTGCCATACTTTTTTATCGCTAATAACGGAGGTGAACTTTTATAGATGCTTGAAAAAGAAGCATTGGATTGCCCTTTAATTACTATATCCCATAATTTATTTAGTATCATAGCTCCTGACATTTGTGGATACCAAAAAGTTTTTACTCCTTCTGTTACGGGATTGGGCATAATATTTGTGGTTTTAAACACTTCTATACCTGGCATAAGAGGAAAAGAATGGATATCTTTGGAATTGCTTTCTGTCAACTGGGTTCTTGTTACTTTTGCTCCTAACCCTTTTAAAAAAGAATTAAGACTATATTTTGATGTTCCTGAAGCATAGGAAAGCCCATCAAAAAAAACAAGAAGCCCTCCACCTTTTTGTACATATCTTAAAATCATTTTCTTTATAGAAAGAATCTCTTTTACTCCTTTTCCCGGATAATATGGAGCATTTTCTCCATCATAAGGTGGTTCATGAACCATTATTATAAGATTAAAAAGTTTCAACTTCCCTGGGGTTAATTGATTATAATAAAGACTGGCTACTTTGTATCCTTCTGATACTAATTTTTTCTTTAGGAGAGGGTCTATTAAAAATCTTATACCACCACCTGGGCTTCCAACAACTAAAATACTTGGTTTTTGTATTGATGCCATTGATTTACTACTAAAAAGAAATATCCCTATAGTCAAAATACTTATACTTATTAAATTTCTAAATTTTTTCATTTTATTCTCCACTGTGAAAAATATAGTTTATATTATTAATACCAGATATGAATAAAGATATTTGCTTTAAAAGTTTTTATTTCACCTGGTTTTAGTGTTATTGTTTTTCTTATTGTTGATAATTGTTTAATATAGGGATTCCCCTGTACTATTGCTGTTATTGTTTGTGTTGTTGGATTGTTTATTGTTATCTCTGCAGGACCTGTCTGTATTGTTTTTACTTGTTGTTTAGTTCCTTCAATTTTTACTTTGTATGGAATATACAAATGTAATCTTATGTGTGGATTATTACACAACAAAAGATTCCCTGCTATAAATTTCAGGTTATTATAATTGATATTGGCTGTGAAATATCCATCCCCTGTTTCAGGAGATTTTGTTGTTGTGAAATAGCCCACTTCTTTTATTATCTGGTCTTTTCTT
>JAJYYV010000079.1 GCA_021800535.1 bacterium | reverse complement strand
TGGAATAGTCTGATTCAAGTTTCCCATTTAAATAGGTCGCAGCATATCCTTTCCTCCATGTGAATATTACCTGATACCATGTCCCTGGCCTTACAACACTGGTTATATCATTGGCTGTATATAGCGGTACACTTGCTCCTAACCCATCAGGAAATCCTCCTACTAAACTACCGTCATTATAAAATAACATAACTAAACTTCTTGTTGGCCAGTGTTCCTGTATAACCATTTGCTGGGGACCTCCTGCTGTATGAAATAATACCTGTAAAACATTGTCCATTGACCCATCCCAGGTCCCTTTTCCTTCCCCTGGAGAAATCCAAAATGAGACTGTTCCCTGGGAAAAGTTTAAATTTCCTTTCGTTTCATATCCTAAATAACTTTCTCCATTTATCAGCTCCAATGCTTTCCCTTTTGCTCCTGATACAAAATTTATATCCCCTTTTTTATCTACCGGATAACTATTCCCTCTGGAAAATGCTTGCACCCCTTTTGCTCCATTTAAATGAAATAAAACATTATTTAAATCCAGACCAAATGAAAATTTAGCCGCCAATAATAAACTGATTACCATTATTATTATTTTTTCCCTTCTATTCATAATTGTCTCCTAATGAATCTCCCTGTGGCAAGCCAACAGGGAATTCTCAAGTTAAATTTATTCCTTTACCTTTAATAAAATATTATCCAGATAAAAAGAAAATATAGGACCTGTTATTGCTGAACCTCTTTCAATATCAAGTTTTAGTTTATCAAACTCTGATTTCTCTTTCGGATTTAATGAAATAGAAATATCTTTTATTAAAGGGTTTTTTTTCCCATATCGCAAAAGACTTACTTTTCCATTAAGAACATTGCTTTTGCCAAAATTATAAAGTTTTAATACTACTCTATACCATATATATGGCTCAATTTTTGCAATAAAAACATTACCATTTATCCCACTATATTGTAAATTACCATCCTCGCATCCTATATAAAAAAATTTAGTCCATCCATCATTTCCTCCAAGAAATTCAAAACCCATGCCACCTGCAGAAATGTTTGCGTCTCCCATAATATCAAATCTTAAATATATTTCCCCGGATTTTACATGAGGAATTACATCTCTTACCAGCCAAAAATATCTTTCCCTTAGACTACCTCCATTACCAAGAAGTATCTGATATGAATGCCAACCATCGGTAAATGGAGAAGATGTTTTATTTGTTCTCCCTGCAAAAGAACTGCCTTGAGGTCCACCACCCTGGTTTTCAAAAATTGAATTATTTGATTTATTGTTCTGAGAAAAAAGTATTTTCCACGCACCTGTTTGTGCAGCATTTATTTCTCTTATATAAATAAAACCCATAAATAAAATCAATATATAAAATATCTTAAACTTTAAAATTTTATTTTTCATTTTTCTTCAAACCCATTTGTATAAATAAAAAATTATTGCTTTATAGATTTATCTTTTAAAAAACTCCAAAAATTATGCCCTTTCTTTCCTCCCCATGTAATACTGATTAACTTTACCCCATGTGGATTCATAGTCAAAGGTATTATTCCATTTTTATATGGTAATTTAAGTGTCCCAAATGATTCTGCATCTGTTACTCTTAAATTCTTACCTTCCAAACCAAGTTTCTTTAAATTTAATTTTATATTAAAATACATGTGTAACTGAAGGTTCGGCAAACCCCATCCACTTGTATTAAGCGCAACTATAAGCATCTTTTTTTCTTTTCTGTTTATATAAGCACTTGCATACCAATAATTTTTCCAATAAGAATTATTGGTTACTATTACTGCAGGGTCTTTTGACCAATATGGTAAAAATTTTACATCCCTTCCTGTTATCCCCCACCAGTCAAGAGCAAGTTCAATATATTGAGCATATCCTTCTGTCTCGCCACACCAGGATTGTATGTCATTTGCTAAAAGAATTCCGAATAACTCTTTAGCAGGACGAGACCAATTTTGATGTTTATTGGCATCTGTTAAATATAACCGCGTATCAAATGTAGGAATAAGTCCATACTGCTTCATATCAAGATATGCTCTTATCCATCCAGGAGACCTTGATGGAGTTAAAACTGCTGAATACCATCCATCTTTTTTAATTTTATTGGCTAAATCACTCCATGTAAAACATTCTCCATCGTATGTCCCTGTATAAAATCCAAGAACAGGCATTAATTGGTCTACTGTATCTGAAAACATTACCCCGTTTGTACCCCTATCCTCATAAAGAATTGTAGCCATCCTTCTTGTAAGTTGTCTCCCTGCTAAAATAGGGAAAGTGGATTTTACATTACCATTCCTATCTATATATCCAAATCCATCTTCTAAATTTTCACTGGAATCTGTACCTGCCATACCATCTATATATAAACCTGCTGCATTATAGTTCTTTAAAAATTTATTCATATAATATAGATACATCTCTATATAACTCTTTGAAGGATTCAAATTGTAAGTTGCTGCCCACCCTGGTGCAGATTGACCTAAAGCTTGTGCTTTTAGACTCTGCGGCTCTGCTTCCCATTCATTCTTATATACACGCCAAGCTGTAAGTATATTTTTTACATCTTTGGTATGGTATGTTCTCAAACCTAAAAATGCTGTTGAAGAAAAAGGCAGCCACATCTCCGGACTATCAGGATTATATTTCCGAGGTTTCATTGTTTTGGGTGGTATTAACCATGCTGGAGAAATACTCCACCAGGAATAATCCAAAGAAAGATTCTTAAATCTTTTTGGGTCGGCTAATCTCCATGGCATTTCTGATTGCATGTCTATCCCTGAAAAATTATAACTTCTCCAATCCTGTGGTCTTGGTTTTACTGGTGTGGCTTCTAATCCAAAAGATATTGTAAATTCTTTTGGCATTGTTATTGGGTTATTTATTATATTTATTCTCATCATTCCACTATCTTTTGTCGGAAATACTTCTTCTCGTTTATTTGGGTCCTTTGCATACCAGTATTGATCTGATTGCGCAAACCATTGTAAGCCTACTTTATCATTCCCTACCCACATGTCTGGTCGTGAAAAACGATGACTATATCCTTTCTCAGGAAATGCATAGTTTCTTAAAGTAGCACGTTGAAAAAATATGCTTAATTGTTTTTTTATTGCCATATCTAATCTTAATCCTTCTATTTCTTTTCCTTTCCCTGATGAAAATTTTAGGCTTATCCAGTAAAATCCATCATAATCCACTCTGCTTTTGGCTTCTATATTATATCCTTCTGCTTTTCCCTGCGCTTCCATTATTACCTTCTCCGGACTGCTCTTTATTATCCTAAACCTCCTCCATTGCGGCATAACATCCTGATTACCCTGCCCTTTGAAATATAGATTTACCGGCTCTTCTAACAACTCCTTCCCCTGACTGATTATTGAATATGGCAGCGGATTATTTTTAAATTTATATTGTCTGCCCCATACTGATATATTTATACTTCTTCCTACATTCTTTACCTTTATCGGGGTCCATGGCGGCAATAC
>JAJYYV010000078.1 GCA_021800535.1 bacterium | reverse complement strand
TGGAATAGTCTGATTCAAGTTTCCCATTTAAATAGGTCGCAGCATATCCTTTCCTCCATGTGAATATTACCTGATACCATGTCCCTGGCCTTACAACACTGGTTATATCATTGGCTGTATATAGCGGCACACTTGCTCCTAACCCATCAGGAAATCCTCCTACTAAACTACCGTCATTATAAAATAACATCACTAAACTTCTTGTTGGCCAGTGCTCCTGTATAACCATCTGCTGGGAACCTCCTGCTGTATGAAATAATACCTGTAAAACATTGTCCATTGAACCATCCCAGGTCCCTTTTCCTTCCCCTGGAGAAATCCAAAATGAGATTGTTCCCTGGGAAAAGTTTAAATTTCTTTTCGTTTCATATCCTAAATAACTTTCTCCATTTATTAATTCTATTGCTTTCCCTTTTGCTCCTGATACAAAATTTATATCCCCTTTTTTATCTACCGGATAACTATTCCCTCTGGAAAATGCTTGTACCCCTTTTGCTCCATTTAAATGAAATAAGACATTACTTAAATCAATCCCAAATGAAAATTTAACTCCTAATAATAAACTGATTACCATTATTATTACTTTTTTCCTTCTATTCATGTTTTATCACCCTTTGCATAAATATAAACACAAAGACACAAAGCACTTAAGGTATTTTAGTTTTTACTTTGTGTCTTTGTGCATTCAGTTCATTTGCCATTTCAATATTTTAAGAATAAACTACTTAATTTATATTCCAAACCCAATATCTGCCATACGCAGTATCCACCCATGGAGAATTACTTATCTCATATTGATATGCATTCCACCAGGCAATTGCTGTCTGATAAGAAACACTTCTGGCTGAACCATCACAGAATAAGAAATTTATAAAATTATTCTTATAGTCACTCCAAACAGGTCCTTCTCCGGGATAAAAACCATAGTTAGATATCCATGCATACTTATAAGGAGCAAAACATGCCTGGCCTCCCCACCAATCCGGACCATTTGGATTATTACCACCTGGTGAATCTCCTGCATAAATTAAAAAAGAAGGAAATTGAATTTGAGAAACATTAACATTATTAGCCGGGTCCCATCCACTACCTGGACCAAAGAATTCAAAAGCATCACCATTTATACCTATAGTTTGATCATTTCCCATATCATTTCCTAAATTACCCCCACCTGTATTTTTATATACTTCTGCGTCAGCATTAACTTTACTCGCTGCTCCATAATAAGGAGAATTCGGGCATAGCCATAAACTTGCTCTCCAACCTGTATAAGGAAGTAAAATATCATACCAGAATACTCCACCATTTTGATTAGACTGCCACATTGGCACAAAACCATTATTATCATTCTCATACATTGCTACAGCAAGTCCCATTTGTTTTAAATTACTCATACCAACAGCTTCTCTTGCTTTTGCCCTTGCTGCTGCTAAAGCCGGTAGTAACATTGCTGCCAAGATAGCTATGATGGCTATTACCACCAATAACTCTATAAGGGTAAAACCTTTTTTACTTTTCTCTTGTTTTTGCATGTTTTTTTCCTCCTTTTCTGTATTATTATTTACTTTTTCTTTTATAATTCTACTGATAATTTGTTTCATCCTTTTTTCACCCCCTTTTATTTTTTATGTTCTATAATGTTATACTTAAATTCTTATTGCCCTATAGGTTTATCTTTTAAAAAACTGAAAAAATTATGCCCTTTCTTTCCTCCCCAGGTAATACTTATTAACTTTACCCCATGTGGATTCATAGTCAAAGGTATTATTTCATTTTTATATGATAATTTAAGTGTCCCAAATGATTCTGCATCTGTTACTCTTAGATTTTTACCTTCCAAACCAAGTTTTTTTAAATTAAGATGTAAAAAATATCCTAAATTCCCTTCACTTTTATATCGCGCCTCAGCTAACCAATATGTACTTGTATTAAGCGCAACTATAAGCATCTTTTTTTCTTTTCTGTTTATATAAGCACTTGCGTAACAATTATTACCCCATTCATTATCTACTCCATTTGGTGTAAGTCTGACTGCAACTGCAGGATCTTTTGCCCAATACGGTAAAAATTTTACATCTCTTCCTGTTATTCCCCACCAGTCTAAAGCAAGTTCAATATATGGAGCATATCCCTCTGTCCATCCACCCCAGGATTGTATATCATTTGCTAAAAGAATCCCAAATAACTCTTTAGCAGGACGTGACCAATTTTGATGTTTATTGGCATCTGTTAAATATAACCGCGTATCAAATGCAGGAATAAGTCCATACTGCTTCATATCAAGATATGCCCTTATCCATCCAGGAGACCTTGATGGAGTTAAAACTGCTGAATACCATCCATCTTTTTTAATTTTATTGGCTAAATCACTCCATGTAAAACATTCTCCATCGTATGTCCCTGTATAAAATCCAAGAACAGGCATTAATTGGTCTACTGTATCTGAAAACATTACCCCGTTTTTATCCCTATCTTCATAAAGGATTGTAGCCATTCGCCTTGTAAGTTGTCTCGCCGCTAAAATTGGAAAAGTGGATTTTAAATCTCCATTTCTATCTATATATCCAAATCCATCTTCTAAATTTGCACTTGCTCCTGTACCTGCCATACCATCTATATATAAACCTGCCGCATTATAGTTCTTTAAAAATTTATTCATATAATATACATACATTTCTATATAACTCTGACAGGGATTTACAACTGCACTTGCCCAACCAGGGGCTTGTCCTAAATCCAGCGCTTCAGGAATTGATTCCCATTCATCCTTATATACACGCCAGGCTGTTAGATAATTTTCTGTTTTCTTTGAACTATATTTTCTTACTCCAAGAAATGTCGTAGAAGTAAAAGGCAACCACATAGATGGACTATTAAGATTATATTTTTTGGGTTTCATTGTTTTAGGTAGTATTAACCAGGCTGGAGAAATACTCCACCAGGAATAATCCAAAGAAAGATTTTTAAATCTTTTGGGGTCAGATAATCTCCATGGCATTTCTGACCCTGCAAAATTATAACTCCTCCACCCTGCTGGTCTTGGTTTTACTGGTGTGGCTTCTAATCCAAAAGAAATTGTAAAGTCTTCCGGCATTGTTATTGGATTATTTATTATATTTATTCTCATCATTCCGCTATCTTTTGTCGGAAATACCTCTAATCGCTTGTTTGGGTCCTTTGCATACCAGTATTGGTCTGATTGCGCAAACCATTGTAATCCCACCTTATCATTTCCCACCCATATATCAGGATATGCAAAATTAGAATCCCATTCTTTTTCCGGAAATTCATAATTCCTTGCAGTTGCATATTGTAAAAATAAACATAATTGTTTCTTTATTGCCATATCTAATCTTAATCCTTCTATTTCTTTTCCTTTCCCTGATGAAAATTTTAGGCTTATCCAGTAAAATCCATCATAGTCCACTCTGCTTTTGGCTTCTATATTATATCCTTCTGCTTTTCCCTGCGCTTCCATTATTACCTTCTCCGGACTGCTCTTTATTATCCTAAACCTCCTC
>JAJYYV010000031.1 GCA_021800535.1 bacterium | reverse complement strand
AGTTTATATGGATATTTTCTTTCATATTTTTGTTACGACTTTCAACGCTTCTCCTTTTCTGACTGTTCTTATTCCTTTTTCAAGGTTTTCCAAAGGTATAACCTCAGTAATAAATTTTTCAGGAACAATTTTTCTCTGGCTTATAAGTTGCGCTGCCTGTTTAAATGAAATTCTATTTGAAGCAAATGAACCAAACACAGAAAGTTCATTATAGTGAATTTTATTGGAATCAAGTGAAATTATTGAATTGTCTTTTGGTAATCCGCCAAAAAGGCTTATTCTTCCTTTAGGTGCAACAATTTCAAAAGCTTCCATTTGCGCTTCTTTTGCAGGTGCCGCAGTAATAACAACATCAGCGCCAAAACCTGAAGTAATAGATTTTATTTTTTCTTTTACATTTTCTTTTTGCGGGTCAAGAAGAATCAAGCCTTCAAAATTTTTTGCAAAAGATTCAAGCCTTTGAAAATTTGGATCAATAATAATAACATTTTCTGCTTCTTTTGCCTGTGCAATAACTGCATGCATTAATCCAATAGGTCCCCCTCCGTAAATAACAACAGTGTCCCCCTTTTCTATATTAAGATAATTCTGCCCGTTTATTACACAGGATAATGGTTCTATCAAAGAACCTTCAAGGAGTGATACATTGGAAGGTAGTTTAACCCATGCTTTTTGCTGAACAGCCGGTTCAGGAATAACTACATATTCAGCATATCCACCAGGATAAAAATAACCTATTGCCTTTGTATCCGGACATAAATTATAAAATCCTTTTTGGCAGAGTTTACATTTTCCACAACCAATGGATGTTACAAGTACAACCTTATCTCCTATTTTCAGGTCTATATTTTTTAAATCCTTTCCTATTTCACTGATTTCTCCTGTTATTTCATGGCCTATTATGGCAGGAGGGATAACTTTTTTATGTCCTGAAAAAAATATTCTGACATCTGTGCCACATATAGCACAGTATGAAACTTTTACAAGAATTTCTTTGTCTCCACATTTTGGTTTTTCTTTTTCTTCTGTCTTAATATTTTCAATACCATAAAATATAGACGCTTTCATTTTCTTCTCCCAAAGTTAAAATAATTATTAATCTTCTGTTTTTATTTCTTTATTTTATCATATATTCTTTTATGTTAGAATATATGTGTAAAATTTTTATTAGTAAAAAATAATAAAATGGAAATATTAAAAGCCGATAAAAATGAATATGATTTGGTTCAAAGGTTTCTTGAGGAAGTATATGGTCATTCATATAACTTCTTTCCTTCTAATTATCCGCATGTATGGACAGAAGATACTGTAGAATATAAAAATACATTTATAATCAAAGAAAACAATAAAATTGTTTCTCTTGTAAGATTATTTCCTCTTAATTTAATAATTGATAGTATAAAAATCAAGATCGGTGGTATTGGAGGGGTTTCAACTTCTTATGAGTGCAGAGGAAAAGGTTATATGCGTTCTTTAATGAATGCGGTAATATCTGAAATGAAGAGTCAAAAATATCCAGTTTCCATTTTATGGGGAGATAGACATAGATATAAAAATTTTGGATATGAGAATGCAGGTGATATAGTTGTTGAAGTTTGTATTACACCCCGGGGACTTGAAAAAATGAAGATAGACCCTATTGATGCAAAAAGATATTCAGGGGAAAAAGAAATTTTAAAAAAAATTATTGAAAGTTATAATAAACATCCTATCAGAAAAGAAAGAAGCAAAGAAGAATTTTCAAAAATTTTAACAAAACAAGGAGTTTCCACATATTATGGCATAGAAAAAAATAATTTTGGATATGTATCCATACAGGTAGGAGAATTTGTAGCAGAATATGGAGGGACTCCGGAAATAATTTTAAAAATTTTAAAATATCTGAATAAAAGATTTGGAACTCCGAGATTTTTAATACATTTTCCAAAAATCTCTCTAATTCCTCCGGAAATTTTAAATGTTGCTTCATGGTGGCATAATAAAATTTCAGCCGGTATGATAAAAATTATTAGTTTAAAAAATATACTTGATATATATAAGGAAAATTTCAAAGAAAATCTTTCTGATGGAGAAGAAATAACATTTATAATTGAAAATAAAGAATCTGTTATAGTCCAAAATTTAAATGGGAAAATTCAAACAAAAGAAGGGAAAGGTAAAAATCAGATATGTTTGAAAGAACAGGAAATGATAAGACTTCTTTTTTCTTCTCCTGACTGGTTTTTATTTAATAAAAGAATATTTAGAACATTAAACAGTATATTACCATTTGAAATATTTGTCTGGCCATTAGATCATATTTAAAAATCAATCTATTAAATAAAGTATGAAAACACGAAGATAAATGAAAAACTTAAAACTTGGTTTTGTTCCAAACTGTAATTTTGGAACAGGCCGGAATATTGTTTAGTTATCAATAGAGGAATATAATATAGTAAATTAAAAACATGAATAAAAATATGGATTTTACAATCTGGCAGGAAAAACAGAGAAAGAAACTTTATAATCTTCTTGGAGATTTACCGTCTCGTGATTATCCTATAAAGGTTATAGAAAAAGAGGAAATAGAACAAGAAAAATATATCCTTGAGAAAATTATTTTGGATTTAAATGGTGAGGAGATGGTTCCTGCATATCTGGTAAAGCCAAAAAATTTTTCAGGAAAACTTCCTGCTATTCTTTTTAATCACTCCCATGGTGGGAAATATGAATGGGGTAAAGAAGAATTGATTAAAGGCAATTCCTATATGTATCAACCGCCTTATGCCGAAGAAATTGTCCAATTAAATTGTATTGGTTTATGCATTGACCATTATAATTTTGGAGAAAGGTCAGGAAGAACAGAATGGAATCTTTATAAGGCATTAATCTGGCAGAATAAGGTTTTATGGGGCTTAATGGTTTTTGACTCTCTTAAAGCAATTGATTATCTTGTTTCAAGACCGGATATTGACAGCCACCGGATTGGAACCCTTGGAATGTCAATGGGAAGCACTATGGCATGGTGGATATCTGCACTTGATACCAGAATAAAAGTTTGCATTGATATTTGTTGTCTTACAGATTTTCATACATATTTAGAAATTGGAAATTTAGAAGGCCATGGAATATATTATTTTGTTCCCGGTCTTATAAAATATTTTTCCACAGCCAAAATAAATTCGCTTATAGCTCCAAGATTTCATTTATCACTTAATGGAAATTTTGATTCATTAACACCAGTCAAAGGACTGGAAAAAATAGACAAAGAATTAAAAAAAATCTATGATAAATCAGGTGCATCTGAAAACTGGAAGATATTAAGATTTAACATTGGACACAGAGAAACATTTTACATGAGAAAAAAAATAATTGAATTTTTAAAAACTCATTTATTAAATACGGAGGGAAAATAAAAATGGAAAAAGTAAGAATAGGCGTTATTGGCGCTGGAGGAATGGGTATAGCCCATTGTAATATGATAAAGGATATTTCCGAAGCGCAATTAACTGCTGTTAGTGATGTTAATAAAGATGCCGTTGAAAAAGTTGGTAAAGATTTTGAAGTAAAAAGTTTTACAGATTATAAAGAACTTATAAAAAGCGGGCTTGTAGATGCAGTTATCATTGCAACTCCTCACTATTTTCATCCGGAAATAGCCATTTTTGCAATGGAAAATGGATTACATGTTCTTACAGAAAAACCAATATCAGTAAGTGTCAGTCAGGCAGATAAAATGATATCAACAGCAAAAAAAACAGGAAAAATTTTTTCAATAGTATATCAAAGAAGAACAGAATCTTTTATAAAATCAGCTATAGATATTGCCAAGAATGATAAATTAGGGCAAATTCATAGAACATTATGTATAGATTGCTGGTACAGAACACAATCTTATTATAATAGTGCTGGTTGGCGTGCTACATGGAAAGGAGAAGGAGGCGGAATTCTTATAAATCAATCTCCACATACTATAGATCTTTTTCTTCTTCTTGGAGGAATGCCAAAAACAATTGAAGGAAAGGCAAACACAAAATTTCATAATATAGAGGTTGAAGATGAGGCATATGCGCTGCTTGAATATGAAAATGGAGCAACCGGTTATTATTATGCTTCAACAAATGAACTTCCTGAAGGTTTTCATATTGAAATACTTGGAGAAAAAGGAAAATTAGTACTTAATACCCCAAATGAAATTAAATTTTATTCATTTTCAAAAGATTTGACTGAATTTATGTTCTCTGCTGATAAAATGTGGGATAAAGTGGATGTAAAAGAGGAAAAAATAGAACTTACAGATTTACCTTCAGGACACAAGGTTATTGTCCAGAATTTCTGTAGGGCTATTCTATTTAATGAACCCCTTATAAGCCCTGGAGAAGAAGGAATAAAGGCAATAGAATTTATTAATGCTGTAATTTATTCAGGAAAAAAGAATAAAAAAGTAGAATTGCCTTTAAATAGAAAAGCATATGATAAATTACTCTCTCAACTTCAGGCTTCATCAAAACAAAAAACCGTTGTGAAAGAAACAAGAGAAACTGACCCACAACACAAAAAAACCAATTAAAGAAATTTAAGCAAATAGGAGAAATAAAACAGGAGTACAACCAGGGGGTTTTCCAACTTCTGATGTGGGCGCTATTTATTTAGATATGCGGCATAATAAGCTTTTTCTTGGAGTAAGGGTTACCAATGAAAAAGGAATTGTTATAGATAAACTTGTTATGTAAACCTTATGGCCCTAATTGATAAATACTCTCTAAAAGAAGATACTAATTTTGTCGGAAAGTGGACCTTACTTACAGAAGTTTCTATTTCAGAAAGTCTGGTAATTGAATCTCTTTTAAAATCTTATCAAATTCCTGTTATGAGAAAATATCATGGTGCGACAGGTTATCTTATGATTATTTTCCCATTACCAGAACTTCAGGTATCTTTATACGTTCCAGAAAATCTTTACGAAGTGTCTCTATCAATTATTTCATCTGAAAATAATGTACAAGAAAAAGAAACCATAGAAACACAGGAAGAAAAAAAATTAAAAAAATTAAAACATAAAAAACGGCGGATAAGTTTATTTTTTCTTCTTCTTTTATATTTGTTCGGGTAATAGTCTATTCTGACACTTTTTAAAAGTAGAAAATTTGAGGGAAATAAAAAGCCGCGGTGTTTTACTCCCATTTAATTATACCCATTTGTTACGGATTTATAACAATTTTGAGGACCTGTTTATCTTCAACAAGTTTTAAACCTTCTGAGATTTTATCTATAAACATTTTTTTTGTTATATAATTTTTTGCATTGATTTTTCCTGAAGCAAGAAAATCAATAGCTATTTTATTATGATAAGGTGTAGATCCATGTGTTCCTGTAATAAATATTTCACCATAATGAATAATATTGCTATTTAAATTTATAAAAGGTTTTTCTTGTGGAAGTCCTCCAAAGAAGTTTATAGAACCCCGTTTTGCTACAAGGTCTAAAGAACTTTCCTGTGCATTTTGAACTCCTGCTGCAACAATCACTTTATTTGCCATACGACCATCTGTAATATTTTTAACAAAATTTTTTAAATTTTCCTTGCTGGTATCCACAGTAATTGCATTTGTAAATTCTGCAAGTTTAAGTCTTTGTGAAGAAATATCTGCAAGTATTACCTTGGATGCTCCTAAGTATTTTGCCACTTCTGCATGAAAACATCCTATAGGTCCGGAACCAATAATCAAAACATTATCTCCTGGTTCTATTCTGCTTAAAATTTGACCATTTATAACACAGGCTAAAGGTTCAGCAATACTCGCACTGTCAAAATCAAGATTTTCCGGTAATTTATTTACACATCCGTTTTTTATAGCAACAGACGGAACCACCATATATTCTGCAAAACCACCATTAAAATGATAACCAATGGCTTTTAAATTATCGCACATTGTTTGCCAGCCACGCCTGCAAAAATAACATTCTCCACAGGGAACGGCAGGAGCAACTGCTACTCTGTCATTTTTTTTAAATTCATCTATATCTTTACCTGTTTCTTCTATAATACCGCTGATTTCATGTCCAATTATTCTTGGAAAAACAATGTGTTTATGCCCATGATGAAAAGTTTTAATGTCTGTTCCACAGATTGCACATGAGTTAATTTTTAAAAGAATTTCATCAGTTTTAATTTCCGGTATATCCGTTTCTATAATTTCAAGATTTTCTATATTTTTTAAAATAGCGGCTTTCATAATTTTAAATTTTATCACAATATTTTCTTTATCTCAACTTCTGCACTTCTTGCACTTATTTTTTTATTTGCTTTTTAAGAAACATTCTCCATAAAATTCAAATAACATTTGGATAAGACGCCCATTAGCGCTTGCATTCGGTTGCCATGGACAAAAAGACAAATCCTTGGGCGAATATCGTTCCTGCATATAAAATTCAGAACTCATACCGTAAAGCATCTGAGCCTTAAGTGTCATTCGGGCCTTATTATACTCTTTCCTCTTAAGCCATGCAAAAAACCAGCATATATCTGCAATTGAAACATACCAGGTATGGCCCGCCCATGGGTCTGACATAATTCCAGAGGCTAATAAAGAATCTGTCATTAAACCTGTTAATCCATTTTTAATCCATCCCCGGTTCCTAAAATATTTCTCCACTTTTGTAAATAATTCACTCTCTGGGTCAATTATCCCTGCTCTTATCAAAGATACAGGACCATCAATAAAATAAGGACCGGCTGGAGGATATTTTTCTTTTACTCCAAGATAATTTGGGATAAAAATTTCATTTCTATCTTTTTGTGAAGTACAAACTGTTTCCAGAACTTTTATTATACGTAATCTATAATCATCTGCAATTTCCATAAATTGTTTGGCAGAAGGATCGTTAAAATATGTAAAAGTTTTTGCCATATCTCTTATTCCCATATATAAAGAAGCATCTGTCCAGCACCATGCTTGAACATTTAATCCCCAGTCATGGGGATTACCAGCAGGCATTAATCCATATCCAGGCTCAGACTGATTTTGTTTTGTTTCCGCACGGCGGGATTGTATCCAGTCTAATCCTTCAATTATACATTGTTTCCAATCCTGAAAATACTTTATATCATTTCTAACACGAAGGTGATATGCCAAGCCATAAAAAATCCATCCTGTAATATTCTCCCATACAGGAGAAAGATATCCTGTAAATTTTCCTTTGTCTTTTCCCTCTTTGATCTGGCATTCTCTAAAAAATCTATATCCTTTTTCTGCCCAGTCGTTTAAACCTATGTGGTCAAAAACCATGAGAAATTCTATTGCCTCAACCGGCCATACACCGGACCATCTTCCTCCCTGTCGTGGCCTTATATGTCCATTATCCCCTTTTGTAAACATTTGCAAACACTGACAGATAAGAGAGTACACCATGGTTTTCATTTTTTTACCGGGGACATTAGGTATTATCTGAACTTTATTTATTTCTTTCTGCCATTTTGAAATTATTTGTAATCGGGCGGTTCTATATTTTTCTTCATTCAAAGTATTTTTAATGTTTTTTTCAGTCATAAGGAAATAAAAAACTTTTGTCTCAAGAGCAGAAAATAAAGTAGATATTTCAAGGTATTCCTTGGCAAAAATATTCTTTTTATTATTATTTATCCAATATATATCCGTTTCTATTGGAACAAAATAATAAAGATTCATTCCACTATCATTATCACGCAAAAAATTCTTTTCAAAAGAAAATGTTGCTGGTATCATATCCCATTGTTCAAGATTAGGTTCATAACTCGCGTAAAAATCCCCTGTAATACCATAAAAATACGCATCTGTTCCTGTTCTTGGCATAACGCCCAAAACCAGTTTTTTATTAATATTATTTTTGTTGATAATAGTTAACCGTACATATGTATCAGGTATATCCTCCCATGAACAAAATGTTTCAATTTCAAAATGAAATCCATTGTAATCTGTTAATGCCTTCTGTATTGGAATACCATCATTTCTTACTTTAAATAAAGTGTTTTGCCACTCTAAAACCTGAGAATTTTTACCAAAAAGAAATCTAAAACCAGAAGTTTTAAATTGATTGGTATTTTTTTGAGGGTCAACATGGGCGGATATAATTTTAAAATCAGGCCACAAAGTGATTAGACGGTTTGCTTCCGGAGGATGTAAATATAACTTGATTGTTTTTGGTTTTTTCCAGTCCATAACAAAATTCTTCCTTATGTTAACTTATATTTTGCCAAAATTTATTTTTTAGATTATTATATAATATATATTTTTAATTTTCTAATATATAAAAAAACAATAAAAAATGGCAGAGCATTTTAAAATTTTTCCTTATAATGGGTTTCATAAAAAGATTATTTCTCCTGCAAATTCACAGATGAAATATATTTCTTTTAGTTATGGAACAACCCCTGATTTGTTAACATTTAAAGATAATACAGAAAAAGAAGAATGGTTATTTGTTATTCTACAGGGTAAAGCAGAATTTTATATTTCTTCAAAAAAATTTGCTGTATTGAAAAGAAAAAATGTTTTTGATGATGAACCTACATCTATTTATATACCACCTCAAACAGATTTTGAATTTTCTTTGGATAAAAACAGTGAAATTCTTGCAGTTTCATCTTATATATCAGGGACCAATTTTTATCCACTTTTTATTACGCAGGATAAAACAAGAAAAAAAAGAGTGGGAAAAGAAAATTATTTTAGAACTGTAACAGATATATTATATGAAGAATTACCTGCTGGTAAATTAATAGCAGGAGAAACAATAAATGACCAGGGCAACTGGTCAAGTTTTCCACCACATAAACATGACCATGATAATCCACCGGAAGAAGTAAAGCTTGAAGAAATTTATTTCTTTAAAATATTTCCAGAAAAAACAGGTTTTGGAGTAATTAATGTTTATGATAAAAATGAAGAAAATCTGTTTTTACTAAAAAACAATGAAATAGTTACCATTCCAAAAGGGTATCATCCTGTTGGAGTTATCCCCGGGCATAAAATATATTATTTCTGGGCATTGGCAGGAGAAAAAGAAGGAAAAAGAATAATGAAACCAAATACTCATTCAGATTTTAGATATTTTTTATAAAAAAAGGATAACAAAAAATGGACAATTTTCTTGAAACTAATTTTTCATTAAAAGGTAAAACAGCAGTTATAACAGGAGGAACCGGAATTCTTGGTTCAGTAATTGCAAAAGGACTTGGAAAAGCCGGAGCCAAAATTGCTCTTACAGGTAGAAAAAATTATGAAGAAAGCGCAAAAAATTTAATTTCTGAAGGAATTGAAGCAAAAGGATACCAATTGGATATATTAAAAAAAGAAGAAATCTTTAAGTGCAGTGAAAAAATAATATCTGATTTTGAAAATATTTCTATCCTTGTAAATTGTATTGGAGGTAATATAGAAGAAGCAACAACATCATCTGAATTATCATTTTTTGATTTACCTCTTAACAGCCTTGAAAAAGTTATCTCATTAAATATTTTTGGGGGAGCAATTCTTCCTTCACAGGTATTTGGTAAATATATGGTAAAAAATAAAGAAGAATCTTCAATTATTAATATTTCTTCAATGAATGCTTTTAGGCCTTTAACCAGAATACCAGGTTATTCTGCAGCAAAAGCAGCAGTTAGTAATTTCACTCAATGGTTGGCAGTACATTTGGCTCAACAATACAATAAAAATATTAGAGTTAATGCTATTGCTCCAGGATTTTTTCTTACACAACAAAATAGGTATCTTTTGCTTGATGAAAAAGAAAATCTTACACAAAGAGGTCATACTATTATTAATCATACCCCTATGGGACGATTTGGAGAACCGGAGGATTTAATAGGTATCTGTATTTTTTTAGCATCTGATTCTTCAAAATTTATCACAGGAACAGTAATTCCTATAGATGGGGGCTTCAATGCTTTTTCCGGAGTCTAAAAATGAAAAAATCTGATATTGCTGTAATTGGAATGGAAGTTATGGGGAAAAACCTTGCTTTAAATATAGAAAGCAAGGGTTATACTGTTTCTGTTTATAACAGAACAGCCGAAAAGACAAAAAATTTTGCAGAAGGGCCGGGTAAGGATAAAAATATTACACCAACATATGAATTAAAGGATCTTGTTAATTCTCTTAAACTACCAAGAAAAATAATGCTTATGGTAAAAGAAGGTCAGCCGGTAGATAATTTTATAGATTTACTTGTTCCACTTTTAGATAAAGGAGACCTTATTATTGATGGCGGTAATTCTTTTTTTAAGGATACAATTAGAAGATGTAATTTTTTAAAGGAAAGAAAAATTTTATTTATTGGTACAGGTGTTTCTGGCGGAGAAGAAGGTGCTTTAAAAGGTCCTTCTATAATGCCGGGCGGTTCAATAGAAGCATATAAATTAATTGAGGAAATTTTTAGAAAAATTTCTGCAAAATCTTATGATAGCCAGGATTGTGTTGATTATATTGGACCGGACGGAGCAGGTCATTTTGTAAAAACAGTACATAATGGAATTGAATATGGAGATATGCAGCTAATAGGAGAGGTTGCATGGTCTTTAAAAAATGTTTTTTCAATGTCTGCATCTGAAATAGGAGATATTTTTGCACAATGGAATTCAGATGAGGACATTCTTCGCTCATATTTAATTGAAATAACTGCGGATAGTTTGAAGGAAACAAATAAAGAAAACAAACAAGAATGTCTTGTTGATGTTGTGGGAGACATTACAAGAATGAAAGGTACAGGTACATGGACAGTTCAAAGTGCTTTGGAACTTCTTGTTCCTATTCCTACAATAGCCTGTGCAGTATTTTCAAGAGAAATGTCCCAGGATAAAGATTTAAGGATTATAATGTCAAAATATTTAAATATAAATAAAGCGGAATTTAAAGGGGACAAAAATGATTTTATTCAGATAGCGCATGACGCTCTATATCTTGCAAAAATCTCTTCTTATACTCAGGGTTTTGCATTGCTCAAAGCCGCAGCTGATACCTATAATTTTAATCTTAAATTTGGTAATATAGCAAAAATATGGAGGGCGGGATGTATTATCCGGGCACAATTTTTAGATGAGATTACTCGGGCATTTCAGAAAAATCCAGAACTTCCCAATTTATTGATTGATTCTAAATTTTCTGAATTTGTAAATAAAAATCTCTGGAAATTAGCTGAATTTATATCTATATCTCATAAAATTGGAATTCCTGTCGCAGGAATGGCTAACTCTTATGATTATATCTTACAGTTATCCCACCCTATAATGTTTTCTGCACAGGTTTCAGCCTTACAAAGAGATTATTTTGGTGCACATGGATATTTTAAAATTGGAGGAGACACTCAACCTGAAATTATAAAAAATAAAGAAGGTAAACCAAGAGAGTTTCATACAGAATGGCTTTTGAATAACAGACCGGAAAAAGAAATAATCAAATAAATGAAAGGAGATTTTGGTATGAAAAAAAATGTTATAATTGGACAATCTGGAGGACCGACTGCTGTAATCAATAATAGCATTAGAGGTGTAATAGATGGATTAAATAAATCAGAAAAAATCAACAAAATATATGGCGCCAAATCCGGAATTCTTGGAGTTTTAAAAGAAAAGCTTATTGATATTTCAAGGCAGGATAAAAAACAGATTGCACTATTATCCAATACTCCTTCAGCAGGTGTATTTGGTACCTGTAGATATAAAATAAAAAGCAGTGAAGATATGGAACGGATATTGGAAGTTTTTGAAAAACATAATGTAGGTTATTTCTTTTATTGTGGTGGAAATGATTCTATGGATACAGCAGACAAAATAAATAAATTAGCAAAGGAAAAATCATTGGATATTGTATGTATAGGTATTGCAAAAACAATTGATAATGATGTGGGTGGTCATTTACAAAAAGATGGAACTTTTGCAATATGCGACCATGACCCGGGATATGGCAGCACCATGCGAAGTACAGCAATAAATATTCTTGAAGCGACTCAGGAAATAAAAGCAAGTTGTTCTTTTAGTCCTGTTCTTATTATTGGTGTTATGGGAAGAAAAATAGGTTTTATTGCTGCCTCAGCAAGACTGGCTGACATAGAAAGAAAAACATCCATTTTAATTATTCTTCCGGAATCTTTTAATAATTACAACCACCAGGACAATCTTCAGTATATAACTGAAAAAGTAAATGAAAAGATTTTAAAATATGGAAATTGTATTGTGGTTATCAGTGAAGGAGTGAATCTTGGAGACCTTAATGTTTTAACAGATTCTTTTGGACATGTTGAATTTGGTGGATCAGGAACAAGCGTTGAAGTAATCCTGGCAAATTATTTAAATGGTATGGATAGAAAGGATCCAAAAGGAAGAGCTCAAAGCAGACTTGTTATTCCAGGATTTGCCCGTTGGGAAAGACCTGGAACAAAACAAAGAAGAGATTATTTTACAATATCAGGTATTGATTTAAAAGAAGCATATAATGTTGGGAAAAATGCAGCAAAGCTTGCTCTAAAAGGTGAAAGTGGATATATGTCAACAATTTTAAGAAAATCCGGAAAGACATATAGTGTTATTTATGATAAAATACCATTAGATGTAGTTGCAAACTCTGAAAGAAAATTTCCCCAGGAATGGATTACATCTGATAGAGTTGATGTTACTGATGATTTTATAAAATGGGCAATGCCTTTGCTTGGAGAAAATTTACCTGAATTTGCAAATTTTAACGAATATTATGCAGAAAAAATTTGCAAGGAATATATTCCTGTAGAATTTAGAAAATAAATATTAACAAAAAAACAAAGGGGGTAAAAATGGCTTTGATAACACTTACTACACCGCAAATAAAAGATGATCCGGAGCAACAGATTAGAAATTTTAAAAGAACAAAAGATTTTTTAGTCGCTATTGATACTGATGGATGTGTAACCAACAATATGAATGGAAAACAAATGGTTATTTTTCATCCTCATTATATGGGATTTTATAATCTTTGGGAAATTGAATCATATTTCAGGGAAATTGCGGAATACTATAACCTTTTTTCTTTTCACAGAGGTTGTAATAGATTTTTAGCTGTTCAATATACATTAAAATCCTTATATGAAAGAACCGATATTCAGAAAATTATCAAAGAAAAAAATATTTCTTTGCCAAACAAAGAAACACTTGATGAGTATATAGAATTTTGTGTTGAATACAATTTTGGATTAGGAAATCCATCTTTGGAAAAATTTATTGAATCCCATCCATTAGATTTTGAATTATATAAACTACTGGGTTGGAGTGAAGCTGTAAATAGAACTTTTCCTTCTATAAATCCTAAAATTCCACCATTTTCAAATGTAAAAAATTCCCTGATGCTTATGAATGAATATGCTGATGTTGTTATTGTCTCCCAGACCCCTTATAGTGACCTTTTGAGTTATTGGGAAACCCAGAAATTATCCCCTTATATTTCTATTATTGCCAGCCAGGAAATGGGAACCAAAATGCACCATATAGAAGTCATTAAAAATGTTTGTGATTATGATGAAGAAAAAATTTTAATGATTGGAGATGGAGACAGTGATTTAAAAGCTGTACAAAAAAGCAATGGTTCTTTTTATCCTGTAATTCCAGGTACAGAAGAAGATTCATGGAATAAATTTCCTGAATATTTTAAAATATTTATTGAAGGTGGATACAAAGGAGAAATAGAGGAAAAATTACTTACAGAATTTTCAAAGGCTTTTCTTAAAAAACCGAGATGGGAAGAACCAGATTACGATCACATAACAGCTTACAAGGAAAAACAGGAAATAAGAAAATCTTTATATGAAAGACTAAATCCAAACGGTAGATTATTAATTCTTTAATGGAGAATTTATAATGATTATCTACCAGAATAACAAACAGGAAGGTTTTTTTTCAGAAGAGGAAATTCTTGATTTATGCCAGAACTCTTTAAAAAAATTATCATTTAAAAATAAAAAAATTTTATGTATTATTCCTGACCCAACACGTTCCGGTCCTACAGATTTTCTTTTTAAAACAATAAGCAAAATACTTTCAGAATATGTCAAAAAAATTGATTTTATAATTGCTCTGGGAACCCATCCTCAAATAGAAAAAGAAAAGATTTACAGATTCCTTTCAGTTACAGAAAATGAAAAAAATACAATATATAAAAATACAGATATTTTTCAACATGATTGGAATAATTCTGAACAATTACAAAATATTGGAATTATTTCAAAAGATGAAATTTATAAAATTTCACATGGACTTTTAACAGAGGATATACCAATAACCATAAATAAACTAATCTTTAATTATGATGAAATCTTAATATTGGGTCCTGTTTTCCCGCATGAAGTTGTTGGTTTTTCCGGTGGATATAAATATCTTTTCCCTGGAATTGCCGGGCCAGAGTTTCTACATAAGTTTCATTGGCTTGGTGCTCTTATAACAAATCCCCGGATTAATGGTTTTAAAGATACTCCTGTGAGACAAACTATTAATAAAGCAGTTGAACTTTTAAATATTCCCGTAACTAATATGTGTTATGTGGTCCGGGATAAAAAAATTGTGGGTTTTTACATTGGAGATAATGCTGCATGGGAACAGGCAGCTGATTTTTCTGCCTGTATTAATATAAAATATGTAGAAAAACCTTTTAAGACTGTTTTATCAATATCTCCGGAAATGTACGAAGAAATATGGACAGCAGGAAAATGTATGTATAAATTAGAACCAGTGGTGGAAGACAATGGAACACTTATCATTTATGCTCCACATATTAAAGAGGTCTCTGTGATGCATGGTAAGTATATAAAACAAATAGGTTATCATACAAGAGATTATTTTTTAAAACAAATGGATAAATTTAAAAATATTCCGGGTGGAATTTTGGCTCATTCAACACATGTAAAAGGAATAGGAACATTTGAAAATGGGATTGAAAAACCAAGAATAAATGTTATCCTTGCCACAGGTATTTCTGAAGAAGAATGTAAAAAAATAAATCTTGGTTATATGAATTACAGAAAAATTAATATAAATGATTACCGGAATAAAGAAGACCAGGGAATACTTGTTGTTGAAAATGCAGGAGAAATTCTCTACAAACTAACAAGAGATAGAATTCCTGTCAGCAATACTACAAGTGTATGATATAAACCCAAGTCCGGTAAAATTAATAACAAAATTTAGTTAAACCAAATATAAAAATGTTTTTATCTCATTAGGAAAAATATATCGTTTTTCACATGATAATTTTTCCATACCTTTTAGTAGTATGGCAACATATTAATATACAAGGAGAATATGATTTTTCAGAAAAATCTTTGGAAAATGCTATTGATTTTCAGCTCCATAAATTGGTGGATTTTAAAATGGAAAATTTTGGAGGGACAAATTAATGGAAACGGGCGTAAATTATAAGGTTCCAATATAAACACGCGGGAATCCACCCCTAAATATGTAGATCTACCCAATAATCTGATGGTTGAGATATAACTATTTTTCCTCATTTTCTTTATTAAATTCTTAATGTTCTATATTGTTTTAGATATAGAAGTTCCTGGATTTATTGTAATTTCTCCTTTTATGGTTTTTCCTTTAAACGGTTCAAAATATGGATCAAGTCTGATATGTGCTTTTATCACTCTGTCCGTAGGATTATTTATCCCAATATGCCACCTGTTTTCTCCTGTTTGTGTCACCTGAACAAAAAGGTCTGGAGCATCACATATTACAGGCTCTCCTATAAACAGGTTTCTGGTTCCATGCAGTGTTATCACCGCATATGCCTTTCCATTAT
>JAJYYV010000077.1 GCA_021800535.1 bacterium | reverse complement strand
GGATTGGCTGCTTTGCAGCATCAGACAAATCAATAATTTTTAATCTTGTATGTCCGAGAAAAGCCGAAGCTGCATTAGTAGAAGACACGTAAGAAGCATTCCCATCGGGTCCTCGATGATGTAAAACGTCAATCATCAAACAAGCAATTTCGTTGCTAATAGGACGCTTTTCAAAATCTATCCAACCACATATTCCACACATTAAACAGTTTCTTCTCCCGCTTTTAACATTCCAACAAATGCAGGTATGTATAGAACATAACCCATGAATGTTATTCCACCATAGGTGAATGCAATAGTGGCAATAAGTGCCATTATGAATACGAGTATATAAAATCGATTGGAAGTAATTTTTGAAAAAGAATACTTTAAAACAAAAAAATTAAAAGTTAAAAATAGTAATAAATTGACGAGTCCAGTTTTGTATAGAATTTCTGCAGGCATGATTTCAATGAATCTCTGGCCCGCTAACCCACCAAAGATTTCAAAAAAAGCCAAGTTAGGGGCCCAAGATGGATAGAGACTACTATGTAATCCTTTGCCCATCCCAAATCCTAACCAGATTTTTGCCGGGTCGTGAAAAAATGAATTTAAGATAATCAAAAGTTGTGGGATTCTTGTCCCCATTTGAGAAAGAATTCCTAAAAGAATTCCTTTTGACTTAAAAATAGTCAAAATTCGGTGGAAGAAATATTTATAGCTAGATTTAAAGATAAAAGCTCCTCCAAAAACACTAAACAAAACTAAATATAAATAAAGCTTTTGTTTAACATTTTTAAATTTCTGTTCAATTTTTGCTTTAAACAAAATCAATAAAATGATTTCTACAGGGATAAATATTAACGCTGCACGAAGTTGAGAAATTATAACACAAAAGACAGATAAAATAGCGGCTGAAATAAGAAATAGGAAAAGCCATTTTGGAATATTATAAAACATGACAAAAAAAATAGTAATAAGGAAAAAGAATGATCCCAAAATAATGTTGTACGAAACTAGCCGTTCGCCTTTTAAAATATCAGAATGAAAAACTATTACTTGTAATAAAACAGAAAATGACCAAATGATTGCTAACGAAATATACCAAGTAGAAATTTCCATTTCAGAGTTAGTGGCAAAATAAATTAAAAAGAAAACTAGTGGAAAAGAAATAAATTTATAATAATCCCCTACGACATCTAACATTGGATGTCCATAGGCAAATCCCAAAATTAAACTTATCGTGCATACTCCAGTCCATGCTAGAAAAAGGAAAAAATAAAATTGATCTTTTTTCTTAATTAAAAATTTTTTTTTGTTAACCCAAAAATTAATTACGAGAAAATAAATTGACAAAATGGTCGTAATTCCATCAAACAATCCAGATATAATGATTTCAGAACTAGTTAACTCTATGTGTATTAGTACTCCCCAGTGTAGAAAAAAATAATACACGGAAACACCGATGAGAAATAAAGTCATGACAAAGTTTAAGCGCCTCAATCTTATTGACATTAGCTATATTCACCATTCAATACATTATAATATGAGTTTATAAGCAGTTAAATACATACATCACATTTCGTTCATGACAGTTTCAGCTCCCATTTTTAATATAAGTCTTGCCTAAATTAGCCTTGTAGCCATCATAAATAGCTTTTAACAATAAAGCAACGCGTTTTTTATAAATATGAAAAGCTACCCTGTTAATATTTTTTAAATACAAAACTACGAAAAAGTAGATCATCCAGACAACCATGTTAAACCCATAAACTAAGTAATTCGTAATGAATTTTTTGCCCCAAAATACATTATTCCTTATCGCATAATAAATTGCCACTTCATTAGAGTTTTCATTAAACATATCGTGCATTATCTTTACCCGCGAATAATCAACATCTTCAATATTAATATCAGAACAAAAGTATATCGCTCCGCCATTTTCTGTTATTCGATACGTATAATCGAAGTCATCTTGATAAAGAAAAAAATCTTCATTAGGGAACCCTATTTTTGAAATTACATTTTTATGAAAAAATAATCCTACATATGGTGCTACTTTTGCTTTTGTCACAAGATACAATGTTTCTTTTTTCTGTAAAATTTTCTTCGAGTACTTTTTCGAAAACACTCGAAAAGCTCTATTAATATTAAACCCGCAAAAACTATTATTGTCATCTCGCATCATAGGTAACCCAAGCTTAACCGTACACAAATGATTCACCCAAGCATATCGTGAAAATGATAGTGCAAAAAAATCATTGATTTCATTAAAATAATTCCAGAGATATAAAGCTTTCTTTATGGAGCCTGAGCATAGGACATTGTCATCATCCAAAAGCAGTACCAGTTGACAGCTTTTATCATTACTAACTTCTTCCAAACCAACTTTAAAACCGCCAGCCGAACCAGTATTATTGGGAAGATAAATTACTTTAAGTTTATCCTTCAAAACTTTTTCTGACTCTTTTAATTTTTCTCCGCTTTCGGAATTATTATCAACAACAATGATTTTGCCAACACCTTCGTTTATGCAGGCATCAATAACTTGTTTCAAAAAATGGAATCTGTTCCCATAAGTAACAGTAACAACATAAACAGAACTTCTATCAAGAATTGTGCAAATTTTATTGTCAGTGCCAACAATGCTCATATCTTCTTATTCTTCACCTTCTTCTTTCCATGCTTGATCATTCAGGATATTTTTTTGCAGTTAAAATTATTTCTTCACCTGCAGACCTAAACAGCATAGATATTAACGTGGGTTTTATAGCCCTTATAACACTTTCAAAAATTAACAGGAATTTGCTTGTTTTGTGTTCTTCTCCCCAAGATATACGCAAACTTTCTTTATATGACCAAAGCGCAGAAAAAATATAGCAAGGTTTTAGGGATACGTCGCTAAAGCCAGCCTTTATACAAGAAAGCTTAAGGCTCTCAGGTGTAAATAACACGAGATGGCGTGGTGAGTCTAAGTGGAGCCAATTGGAATGGAACCTCCTTAATCCTTCACTTTTTAAATTAGGAGCAGCTACCCATATCATCCCACCTGGCTTTAAAATGCGATAAACTTCTTTCAAAGAAGCTATCGGATCATGGAGATGCTCGATAACATGATTTAAAGTCACAACATCAAAATAATCTGAAGGCAAACCAGTGTCAGGAAGGTTTGACTGAAAAACTTTTGCGCCTGTACTTTTTGCCACTTCAACTGCTTTTGGATCAGGGTCAATCCCCCATGTTTCCCATCCTAATTCCTTTGCAATGCATATAATATTCCCATTACCACATCCGATATCTACTAAAACACCTCTCACCTTTGGAAGGATTTCCAACTCATTTTGCGGCCAAACTTCACAAATTTTAGTCATCATATTTCCTTGATTACCTTTTGGCTGTTCAAGTGACTTGAAAAATACCAATAAGCTATTACGCAAACAAAACAATAGGCTGTGAATGTGGTAAACGTGATCCCCCTGATTGTCATCTTCAAATCAAAAACAAAGAAATACTTCAAAGAAGCGTTTATGACAGCGCCAAGAACAATAATAAAAATTAAAGGCGTTAGTTTATTCTTCACTTGATAAGCTCTGTACAGCACGGGCCAGCACAAGAAAAAGGGAAGACTTAAAATATAATACCGAACCGCTTCTGCGGTTAACCCTA
>JAJYYV010000076.1 GCA_021800535.1 bacterium | reverse complement strand
TGTATCCACCTCTACTTGGGTTAAATGATGTTTATACAACAAATCCAACATATTCCCAAAATATAAGCCAGTTAACAGACCCTGGAGCAACTTTAGAAATAGGGGAAAATAGTGTTCCATCGTGGGGTCCCTCAGGAAGTTGTGACTGGCAAGGATGGCAAACAAGTCATTGGCAGTATAGACATCTTGGAGGAGCAGACCTGCTTTTCTGTGATGGACATGTTGCATGGTATCCTGAATCTATTTTAGACAACAGTCAATACTATCTTGTTGATTATACAAGTATTCCTCCCTCTAATCCCAATTGGTATGGAAACAGAGGGGATCAATATGACTGGCCATTTACTTATACACCAGCAGTGAATTATTAAACAGAGATATTATCCCTCCGCAATTATTTTATTGCGGAGGGATAATATAAAAAAAACAAATGAGAAGAAATATTTTTATTATTTTTTGTATTTCATTGTTATTCAGTTTTTCTTTATGGTCAGGCACAAAAAGTTTTTCTCCTGTCAACCTTCGTGGATATGGAAAAGTAAAATATTTTTTTCAACCAGAACAATCCAAATCCATATTCATCTGTCAAAGCAATAAAAAAGCAGACATATTAATGGGAAAACTTCTGGCTGATATGTTCTGGAATGCGAATAATAAAACCATCCAAAAGCTCATTAAAATCAGAGGTAAAAATTTCATTATCCATATATATCCTCCTTATGGAGCATTTTTAATAGCCAGGGATAAAAATAAAGTTATTGTAATTGGAGCAAAAGATGAACAATCTCTTAAAATAAGGATTAATCAAAACTTTTTCATTTTAGACAAAAATCTTAAATTTATACCATCAAAACCATATCCTGAATATCTTGATTTTTATGACTTAAAAGCATTTAAAAGTTATACACATGTAATGTCTTCTCCACTTGATTTTGGATTAAAAAGCCACTGGCCATTTGTAAAAAAATATGGGCTTGGTGGTCTTGCGAGTCAATTTTTAAGCTTTAGTTTTACATCTCCTGCTTCCGGGGTTATCAATTGGGTTCCTATAGACTATGGAGTAAAACAGGCAGATAAAAACAAAGGTTTATTTGTAATAGGTTTCAGTGCAGGAGGTGATATTCCTTTTTGGGTTTATAATCAATTTCCTTTTGATACAATGAAATTATCACCTACTGCATTAGAGGGATGGGGTGGAGCAGGAGCATCTGGGGCATCTTTTCAAAGTTGGGGTATGCCATTAAAAGAACGATGGGCAACAGCACTGGGTTTTGGTTATGATGTAATGGAAAGATATAAAAACAATCCTTTTGTAGGAGGCTGGCACATATATGCAGGGTCTCCTGGTGGAGAAATGGCATTTCATGGTTTAGCAACAGAATTCTATGATTTTTCTCCTTCCGGAGAAGCATGGTTCAGGCAATATCTTAGAAATGTTAAAAAATATAGTTTAAAATATCTTGGAAAAAGATGGTATGGGAAATCAAATTATTTTAAAACATGGCAGCAGGTAACAATTCCAGACCCAAACAGTTTTTTTGGAAACCTTACCTCAAAATCATTTTTAATAAATAAACACTGGCAATGGCTAAAAGCAAAAGATATAAACCAGAAAATACCTGCATCAAATAACAAGTGGATTCCTGTTAGTATGCCTCCTTCTCAGCAGCAGGATTTCTTACCATCCGGCAGTGCTTATTATAAAGTTAAATTTAATCCATCATTATTTTTATCAGATAATAAAGGGAAAAATATTTTTCTTATTATAGATAGATATGCTTGGAGTTTGAGAGGGACAACAATATGGTTAAATGGACAAAATCTTGGTATATATAACCCTAAAAAAATTCCAGGTCCTATTGGATTGGAAGTAACAGGTTTACTGAATAAAGGAGAAAACACTTTAATTATAAAAACAACAGGAGCCGGAAAAATTTATGGGCCTGTTTTTTTAACAACCCATGAACCTAAATACTATCCATATCTTGGGGAACATGCAGATGCAAGATATGTGGATTTAAAACAATGGCAGGCATATAGTATTTATAAAAACACAGAAATTGTGTTCACAATGGCACGTATGATAGACCCAAATAGGCCAATAATATTAAGTGATGGTTCTCTTTCACTTGCGAATTATTATGTAAAGCTTGCCTCTCATTTTGGGACAGGGCTTCAATTTACCGGCCAGGGTGGTTTTTATTTCCCATGGGATACAGGATTAGGATATGTGAATAAATTTTATGGAACAAGTGAATTTGGAGGAACAATAACAAGTTTTCCAATGTTTCAACGGGCACTTGGCTGGATACTTTTCAATGGAGAAAGTAATTTTGACCTATTTTGGGATTTGGAAAATTATATGGAATTTCAAAAAAAATATGGCTGGTTCACCAAAGATAAAAGACTAATTCAGGTTTTTGGTAAATCAATTCAGGCAAAGCCTAAAATAATTATATTCCGTTCTGCGCTTACGCAGCTTCTTGGACTTTCTTCTCCATGGGTCTGGGACATTGGAAGAGGAGAACTTCAATCTGCGCACTATGATTTTGCTTATGCAACAGAACCAGACATAAAAAACGGATTAATTGATAATTATCCAGTACTATTTGATAGTGGTTCTCAGATAATGAGAAAAAGTACAATCAATGATATAAAAAAATATGTAGAACAGGGAGGAACATTTATTGCTCTTCAGGATACAGGAAGAAATACTCCTACCCAGGCAAATACCTGGCCTATTTCCAGGCTTACAGGATTTAAGGTTCTTAAAACAAATATGAGTGGGAATATTATATTTGATAAGCATATCCCCATATTTAAGAATTGGCAGGGAAAAGAATTCTATGGACAGGGAAGCAGTCTGGATTATTTAAACAGACAATTTGCCCATGGTGTAGGATTATCATTACAGGGAACAACCGGGACTATTCCTATAGCAAGATGGGAAAACGGGACAGTAGCCATTGGGATGAGGAAAATAGGAAAAGGCAAAGTCATAATATTAGGTTCAACATTTTGGAGAAATGGAAAAGATGTATCAGGACAGTGGAAAAGTCAATCTAAAATAGAAAGAGAGTTTTTCAAGGAATTATTTAGAAGTCTTGGAATTAAAAGAAATGCCAAATCTGACAGTTCTGATATATGGACAAGAAAATTTATCACAAAAAACGGGCTGCAGTACTGGTTAATTACATTTAACAGCAGTGACAGAGATATAAGTACAAATGTTTATTTAAGGGTAATCCATAAACCCAGAGAAGTTTTTAATATTACAGAAAATAATATTCCTATAAAATTTCATTATATAAAAAACGGATGGATTGAAATAAAAGGTGTCCCATTCTCACCATTTCAAACCATAATTTTTGGTGTAAAAAGAGCAGATATAGGAAATGCTATTCCATTCTGGTTTTGGGTAAAAACAAGATATTGGAGTAAAAAGAAAATAAACAAAAATATAATTTTCCCGATTAGTTTAACAAAAAGTAATACACAGGATATTCCATTTTACAAATGGAAATTTTTCCCTGATAAAAATAATACAATTTCTCAAACAAACAAATGGGAATTATCCAATTATAATGATAGTAAATGGCAGACAATCACAACAGGAATTTGGAATCTTACAAAAAATCTTAAAAATTATAAAGGGGT
>JAJYYV010000075.1:2497-3688 GCA_021800535.1 bacterium | reverse complement strand
CCGCATATATATGCACGTGCAAGTTTTATGTTCTTGTCAATATTGAATTTTTTCCTTAATAATGGGGAAGAAACAACCTCATCAGTTCCAATCCATATACCCTGCCAGTCTTCTTTTTTTAACGGACTCATTTCCCACCATGCAAAATTACTCCAGTCAGATGAAAAATTGGATTTATCCCAGACCTTAATCTTCCAGTAATATCTTTCTCCAGATTTTAATCTTTTACCATGAAATTCTATGTTGTTTGATTGAGATGTTTTTACTTTGCCTGTATCCCAGATATTACCATTATCCTTTTTTATTTTCTCAACACATTACAGCAAAAAATAGTACATATTCTCCAGGTTTGCCAGATGTCTGGATAGCATCTTTATATACAATAGGAAACTATGTTTTTGCTGCTGGCATGCAGAATGATATAAATGTAATATCCACACATTATGAAGGAGGACAAACTTCTTATGCTTATGCAATGGCTAAATACTATAAAAAACAGGTATGGGATACAGAAAGCTGGATGGCATGGGAAGGGGATGCAGCCATAGTAAGAAGACAACTATATGAACTTGCCCTGGGGGCTAAAAAACTATCCCCTTTTGCTACACAGATGATATATGATAATAAAGGATTTCCCACAACAACTGTTGATTGGGTATCAACATTAGTAAAATTTCTGAATAACAAGAAGTTTATAAAAGTAATTCAACCCAAAAGACCCCCATTTGTTCTGCTTTTTTCCAAAGGAACACAATCAATTGGCGGACAATCAGTTGCGGCTGTATGTACAACTCTGGCAGATAATGCTTTACCTGCAATATCCCAGTCATTCAGGTATCAGTTTGCCAATGATAATCTGACAATGGAGATACAGAATAATCCTGGAATAAAAGTATATGACCTGTATGGGAACCTGATAAATATACAGAGAAAAAATGGAAAGATGTATATTCCTGTTAATGCCCAGCCGAAATATATTGTAACAAATATTCCTTTATGGACATTTGAAAAAATACTTTCACATGCCTATTATTCCGGATTAACTCCAGTTCAGATTGTTGTCCATCAAATTGTAAAACCACTTCCTGCAAAACCACATTTTGAAATTACTCTTACCAATGCATATAATGTTCCTATCAATGGTATAATAAAGGTTGTAAGCCAGGGTATAAAATATAAAAACAATGGAGA
>JAJYYV010000075.1:0-2397 GCA_021800535.1 bacterium | reverse complement strand
ATCAAATTGTAAAACCACTTCCTGCAAAACCACATTTTGAAATTACTCTTACCAATGCATATAATGTTCCTATCAATGGTATAATAAAGGTTGTAAGCCAGGGTATAAAATATAAAAACAATGGAGAACTTAGTTTTACACTTTCACCTGTAGAAAGAAAGAATTTTTATTTTAAGGTTTCAGGATATAAAATTTCTCCAGTAAATATATATCTAACAAAAATAAGTGTTACTACTAATAAAGGACAGGCAAACATTAAAGAAGCTCTCACAGTGGATTGTATAATCCAAGGAACAATAAATGTTAATGGAAGTATAAACCAGTGGAAAAAGATAGGAGCAATTCCATTATTTCTGACACAACAGACAACAAATCTGTCATTGTTAAAAGCATGGTTCCCCTGGAAGAAATTTCAGAATTTAAAAGGATTTTCAGCAGAAGTGGCTTTTGCATATGATAATAATTATTTATATATGATGGCAAGAGTCAAAGAAAATAACAAAGACAAAGATATTTTACCACCGCTTCTTTCAGGTAAAAACTGGAATGAGTTTTTTCCTGCACCTGCAAATTATATATACAAACAGGCAGGTCCAATTCCAGGAGAAAATGGAGATATGATAAAACTTGCCTTCGGGCCTGTTCATTTAGGGAAATATGGAAAAGGCTGGCTTGGGAAATATATTTTATTCCCTTCAGGTAATCCATTACATAGATTTGGTCCATATGTATCCACTTTGTATTCATATTTAGTGTATCCGACAAATAATGGAAAAGCAGAATTACTCAGGGCAAGAACACCGAATTTCTATTATCTCCATCCATTGCCTATTGATTATGCATGGATGAAAAAACACTGCACTGTCCAGGGAGCAAAAGTAGTTGTTCAAAATGTTAAAAATGGGTATATATACCAGATGGCAATTCCATGGCAGGAAATATCTGTAATCAGCCCTGCAAAAAATAAAAAAATAAGACTAAGTTTTGAAGTTCAATCCGGGAGTATGGGAAATGTGCTTCAGTTCTCACAGGGTAAAAGTATTTGTTCATATACCACCCTTGATTTTGAACCTCCATGGGGGGCCAAGTATAGTGCAGAAACACAGTTTGGATATTATGCAGGTTCAGTAAAAAAACAATAAAAAAGGAGGATGGTCAAAATGATAAAGAAAAAAAGAGGAAGTCCTTTATATCAACAGGTTAGGGACATTATAAAGAAAAAAATAGAAACCGGAGAATATAAACCTCAAACACAAATTCCTTCAATTGTAGAGCTTACATCCTTTTTCAGTGTAAGTACCATTACAATAAGACAGGCTCTGGCAGATTTGATGAGAAATGGATATCTTGAAACAAAAGCTGGAGGTGGAACATTTGTGACTGCTGATTGGGCAGAAAAACAACAGAAAAAAAGCAATAAAATTATTGGGGTTATATTTACAGATTTTTTTAAAAATCCTTTTTTTTCTCAGATTCTTGAAGGAATTGAGTCTGTTATGAGCATAAATGGATATCATATAATCGTAAACAACAATGATAATAATTCAGAAAAAGAGGCACGACTTATCCGTGAAATAAAAGAAAAAGGAGTGGATGGTTTTATTTTATGTCCTGCATCTTCTAATCGTAGTTCCATATCTGACCAGATTCTAAAAGAACTTTTGGAAGAGAAATTTCCGCTTGTATTTGTTGATAGAAAAATTGAAGAATTTCCATTTGATTATGTAACAACAAACAATTTTGAAGGGGGATATATCGCAACAAAATATCTGCTCGGTCTTGGACATACAAAAATTGGTTTAATTCTTGGCGTTGAAGCAAATACTGTAAGAGAAAGACTTCAGGGTTATCAAAAAGCATTAAAAGAAGCAGGAATTGATTTTGACCCTTTGATGATTAAAAAAAGTTATATAGAATTAACATATAAAGAAGCAGGATATCAGAATACAATGGAACTTTTACATCTGAAAAATCCTCCTACTGCAATATTTGCCTGTAATGACCCTCTTGCAATGGGCAGCTATAAAGCATGCCAGGAGCTTGGTCTAAATATTCCGGAAGATTTATCAATTATTGGATATGATGATATTCCTGAATTTTCACATCTTAATCCTCCGATAACAACAATCCATCAACCTATAAAAGAGATGGGAGAACAGGCAGCAAAATTATTACTTGAAAGAATAGAAGATAGAAATAAACCTGCAAAAAAAGTTATCTTAAAAAATACTTTAATTGTAAGAAATTCATGCAGACAATATTCTCTTCAAACAGATAAAAAAATTAAAGTTCCTGTTTAACTTTTCCAAATGAAACGTGCATTTATACTTGGAAGCATCTTCTCTATAGGGATTGCCTGTCTTGAGCCATATCTTTTAATGGTTATACAGGGAAGTG
>JAJYYV010000074.1 GCA_021800535.1 bacterium | reverse complement strand
ATATTTCCCATGTGCTGCTAACATCCCTCCATTTATATTGGGGATTCCCCACTGCCTTTGTCCTTTATAATTTATTGCTAATACTGTTGTTGCTCCTTCGGCAAATGGACAGGCTATATATATCATGTTTTTGTTTGAAGTTATAAATTCCGGGTCTGTATGATTGGATAACCATCCTCCTGTGTTTGTTGCATTCTCATACTCCGGATTCCCTGGATTTCCGTATGTGAATTCATATAATAGATTTATCTTCCCATGATATAATCCTTTTAATATATATTTGCCTGGTGAAACTAAATGACCATTGTTGTCTGTCCCATTCCAATAGTCTGTGTTCCATCCTTTCTTACGGGGATAATTCCCTATCAGGTCTTTTACTACCTGTCCATCCGGCTTTTCTATTACAAGAGTTGCATCTCCTGTATATGGCATATAATATTTTATTGGTACCGGTCCTTGAGTGCTGTATCTTAAAGATTCATAGTTTTTTACCTGGGTTAATTGAAGTATTGTTGGTGATGAAGATAGATTTCCATGACTTTCAAATTTTACTGTTCCCCATGCATCTGCATTTGCCCAGAAAAACATCCTTTGTGGGTTGTTTGGATTTACCAAGTCTGCATATCTTAATTTGGGATTGTCATCACTATATAATCCATATCCGGAAATTTTTGAACCCCAAAATACCTCTATCCCCATTCTCATTGTTTGCCCTGCTTTATATGGTTTCCCTGTTTTGATAAGTAGTTTCCATGGTAATGCTATTTCCTGTACATATCCTTTTTTATCATGGTCCTCTTTAAATATTTCTATTGCTCCTGATTTTATTGCATCATTTAAGTCCCTATAATTGGGTGATTTTGAATTAAACATTCCATAATGGATTTGTACCCATGGCTCTTTTTGAGGTGTGTAATACCATGCTGTGATATGTAAATGTTGGTCTGTTGTCATCCTTACCTGTACACTGTCTGAACCCCATCCTCCATCTGGATTTATTTTTGGATTAATGTAATTTTCCATTGGAGCTGGAGCCTTAAAATGGAAATACAAATAAAAATATTTGCTGTTATACATTGCTGCGGCTTTTACTGAATATGTGTTTGCTAATTTGGAAATATTGGGACAAATAAATATCTCTCCATTTAAATCCCAACCTGTTTTTGTCCCTGTTATCTTAAAACCAGAAGGAGCCGGGATTGCCCGTAAAACATAGTTGTTTGTCTCTTGACTATATACTTGCCTGGAAAAATATAGACATATTAATACTGCAAAAAATATAAATCCCTTTTTTAACATTTTCTACTCCCAGGATAAGGTTCATTATAAATATTCAGAGAAGACAGTCTTAAATTATTAAGACTGCCTTCTCTCTTCTCTGAGAACTTAATTAATCAAATTTTTATGGCGGCCAATTACCATTCCATTCTGGTGTTGCACCCCAACTCTCTTGGTCTTGACCTTGTGGATTCCAATGAGATGGATATGAATACCATTGAACATGTCCATCTGCAAACAAAACATTGCCTCCTTCAGTAGGACCCTCTTGTGGCGGCCAGCAGTTAAATAAATTACTGTTCCAGGCTTGTGAACTATATATATTATCATCTTGCGTCCAATCCCAACATAATACTTCATCTGCTGGGAAATTCATAGTTGGAACTCCGGAGTTATAAAGAACGTTTGAAGCCCCCACAGACTCAAGTCCATTAGGTGTGCCCCACCATACACCAGCTGGTCCATCAAGATTAAAACCACCATACCAATTAGAGGATGAATATGCTCTTTGGTTTTGACAATATATGTAAGTAGATGGTGCAAACCAACCGCCTTGTGAAGATAAACCAACTTTCCAATTATCAGCATTGTACCCATTCCATGTAGAGAAAAAACTACCTGGACACTGGACCACTCCCTGGTCATGGATATATCCGCCTGTCCAAAGTAATCCTAATCCAAAAGGACCATTATAGCCGAAAAATGCTCCACCTACCCAATCCCAATAACCAGGATTTACTGTAGTTGGCGGCCATTGGTGATAATCCTGAGCATACATAATAAGAGCAAGTCCTATTTGATGTAGATTATTCATATCGTCAGCTTTCATAGCTTGCTCTTTTGCTTTTTGTAATGCTGGCAGCAACATTGCCGCTAAAATAGCTATGATTGCTATGACCACCAATAGCTCTATGAGGGTAAATCCTTTTTTATTTTTTCTCATATTTTTTCACCTCCTTTCACCCATTTTTTTAAATTTTTGTCTTCATTGTTTATGTTTTGGTTATTTTCTTTAATAGTCTGAAGAATACACATAGCAGCAGTCTGTTCAATTTCATAACCTGGCTGAGATACTGTAGTTAGAGAAGGTTGGGTATACTGAATTTCCTCAAATCCGGCAAATCCTATTACTGAAACATTCTGTTTTGCAATCGTTTTTAAATCCATTTTTTTGTTTTTTTCTATATTTCTTCTTTGTTTTCTTATGTTATACTTTTATATTTTATTTTTGTCAAGAGATATTTTATATCGTTATTATTTAAATTATAAATTACTTATGGGAAAATGGCAGGATACGCCATGTATATGTTCCTATAAAAATGAAAAAAAAGTAAAATATCGGATAGATTTATTATGGCACATCGTGAAAATTTGACTTATAATGATTTTTTTTATATACTTATAGTTCTTGATTTGCCCCCATAGACTAGAGGTTAGGTCACCACTCTTTCAAGGTGGTAGCGCCGGTTCGAGTCCGGCTGGGGGCGCATTTTAGAACTTTAACGCCTCTGGGTAGAAATGATTTAATTGAAATTTTTCCTGAAGATAAAATCTTCCATGATACAAAAATATTTCCCTTTGGAGTTGGAATTGTTCCTTTTGCCCATTTTAGTTTGCCTGGAACAGGCTCAATAATAATTTTTGAAAAACCTGCAGATACAGGTCTTACACCAAGAATATATGCAGGTAAGAAATATGCCGGTGCAGCACTCCATGCATGGCAATAACTTCTTGTAATATCAAACATTTCCCAGCATGTAGTTGCACCTTTATCAAGCATTCGTTTCCCCCAATTATCTTTTATATAAGGAATAATTTTATCTGTTTTTCCCATTTTTACAAATGATTCTAACAGAAAAAAACTCATAAATGGACTGCCTATCTTAATAAAATTTTTGGGTGGATTTATAATAAGTTTTTCCAGATTTTTCATCTAAAAACTTGGCTCGGAGACCCCATCAGTAAGGACGGTGAGGAGAGCCAACCTCCTGCAGAAGTTGAGATACATAGGAAACACCTCGATGGTTTTGGAAAATATACAGAATAATTCGCAAATACAATTTATATTATCATCCGGTTAAAAATGAGAAATTAAGAAGAAAAAGGAAATTGGCAGAAAATAAAAAAAGAAACCAATAGATAAATTATTGTTTCAAATGGATACAAAAGTAATCTGGTGTAATCCAACAAAACGATATATATTTTCAGCAGTGGAAACCCATAGTAAAATAGCATTTTCCCGGATGTATAAAAATGGCAGCAGTTATAATGCCAGAGACTTTTTATTAAGATTATATTATTTAGTAAACAAGAATGATTTTTATGTTCAAAGTGATAATGGAAGTGAATATCATAAATATTTTAATCAAGATTGTAATAACTTAAATTTGGAACATTATTTTTCAAGGATAAAAACCCCAAAAGATAATGCATGCGTAGAAAG
>JAJYYV010000073.1 GCA_021800535.1 bacterium | reverse complement strand
AATATTAGCATTATATCTTAAAGAAAGAACATATCTTTGGAGTGAAGATAAAGATTTTGATAGGGCTATAAAAAAACTTCATATAAATTTAATAAAAACCGAAGATTTTTTTATTTGATTAGAGAAGCAAGGGGGTGAAATATAAATGGGAAGAATTATAATAAAGAATGCAGTAAAGAGAGAAAAAGGATTTTTGTATTATGTAGATGGACAGGGCAATGTTTGTGAAGCAAAAATGGCTCAAGGCGGAAAAAAGAAAAAAAGCAAGAAGTAAATTCGTATTTTGTCACTACAATATATTTACATTTTACAAAATTTCAAGTATAACTATTAATATGAAACAAATTAAAAATAGAAAAAGGTATCCGTAAATGGTTAATATGGCGAATACTTTTCAAAAGAGCAAATAAATTAGAAGTGTATATAGAAAAATTAGGAGTAAAAAACTATGCTTAATAATATTCAATTGGGGTTACTTATTGTAGCAATTGTGGGAATAGGTCTTACATACCATAGAATTCGACTCAGCTACAAAACACAAAAGGCTATATTTTTTAAAGAAATTTATTTAACATTGAGAAGAGAAAAAGAACTGAGGGATATATACTATAAAATTGAATATAATGAATTACAATATACCCCTGAATTCCATGGAGGGCCAGAAGAAGGCCCAACTGATAGATTATTAAGTTTTTTTGATTTAATATGCGACTTATACAATCAAAGAATACTTACTAAACAAGAGATGAGTTTTTTTAGGTATGACATTAAAAGAGTTTATCAAAACGAAAGTGTGCAGGAATATATAAACTTTTTACAGAGATGGTATATATCCATAGGAGAGGAAATAGCACCATTTAACAGCTTTATTTCTTATTGTCAAAAAGAGTTCGGTCAGGCCCAGTTTGATAAAACCATTCAGAAAAAACAGTCAAGATAACTTTTGAAAAATGCTATTGATTTTCAGCTCCAGAAATTGTTAGATTTTAAAATAAAAATTTCTGGAAGTGCAAATTAACAGGGAAATAGCAAAAAAACAGGGGGTTTAGAAAAAAGCCGCGGTGTTTTACCCATAAATATGTAGATTGACCAATAATTAAAATAACCTTTGATTAAACTGCATTTCCTGGTTTTTATCTTTTGTCTTTCGTATTTCATTTAAAGAAGAGGTTTTAAATAAACGATATTTCTCATCTATTTTACCAGTATTTAATCTGTTTAATATCATTTGATAATATTTTTCATCTATTTCGGCTGAAATATAATTACGGTTAAGAAGTTTACAAACTTCTAGTTCTGATCCACTTCCACCAAACAAAACTAATACTATATCATTTGGCATTGTACAAGATTTGATTAGCATTTCAGATAACTTTTGGGGTATTTGACAAGAATGAAATGTTTTTTCGCGACTAACGTTTTTCACTAAATCAAAATAAAACCAGTCATAAGGCATTCTTCCTTTTGAGCCATTCGCAAGATTAGAACGTATTCTACAATCATCAGGGTTTTTATAAGGTATCGCTACATTATTTTTATAAAAATTGTTATTTTTTGTTTTTATACAATGTAAAATACTCCGATGGGCGGTAGTGAAACGTTTAGGTGTATGTCCTACATTGGTATTATAAATCCAGACATATTCGTGTACATCATAACAGGCATCATCTAAAAACTTAACCCGCAAATGAGCATTTTGTTTTGGATAATTTATAAAAAATATATTCCCCGTGTTTTTTAGGACCCTCAACGATTCTTTTGCTAATTCTATATACCAATTTATATATTCAGTGAAATTTCTGGTATATGATTTGGTACCATATTTTACGCCAACATTATAATCCGGATCGCCATAAACCATATCAATGCTTTGTGATGGCAATTCCTTAAGAAGGTTCATGATATCCTTTTGGAAAACTTTGTTTATATATTGTTTAATCTCCATACTATCTTATTCCCTCTATCAAATATTTATATAACTTTGTTCTACCTTTATAATTCCAATAGACAATATCTTCCATAATAAACATCCATTTTATCACTTTAAGAAAAATAGATACCTTTGCGCCTGTATGAAAAGATGTTTCTATATTTGCATATCGCTGTAATAGTATATCTACATTGTTTTCTTCAGAATTATAAATTATAGCAAGAGCATCAAGTAAATCTTTAAATCTTGTTGGATTTTCTTGTTTTTTATTCTTAAAGTCTAACAACATTTCATCATGTGTTCCTCTTCCAAGTTTCAAGTTTTCAGTTACTTCAACCTTGAAATCAAAATTCCATTTACGCGCTCCGGCTGGACGACGAATCAAAAGCTGCCCTTCTGGTAGATTTTCTACAGGATAAAAGAAAATTGTCCCAGGACGGGGATGGACCATTTCGGTCTGTATAAATATGTTAACAACCTTTTTAACAATTTCTGGACGGGATAATAGACCTGTAATTTCTATACGTTCACAAATTATTTTATTATTAGGCATAAACCTCCTTTGTTCTATTCCGAACTTTTGACTTTTTTTGCTATTTCTTTTAAATTTAATCCGATATCCGCCATATTAAATTTGAGGGATGGCGTCTTCCCTTGTAAAAATAAAAATTTATTTTTGATATTAAAATTCTGAAGAAATTTGGTGGTATAAAAGAATAAATTTGGAAAAGATAATAGACTTGTTTTTTGATATCCTATAACTTTTCCTGTTTTCTTAAAAGGATTCAAGATCTGTCCCTTTTGTTAAGTTAAATAATAATTTATCTACTTGTTATTATTATACTTACAAATTTTTAAAATGTAAATAGAACGCATTGTGTCATCAAAAATCTATACAAAAGGATATCGTTGCATCATTGGGTAAAATTGCACAAATAGGGAAAGTCCCATAGAAATATCAGATTTTACCCTTTAATTCATTTTTGGTTATTTTATGCTTTTTCATCCAGTTAAACAAATTAGATTCTGTAGTTCCATATCTTCTTGCAATAAATCTCTGTGTAGAACCATTAACCAATAGCGCTTCAATTTCAGGACGAAATTTATCCAATTTACTTTTTCCATGTCCTTTTGGTCTGCCAAGAGGAATCCCTTGTTCTTTTTTTACTCGTAGTGCTTCTTTTGTTCTTTGTGAAATTAAATCTCGTTCTATTTCTGCTGCCATTGAAAAAGCCATAGCAAGAATTTTGCTCTGGATACTATTATCCAATTGCCAATTCCCTTTCACTGAATATACTTTGATTCCTTTTTGAGTGGCAATTGAAAGTATTTCCATACATTCAAGCATGCTTCTACCAAGTCTTGAAAGTTCACTGACAACAATGTTATCACCACTTTGAAGTTCTTCTAAAATACCTGCGATTTTTCTATTACGCCAGGGAATTTTGCCAGAAATTTTTTCTTCAATAAACATAACTTTCCCTAATCCTTTGTCATTGGCAAGCCTTAAAATGTCAGCTTTATTTTTTTCAATATCCTGGTCAATAGAAGATACCCGTAAATAGGCAATAGTTTTACCTTGTTTTTGTACCATTTTTGCTCCTTTTCGATAAAAACCTAAAAATTGATATTATTATATAATAAATTCTTTAAAAATATCAATGATTTTTATAGAAGTATGTATATAAAATAAAAGATCGTTTAAATTGAAAAAATATGATTGGTTTTCAGCTCCAGAAATTGTTAGATTTTAAAATAGAAATTTCTGGAGTTGCAAATTTACAGGGAAATAGCGA
>JAJYYV010000072.1 GCA_021800535.1 bacterium | reverse complement strand
AGCGAATAGCAAATAATACAGGCTCTGCTGTTCCAGCAGGCAGAATAAATGGGGCTTTAATTGCATCTGTGGCATTTCCCACATTCACTGGTTTTAGATATGCTGTCTTTGATGCTCTTATCACTATCTGCCATTTTTTGTTTACCCATATTGGAGATGTCATCTGCGCAAAATACGCAGCCTGGGATGGATACCAGATCCCTTTTACTCTTTTGCTGACAGATGATGGAAATATATTATCAGTATAATATACAGAAACACCGTATGACATATGACTCATCGTAGAAATGTCGGCAGGATTTTTTTCTATAATCAGGTCTTCTGGTACTTTTGCCCCTAAAAAACTTGTTATATCTGAGACCTGTTGTTCTGTATGTATTCCCCAGCTGATATTTGTTTCACTTGGAAAAAGAAGGACACCACCGCCATGAGAAAGATATTTCTTGATTAGATCTATAAAAGATTTTTCTTTTTTCTCCGGAAATGTTCTTTGCCCCTGATCGGATAGTGCCCAGGCTTCTGGTGTTACATAAATCACCAATACATTATAGTGTTTTATTCTATTCCATGTAATCTGAGAAAGGTCTGTAGTATAATTCACCTCAAATCCTTTTTGTGTAAGTCCTCTTAAGTATCCTAAATCCACCCAGCCAGACCCTGATTGGGGAGCACAGAATAATATGGATGGTTTTATACGGGATATAACCTGAGCTGAAACAAAACCGCCTGTAAGAAAAAATATAAAAACCAATGCCTGCACCATCATCAATCTCTTGTGTATAATTATACCTGCTTTTTTTAACATTTCTCCTCCTCAATTTATTAGGAATAAATTTACAAATCTCCCCGCTTTCGTCTGAAGGCGGGGAGATGAACATTATGGAACTGATGGAATATATTCTCCAGAGTAATGCTGTTGCGCAAATGGCCAACCCCATGTTGCACCGTTAAAGTAAGGATTAACGGTAGCCGTACCATTGCCTATCCAATATTGAGTTCCACGCAAGTCGGCTCCAGGATACCATGCCACATGTCCATCGCAGAAAAGAAGGTCTGCACCACCGGAATGCCGATATTGCCAGTGAGAGCTTCCCCAACCCTGCCAGTCGCAGGAACCCGAGCTCTCAGTGTACCAACCACGACCTGGATTATAATAAAAGGTAGGCTCACCAAACTCTAAAGTTTCTGATGGCGTTGTTATCATGGAAGGTTTTACACCACTACCCGTATTTTCATATATGAAACATAAACCTAATTGAACGCCATTAGCATTATCAGCCCGGCTAAAACCATAATTATAACCATATACATCACCATTCCAATTTACCGGGTCTCCTTCAGCAGGTTGATTACCGGGAGTACCAAGTCCAAGACTGGGGTCTTCACCAGCATAGGGAACCCAATCCGGGTCATAAAGAACCTTATAATTTTTACCATAATATGGGTACAACTCCCATGCCCACCATTCTGTGGCACCATCCCATGCTCCTAACCCCCAATAGTCAGGACCACCAGTGTTGTTATTAGCTATAGCTGGATAATAATGCCAATCGTTAATGTACATAGCCACTGCAAGTCCCAGTTGTTTCAGGTTTGACATATCAACGGCCTGTCTTGCTTTTTCTCTTGCTTTTGCAAGTGCCGGTAGCAACATTGCCGCTAAAATGGCAATGATTGCTATTACTACCAAAAGTTCTATAAGCGTGAAGCCTTTTTTCTTTGATTTTTCCATTTTATTTTCCTCCTTTTCTGTATTATTATTTATTTTTTCTTTCATCATTTCTTCGTATTCTTTCATATCTTTTTTCACCTCCTTTTTCTCTATATTTTTTTTGTTACGGAATCTCTTATTATAAGTTTTGGTTTAAGAATAATTTCTTTGTTTGTATTTTTATCAATTATTTCTTCTATTACATAATCTGCAAGTTCTTTTTCCCGAATGGATACTGAAGTAAGATTTGGCTTAAAAATTTCACACCAGGGGGTATTATTGTACCCAACTATAGAAATATCTTCAGGGATTCTTAAATTTAGTTTTTCTGCTGTTTTATAAATCAATTTTGCCCTATGATCGCCATCACAAAATATAGCCATTGATTTTTGTTCTGTTTTTAATGTATTTAAAATACTTTCTTCATCAATAAAAATTATAAAATTCTTTTCTGATATGTTTTTTTCCCTGAATACACTTTTTGCTCCTTCAATTAAATTGAGCTGGCTTTTCTGGTCAGGAAAAATTGGATATGTATAGAAAATAATTTTTTCATAGCCAAGAGAAAGAAAATATTCTGCTACGAGTCTGCCTCCTGCAAAATAGTCAGATAGAATATATCTTGCTCTTGGTAATCTTTTTTCTGCTTCAAAATTTTGTAAAAATATAACCTTGCCTGGATAATTATCAAGAAAATTGAATGGAAACTTGGAAATGCCCTGGATAATAAGAATGGCAGGATGTCTGTCTATCAAAGATTTTATTTTCTTTATACTGTTTCTATTTTCCCCGTTATAGTCAATAATAATGCAAAAGTAATGATGGTCAGTAAGACCATGAATAATTTTTTTTGAGAGAGATTCATAAATATGCCCTGTAGTTGGCATAATCAAACCAACGACTTCTTCTTTTTTTAATACAGGTTTGTTACCTTTTACAAAGGTTCCTTTTCCCTGGATACGGTAGATTACACCTTCAGAATCAAGTTGGGAAAGTGCTTTTACCACTGTAATTCTACTTATTTCATATTCTGACATTAATTTTAATTCAGTAGATAATTTATCACCGGGTTGTAATTCGTTATTTATAATTTCCTCTTTTATTTTTTCTTTTAATTGCCACCATAATGGAAGGGGTTGACTTTTCTTTGATAATTTTTTTGTCTTAACTGGCATTTTGTATTTCTCCTGTTTTTAATTGTATACTATAATATATTAATATGTCAAATTTTTGTACGAGTTGAGTATAATTGATTTAATAATACTTTTACTTTGGAATATTTTATTATATTTTAATCGTAATAATTTCCCCTTTTCTAATCAATACATCGCACCAGGATACTTTATCTTTATCATACCGCTCAACATCAAGCATTTTTTCATTTAAGGTTATTTCCGGTTTAACCTGTGAATGTATTTTCAGACTGGTATGAACATCCTGTTTTACCGTAAAAGAAATTTCCTTTTGCTTTGAGATAAAATTATAGATTTCCGCTCCAATTGCTTTAAGAAGTACCAATGTTTTAAAATTCGTTGTTTCCCGCATAATTTCTAAAGAATGCGTTTTATCATCATTCAAATATTCCGACGGAATCTTCATTGTTCCTGAAATCTGTTTACCGTCAATGATAAATTTTGATACATACCTGCCTTTTCCTTTGATATTGATGTTCCATTTACCTTTACGAAATTTAAAATTTGAAACCTTCATATCCCCGGATATTGCGCCGGGTACATACTCAAACCCGCCAAGATCACATTGAATACCAATCAGGGTTTCCAATATAGCTGAATAAACAGCTCTAATTCCAAATGCCTGCCAGTTTGCACGCTGTGTAATGTCACCTTCTGCATCCGAAAGATTAAGTGTTTCAATCTGTGCTTTGTTCCTGTTAAAATGGTAAAGATACACTTTCATCATCCTTTCTATTTCTTCTGAACAACCGGCTGTTTGCTGTGTGCGCATTTCATGGGCAGCGTGCTGAAACATAATAATATTTTTCCACATTTCATGTGCATTATCCCAGTATGCCACTGCACTACGTCCTGAAGGATGATACAGCTGTTCTGATTGAAATCTTGAGATTGTTTGTATGCGTGGATAAAGTAATCTTTCGCCATAGGCAAAATCCATCCCGAGTGTGGCTGTATTCTGAAAGATTGAAATTTTATTTCCTGTCTCTGCTTCTACTGACGAGTACAGGTATCCATTATCAAGATTGTAAAAGATGTTCAGATAATTTTTCTGAATCAGTTTCCATTGAATTTCTGCCCGCGTTGATATTTCTGTA
>JAJYYV010000071.1 GCA_021800535.1 bacterium | reverse complement strand
AGGACTGGATTGTAGTTATGGGACTCCATATAAAAACCATTGGGGGATAGTAGATAAGATAGTAGAAGCGAGAAACAAAAGGAAAGTAACAAAAGGAATAATCAATTGGTTTAAGGCATTTGATAAAAAATACAATCCACCGCCTGTGTATGGAACATGGCCGTGGCTTCAAAGTGTAGAATGGTTTGCAAACAATGCGGCTAATGTAGGGCCACACAAACCAATAACATGCTATACAGAAGAAATGGATGTAAATGGAGTTCGGAAAGAATGGAGGACATACTTATATGAATGGACTTCTGATGCATATCTATATAATCAATACAAAAAATGGCCTCACTATTCAATATATATTCATGGAACAAATGCAGGAGCAGGAGTAGGAATCACCTGGGATAAAAGTGAGAGAGACTATGCTGTATGGATTAAGAACCAGTGGTTAAAAAGAGGAGTAGGATTATACTGGGACAATTTTTTCCCACACCTTTCATACAATTTCAGAACAACGCCAGCATATATAACAAAGACAGGACAGGTTCAACCATGTGTAACAATATGGGAAGTAAGAAAATATATAATGAGAGTATGGAACCTCCTTGGATATTGGAGAGAACATTATGAAAAAACAGAGAAGGTATTTAATCCCAAGCATCCATGGAAAGGGACACCAATAGAATTTGCTATCCATATGACAAACACGCTAATACTGCCATGGGATACATTTGCGACAGCAGACCTTGATAATGAATTAGGCCCGCCAATACCAATGCCACCCAACAGAGACAGAACAGAAACGCTTGGATTGCAGGCAGGGAACTATCCTCTTACACTCTATCCATTATTTGGAAGAACTAATCCAGATGTTCCCCAGAATCAGGATATAAGAGACAAAATAGACTGGGGAATGGAGATGGTGCATGAAATAAAAAGAGCACCAAGATGGCAGGCAGAAATAGCCAGATTAGATAAAATAGTATTTGAATATGGGTATGGAACAAAAGCAGTCAGAATATATCATTACTGGAGCAAAAATCCGGGATTACAAGTCCACAACAACAAAATAAAATGGATAATTTTATCAAAGCCGAAAGACAGAAGTATGATAATAATCCTATCCAGTTATTCAAAGGGAATAGTAGTCACCCCAATAAAAATAAATTACAATGTCCTTGGTATAAACAATTTTACAAACATAACAGCAACAAATGTTTTAACAGGTAAACAGGAAAATATAAACAATATAATTCTATCTGCTCCTTATGGAGTGGATATATTAAAATTAAAATACTAAAAGAAAACATACATAAAAAGGGAGAAAAATGAAAAACAGAATATTTTTAATAATGGGATTTGGTTTGTTTGTTTTCACAGGATTATTGTTTTCACAGGAAACACAAAATACCTATAAATATCCTTATGCTATTGTTCCATATATTACCCATCCTCCTGTTATAAACGGTAAAATACAAAAGGGCAGTCTTAAAGATTTTCTGACAATTACAGGATTGGTGACATGGGATTATGGCGGGTCAATAGTTCCTGATATACAGGAGGCAGTATGGTATCTTGGATATGACAATAAATATTTATATATTATGATGAAATCTCCAAATCCCCCAGGTATATGGCCCTATTCTTCAGTTGTAAAAAATCAAGCGGTTTATAAGATATTATTTGGGGACCATGTGGAAATTCAATTAGCAAAAAACAGGGAAAAAGCAGGATGGCCCGGATATGGTTTTTATAAAATAATGGTAAATCCAGAGGGATATTATACACATCAGTGGTTTTATAACGGCACACCTGGAACATCAGGTTTATGGCCATTTGCCGGAAAAATAAGATGTTTTGTGGATAAAAAAGCATGGTATATGGAGATAAGGGCGGATATCAGGTCTTTTAAAGAAAACAGTCTGGATGGTAAAAAATTGGTGGTGCAGTTAGTAAGAGCAGATGAACCAGGTGGTCCATATTATGCAGGTTGGGTGGGAACAGGGTGGATGTCCTGGAGTCAGTTTGGGGAAATGTTGTTTAATAGAAAAGCTCCTGTGTTTAGATTTTTACATGTTGGAAATATAGTAAAAGGCAATATGGATTTAAAATTTGAAGTAACAGGGCAAACAAATAAACAAGTGCCGGTTATAATACAGATAAAAGCATATAATGCACAAAATAAGGAAATATTTAATGAAACCAAACAATCCATAGCAGAAAAAGGTAAAATTGAAACAATAGGATTTCAGTCTAAATTGGATTTAAGCGAACAAGGGCAAAACAGATTGGAAATATATGCATATTATATACAGAGAAACAAACAAATACCTTTATATATATTTCAGGCTCCTGTAATAGATTATACAAAAACATTCTGGGATGCGCATATAGTTCCATGGTTAAAAACAAAACCAAAAGGGCATTATAACTGGAATTTTGCATACTGGCCCAGTTATAATGTGGCAGAAACAAGCCTGAATTTTAATATGTATGGACTTACAAAAAAAATTGAAAGTGCGAGAAATTTTGAAGTTGTTGTCCAAGGAGAAAAAGATGGAAAATCTTATGGCAGTTTAAAAGGAAATATATCAGATAAACAAGCATCTGGGATTATAAAAGGGCTTAATCTGCCAGTAGGAAATTATATAGCCCAACTAACACTTTATAATAAAAAAGGACAGTCTGTAAGCACAAGAGAAATTAAATTTGTAAAAAAGACATATCCCTGGGAGCACAATAAACTTGGAATATCTGATAGGGTAATACCTCCCTATACAGCAATAAAAAAGATAAATAAGAACACATTTACTGTCTGGGACAGAAAATATATATTAAGAAATGATGGACTATTTTCCTCTATATATTCTGGAGGGGGAACAGGAATACAGAATATTCTATCAGGAAAAATGTCTTTTAAAGGGGAAGTCAATAACCAACCTGTTAAGGTTGCCAATTCCCAGTTTACCATCAAACAGGAAAAACCCGGGAAGGTAAAACTTGAATCAATCGGAATGTTAGGAAGTTTAAAATATAGAGTAAAAAGCCATATTTCCTATGATGGCTGGTATGATTTTAATCTTAGACTGACACCTACAAACAAAACAACATATATAAATAAATTTTATTTATCAATACCTCTATGGAATAAGGTTGATACAATATATATTCAGAGGGATTCTGATTCAGTAGATGGTGGAAACAAATTTGGCAATTTACCAAAAGGCTATGGTTTAATATGGAGCAGTTTGGATTTATTGCCGTATCATGACTGGTATGGTCATCACTGGGGAAGTTTTGTTCCAATAGTATTTCTTGGTAATGGAGACAAAGGATTATGGTGGTTTGCAGACAAGGATTTAAACTGGAAACAATCAAAACACATAGGATGTGTTGAAATATATAGGAATAAAAATGGAACAATTAATTTAATAATAAATATAATTTCAGAAAAAGATAAAATAGAAAAACCTATCAATGTCCACTTTGCATTTCTTGTTGACCCTGTAAAACCAGTGCCTAACATAAGAAAGTGGGAATGGCTCGGCAGTGAGTACGGTTCTGATGCATTATATCAGCATAACACAGAAGGATATAGATTTTATGGGGATAGTGTTGACGGGTTTGAAACAACACATAAAGACAGGGTGGCATTAAGAAATATGTTTTTAGAAAAAAACTGGGAACCTAAATTACCAGGAAATGCAACAGCTGTAAATGAAAGAAATTATTCAAGATGGGTTGCCTATAATTCCACTTTAAAACATGAAATGTGCGCGTTTTATGGTTCAGCGGATTTATGCGGTCTTGGGTTGCCCGGGTTTAAAACATTTGGCGGAGAATGGCTTGGACAAACAAATTGGAAACCACAGCCTCAGACTTCGTTTATAGGTTGGACAAATACAGAAGGGACATTAGCATGGAAAACTCCACGGCAATTAACAACTGTTGGAGTGAACTGGGTTTCTTCTTTTCAGGAAGCGTTTATATGGTATTACTATAAATTACTTAAAGATGTTCCATTTAATGGAACATGGTGGGATAAT
>JAJYYV010000070.1 GCA_021800535.1 bacterium | reverse complement strand
TATTTGTCGGGATCAATTAAGTCCCACGGGCAAAGTCAACCTATAACCTATCTACTCCGAACAAGTTCTTTTATTTTACCTTATCCAGAGTTTTTCACCATTTGACAATTATCATATCATCTATTTGGATTTCCTATAAATATATATGTGCAGAAATTTTTAAAAGATGGGTCTGGAGCAACTAATTTTTTGGAATCCCAAATTATACCCTTACCCTCTGGAATATAATCTGTAAAAGGACCATACCTTATTCCAGAAGTCATTGCACTCATCATTCTGGCTATCTTTGAGTTAAATGGTATATCCAAAACCAAATTATTTATCCTGTGGTCCCCGGGTAAAATATAAAGTTTTACTTTTAAAAGCCCATCATATTCTATTTTTGATTTTGTAATAAATTTTGCATCCCCTGCATTAAAACTACTTTCCATTTTTACAACATTTCCTGCTATCCTGGTAAATTTTGTTTTACCGGAATTTATTGTATATTTATTTCCATCAATAACGGCTTTATATACCATGGGACCATTTAATATTTCTTTGAAGCATACACGCTGTGGGTCAAGAGTTTTTACAGAAGATAATAATCCTATACTGTTTACCCTGTATTTCTTCATAACAGTATAAACATTATTACCATGAACTTTTATTGGTGTAAACGGAGGATATACCTTGTTTGATATACCTAATTTATTATGTTCCCAGGGAAAAACCGTTCTTACAAAATTTTTTTTAATTGTATAGGAAGGAATATTTTCCCCTTTTGCTGTACATATTATTTGATATTTACCTGATAATGGAGGCAACTTAAATATTTCTCTATATACCCCTTTTTTAAATTTTGAATATGCTATTTCAAATTTTTTTATTAATTGATTGTTTTTTCTATTAATTATTGAAAATTGCAGTTCTTTAAGTTTGGCATTTTTATTTAATCCTGTTATATCTGCACGAATTTTCATCTTATTAAGATATGGATAATACGCAAAAAGAAAATTAAAAGGTTGTTTTTTACTCTGTTTTGCTATTTGCCATGGAGATTGTTTTATTCCTTTCCAGCTATCCCATTTATAACTTCTGGTATACAAGATTTTTTTGCCGTTTAAAGAAGAAACTTTTATATCCATATTAAATTTGTTTGTTGCATAATCTATCACAGATTCATCTATCTTTTTTATTTGTCCTGGATTAATTATAATATTCTTTTTATCTATTATTCTTGGCTGTATATCTCTTGTTATGGATAGAATATATTGTATATGTTTTTTTACTCTGGCATCATTATAAAAAGTTAATTCTGTATTTATATCACCTAAATATAGATTACTTTTATTTTGTTGTTGAATAAAAATACCTCTTTTGATAAATTTAAATATAATATTATTACTGGCAAAAGCATATCCTCCGTTGCCTAAACTTCCCCATCCCCATGGCTGTTTATAATCCCTGCATACATTTATTTCCCATTTTCCATCTGTAATTTTTCTGCCTTTTTCCAAATTTGATACTGGAACTTCTACTTCTGCATACCAGTATCCATTTTTCAATGTATTTATTATTTTATAATGTCCATCCCAACCATACCATTCTGAAGTTTTTACTACTCCTCTTGGATGAGCCAAATAATATCTATACCCTAAAGAATTAAATAAAACCTGATATGTTATTCCATTGCTTTTTTCAGCATAAGGGTCTATCCATATCTCCATAGCATCATCAAAAACTATATTTGAAGAATTATCTTTTACCTGTGCAATTATATGACCTTTGGAAGGCAGTTTTGTTATAATTTCAAAATATAATTTGTTTTTTGTCGCTCCTATATAACATTTAGTCTGACGGGGTTGTAAAACTCCCTGATAGGAAAATCCATCAAAACCAAAGGTATCCTTCCATTGACTTTTTTTAAAAATCCCATTCATTGGCGGAGATTTTTTCATTAAAGGTATATTGTAAAAATCATCTGCTGCCTTTGCTGATTTTGCTGATAATATAAATAAGCATTGAAATACCAATATTATTGATATAAAAAATAATTTTGAACGAATAAACATTTTATATAACCCTCCTTTGGTTATTGTAAAATTTTCATGTAAGTATTTATATATGTTTTAATACTGCACCTTTAATATATCCACTCCATAAGGAGCAGACAGAATTATATTGTTTATATTTTCCTGTTTCCCTGTTAACACATTTGTTGCTGTTATGTTTGTAAAATTGTTTATACCAAGAACATTGTAATTTATTTTTATTGGTGTGCTTAATGTATTCTTTGAGTAACCGGATAGGATTATCATCATGCTTCTATCTTTCGGCTTTGATAAAATTATCCATTTTATCTTATTGTTGTGGACTTTTAATCCCGGATGTTTACTCCAGTAATGATATATCCTGACTGCTTTTGTTCCATACCCATATCCAAATACTATATTTTCTAATTTTGCTACTCCAGGTTCCCATGTGGGACCTCTTTGAATTTCATGTACCATTTCCATTCCCCAATTTATTTTGTCTTTTTCTGGGTCTGACAGAGATTTAATCACAGGATTTGTATCTCCATATAGCGGGTGTACCGTCATTGGATAATTTCCAGCCTGTCTGCCTATGCCTTCGGTTCTGATATATCCCGGGCCGATAGGTATGGAAGGGTCTAACTCATTGTCAAAATCTGCTGTGGCAAAAGTATCCCATGGCAGTATAAAAGTATTTGTCATATGAACTGTGAATTCAAGTGGAGTTCCTCTTTTATTCCAGTATTCTTTCCAATATCCTAATAGGTTCCACACTCTCATAATATATTTCCTTACCTCCCATATTGTTACACATGGCTGAATTTGCCCTGTTTTTGTTATATATGCCGGCGTTGTCCTATAATTATATGAAATATGTGGCGCAAAGTTATCCCAGTATAGACTTATACCTCGTTTTAACCACTGGTTTTTAATCCATACAGCATAATCTCTTTCACTTTTATCCCATGTAACACCTTCACCCGAACCTGCATTTATTCCCTGCCTATATATAGAATAATCAGGCCAGTTTCCATACTGGTTATAAAAATATGCTGACGGAGTCCATTCATATAGATATGTTCTCCATTCTTTCCTGATTCCACTAACATCCATTTCCTCTGTATAACAGTCTATGGGTTTGTAGGGTCCTGTATCAGCATTCCAATTGGCAAACCATTCAACACTCGCCAGCCATGGCCATGTACCATACGCAGGTGGTGGATTGTATTTTTTATTAAAAGATTCAAACCATTGAGTTATATCATTTGTTACTTTTCTTTTATTTCTTGCTTCTTCTATTTTATTCACTATTCCCCAGTGGTTTTTATATGGAGTCCCATAAGCACAGTCTAATCCTCCCCACGCATTTACAGGCAGACCTCCAGGAGTATATTGCAGTTTAAGTCTCCAGTCTTTTGGCATTGGTTTTGTTGGTGATACATCTAATCCAAATACAAGGCTTGTTGAATGTTTTAAAACTATTGGATGGTCTGCTAAAAATATCCTCAAAATAACAGTATTTCCTTTCCTTATTACTTCCTCTATTGGTGTTTTATCTCCATCTTTTATCGTATACCAGCCTTTGTCATTATCTGCAAAAAATGCCAATCCTCTTTCTTCTCCTCCAAGCCAGATGTATGAAACAAAACTATCCAGCCATGTTTCACATCTATATGCTTCTGTACTGTTCCAGATTACTCCCTTTTTTTTTGATATATGACCAGGCAGAGGTAATCCTACCCAAGAAAAAGGAAGCCAATTTATAAGCCAGCTAATTCCTTTTTTTTCAGGTAAAATACCCGAATAGTTTTCTCTTCCTCCATCCGTTATTTCATGAAATAAAGAGACATATTTTGATTTCAGGGGTATGTCAACGTATATGTTTTTTATTTCTTGTTTGGTTCCTGTGGACAGAATATTCATATCTACCTTCATTGTTCCATCAAAGTATATCGTTGATGTAGTTTTGATTTTCATTGCAATTGCTTCTGCTTCTGATTTATATACTGCTTTGACATTATTATGGGATATTAATTTTTCTCTCTTACTTATCC
>JAJYYV010000069.1 GCA_021800535.1 bacterium | reverse complement strand
GCTATTATTTATCGTACCTTAAAAAATAACTGGATTTTTGAAGATTTTACGAACTTTAAATTTGTTGTTGCAAACACTTAAAAGAATAGTCTCAAGAGTAGACTAAATTTGACAATTAACATAGGAGAGGAATATGTTGGTTTGCTTCCAATGACAGAGGATGGAGCTGGAATAAAAAAACAGCAAATTTACAGATTATAAGAAAATCCGGCATAGTAGAGCTGCAAATAAATCTTATTGATAAACCTATTATAGTAAAAAAGGAAAGAGAAATACTTTTTGGAATAATGGCATCACCGGTTAAACCACGGTTATCAGGATGGAGATATAAATGGTATACAGACAACTATTCTCTTCTTGGAACAGATATAAACTGGTTTGGAGCTGGTAATTGTGGCTCATTCTATCCAGCAGGTGAAAATATGTATTTTTGGAAGATGTTAAAACTTGGAAATGAAGAGCATTTAACACAGGCGCAGATAAATAAGGTATATCATCTTCTTGAAAAATCTTATAATCCTGTGGCTTTCAAAAATGCTTTTGGTAGTCCGGTGGAACATTTAAAGGGTGATGTTAATTATAATTTAACCGAAAGATATCATACAGATATGATATTTTATTATAATAGAGCCTCATTTCCAGCCGCTCCAGAATGTCAGACATTTATGGATGAATGGAGTTTGAATAATTTTCCTGATATAAGAGGAAGTAAAGAAATATGGGAATGGGATGTTGTTCCAAGTAGGTCATACCAGGATATGGCATTATACTGGTTTAAAAAATCATTTAAGATTGCAGGCAATAAAGGTGTTTACATTGATAACTGGGCATTTGACCCTTCTTATAACACAATGATGACATCTGCCTATAAACAAACAAATGGTAAGATAATGCCTTCAACAGGCGTATGGAAAATGAGAGAATATACTAAAAGAATATTTATAATGATGAATCAGCTGCATATGAAACCTATAATTTTTCTTCATGAAACAAGTACAGAAATTTTACCCATAGATGATTTTGCAACAGTAAGGTATGACTGGGAATGGCATTATAGCCAGGGAGATGTGCAGGATAGATTCCCAAGAAGTTATATTTTAATGGTTTCAACAGGTAATCTTCCAGGGAACTGGCCTGTATTGCTTTCCGACCATGGTGCTCTTGAAGGTAATCCATGGACACAAAAAACTTATCTTGGTGTTATGATAGTCCATGATTTACTTGGGTCAATAGATACATGGGTCCCTCAATTAGGAAAATTATGGAAAACCTATAAGGAACCATTTCTCAAAATGGCTCAGGAAAAGGGATTAATAGTTTATAACTATTGGGGGGATAGAAAACAACCTTTTTATTCCAAAAATTATGATTTTCCGACAATAATTTATTCAATACCAAAACAAAAAGCGCTTGTTGGAATTACATCGTATGCAAATAAGAATGAAAATGTAGATTTTATTATTAAACCTGAAATTCTTGGGTTTACAAATTATAAAGTTATTGATATTAATACAGGTAAGCAGATAGATGTAAAAAATAACAAAATAAATATTTTCTTTAAAAAGCATGACATGGTGGTTTTAAAAATAACAAAAGAATAAAATAATAGAAAATTTTAAATCAATAGATTTGAATTATTTATTTTACAATTATATTTTAATAGATTTTTGATGACGCAATGCGGGTCTATTGACATAAATTATAATTATTAGGTATAATGTTTCTTAGAATAATACAATATAATATAGAATATATAATAAAAATAAAAAATACTAAAAATCAGTGAGGTGAAAAAAGGTTTTACCCTTATAGAGCTATTGGTAGTTATAGCAATCATAGCTATTTTGGCAGCAATGTTACTACCTGCTTTATCAGCGGCAAGGGCAAAAGCAAGACAGGCAGTGGGATTAAGTAATTTAAAACAGATAGGTCTGGCTATGGCAATGTATACTAATGATTATAATGGATTTGTCTCGGAATCTTCTATAAATAATGGATGGCCTACCTGGGTGGCATTATTATTACCTTATACCGGTTATAGAGCAAGTTTATGGATAAACCCAAATTCTCCTGATATATCTGGTATTAGTCAATCTAATGCAGCTGCAGAGGCAGAGAAAAATTCAGGTGTAATAGATAGTGAGGGGGGACAATTGTATGATGATATGTTTGGTGTCCAAACCATAGGTATAAATGGTATTGCATTTAGTGGAGTAGATTCAAATCCAACGTATGCAAGTATAAATAATATAACATGGCCATCCTGGCTTATTTATGCAGGAGATTCTGCAGGCGATAATAACCCAAATGGAGGTAATACAAATGGTTGGCAAGTATGCTCTTATGCTTATGAAGCCTCTTATTATCCTAGCCCTGCTGGTTTTTATCCTGGTGAGAGAGTGGATTGGTCTGATTATAAGGCAAATTTTATAAATTTCTTATTTATGGATGGGCATGTATCTGCTATACCTTATAATGAAGCAGCATTTTGGAGTAGTGGTCCAGGTGGTTGGGAGAATATGTATAACCCGCCATACGGTAGACACTGGAATTTATATATTAATTAAAAAGTGAGATTAATTATAAGTTAATATTTACATAAAAAAAATATAATGTCCAAAAAGATAATAATAATATTTTGTTTTATTTTTGCGACAATGAGTTTTTCCACCTCTACAGCATTCTGGAGGCAATACAAATTAAAGCCGGTAAAAGATTATTATCCTTATGGTCCAAAAGGGGTGTATTATGGTCCCTATGGATTATTTCCATTAAACAGCCCTAATTTTTCAGATTATACAGGATTCATTAGTGGAGTAGAGAAAATAGGGGAAGTATCTTATAGCAGTCAGGGAAGATTTAAAGGAGGGTGTGCAGTATTTAATGGAAAAGGAGCAATCAAATATATCACTTCCAAGATATATCCTTCAGGCAGTATTTCTATAGAGGCATGGATAAAGGTGCAGAAATACCCTCAGAACAAAGCCTTCATTGTATATAGAAAGCAACAACTAAACAAAACAGCAGGATTCTCTCTTTATATAGACTCCAAAGGCGGATTAAATCTTTCAATCACAAATATTTCCTCTGGAATAGCAACAATAACCTCATCTCTTCCAGGAGTAATTCCATTAAACAAGTGGGTCTGGGTAGCAGGATTCAGTGGAGCATTTCCATTTACATATAGAACATTATACTTAAATGGCAAAGCAATACCACAAAAAACAGTGGGAGTAGATGAAGGTATTAGTGAAGAATCTGTTTCTGGTCCTATATATATAGGTAATAATGAAAAAGGTGATGAAGGATTTATCGGAGAGATAGACCAGGTAAGAATAGATAATAATGTATACAAATTCTGGACCAAAGAGAACAGGAGATGGGCGCTTAAAAACAATGGAAGGGAAATACCTGCAGGTTCTCCCTATTTTTTAAAGAATAATGAGCCTGTACTTTATTTGCCATTAGATGGGAATTTCACACCAGCAATAAATAAGATAGGAAATGTCCAGATTACACAGAAAGGCAGATTTTCCAGAGAAGGGATAAAAGGAGAATCATTTATAGGGAATATAATACTGCAGAATAGTCATCTGATAAATTTAAAACAAGGCAGTATAGAATTCTGGTTTCAGCCAAGAGGATATAATACACTTTCAGACTGGGGAGATGAAATTTTAAATTTTGGTCCTGCAATATTTTATCTTCAATATACAGGTGGCCCTGGTGATAAATCTCTTGCTTTATATTTTCAACCGGCATATAGTAAACAATTAGAATTTGTTTATGCTAACAACTGGACAGTGCATGATGGAAAATGGCAGCAGGTTATAATAACATGGAAAAACAAAGATATAAAAATATATATTAATGGGCAATTAAAAGGAGAAAATTTAGATAATAGTTTGGTAACTCCTGAAAATAAAGGAATAGCAACAAGTCTTTCTTTTGAAGGATTTTGGAATTATCTCTATAATCAATTTGATGAAATCTACTTATACAACAAAGCATTAACAGCAGAAGAAGTGCATAATGCATATTATAGGTACAGGGACCCTAAAAAGTTAAAGCCGGTCAAATTTTATCCTGTAGATTTAGAAGCACAATATTTCCCGTCAAATAATCTAATATATTACAGGATAGTGCCGAATGAACAG
>JAJYYV010000030.1 GCA_021800535.1 bacterium | reverse complement strand
AAAAGACACCCGCAATAATTTTGATGGTACAATTGCCACTGTTTTATAAATACTTTTTCTTCTTTGTAATGGCTTTTAAAATCTCTGGATATAAATATAAGGCTATATTTTTCACCTGTTTCTTTACCAATTCTTTCAATAGATGAAGTTTTTTGATAAGGACTTACAAGCATACTTGTAGTAAAATATTTAAATCCGTTTTGTTTAGCAAACTGTGCTGTTTTCTCAAGTCTTATTGCATAACATTTTTCACACCTATCCCTGCCATTTTTAATCTCTTCTATAATTAAAGAAAACCATGAAAAAATATCATAAGATATATCCCAGAAAATCTCCCTGTTTAATCTTTTAAAAACATAACCTGCTGTTTGAAGCCGTTTCTGATATTCCTTATAAGGATGAATATTAGGATTAAACCAAAAACCAATTGGTTCAAATTCTCCTTCTAACATTTTTATAGGAATAATAGCACAGGGACCACAACAGGTATGAATTAATATTTTTTTTTCCATAATTGACAGGATAGTAATTTATAATTTTTTCTCTGAAAATACTTCTGCCTGAAATATGTAAAGTTCAGTCTGGGGTTTTTTCCAGGCATCCAGAGTAAGACCTGCTTTTTGAAAACATAAAATAGAAAGAAATTCCTCTTTTGTCCAACCTGTTTCATCGGCAACCTGCGGTAAAAAAACCCCCTGGGATAATCCGGATTTTACAATTACTCCATCTCTGCCTAAAACAATTTCATCTGGAGAACCAACCCTATGAGGAACAGTTAAAACAGAAATTTCTATATCTATATGTTTAAGCTCCTCTTTTGTAACAGGATAAAACCGGGGGTCTGCTGTTGCTGACTCTATTGCCATATTTCTTATTGTAATATATAGAGGGTTCTGAGAAGTAATCATACCAATACACCCACGAAGATTTCCTCTATTATGAAGAGTAACAAAAGCACCTCTTTTCTCTTTCAAGACAGGGTCTGATATCTGTATTTCCGGCACCTGTTTCCCGGACAGATAATACTCAAGTGTTTCTCTTGCTATTTGTAAAAGTTGTCTTTTTTGTTTTTCTGTAAACATTACCTTCGCTCTCTTCAAATCCCTTTTTCAAAGAAGATTTCTTGGCGGTGAAGGGATTCGGCGCCCCTCGCTCCCAAAACGCTCGGGGTCGGCCACTCGCTGGGATTGTTGCGCCAGCTCACAATCCCTTACTTCGCTCTCTTCAAATCCCTTTTTCAAAGAAGATTTCTTGGCGGTGAAGGGATTCGAACCCCTGACATATCGGGTATGAGCCGACCGCTCTACTACTGAGCTACACCGCCTTATTTTTATTTATTATAATATATTCTCTCTTTGTTGTGAAAAGTATACCTAAATCTCCCATGGATAAATATAATTTTGTTTTTCACTCTGATGGTCTAATGCCACAATATAAAATTTTTTCTCATTATAATTTTTAATGAAATATTTTAAAGAAGAAATATTTGCCTGAACAGAATTAAGTTTTACTTCTATAGGTATTTTTTTGTTTTTTTGCAACAAAATAAAATCTATTTCTTTTTTATCTATAGTACGCCAAAACCGTATTTTATCAATACCATATTTTCTCACTCTATATAATTTGTATACAAAGTAAACTATACTTTAAATTACATTTAAAGTAAAGTAGACTTATCTAAAAATTGTAGCAGGTATTTCCCTGATTTTCTAAATGCCTTCCCTCTATGGCTAATTCTATTTTTTTCTTCTTCGGATAATTCTGCAGCTGTTTTTCTTATCTCTGGAATTTCAAATACAGGGTCATAACCAAAACCATTATTCCCTCTTTCTTTCTCTGTTATTTCACCGAGAAGTCTGCCCTCAAAAATTTTATTTTCACCGGAAGGAAAAACAACCACTGCAACACAGATAAAATAAGCCTTTCTGTTTTTCACATCTTTCATATATTTTAATAGTTTTTTTATATTCCGGGAATCTGAACTTTTTTCCCCTGCAAACCTTGCGGAGTAAACACCAGGAAGCCCATTTAATGCAGGAACAACAAGACCGGAATCATCAGCAATTACAATATCATCTGGATAAAACTTTGATAAAAAAACAGCCTTGTTAAGAGCATTACCTTTAAAAGTATCAGCATCTTCAGGAGGAAATTTTAAGTCTTTTTCCGGAATACAAATTTCTATATTATATTCAGAAAGGATGTTTTTAATCTCTTTAGCCTTGTTTTTATTTTTACTTGCAAAGTAAACCTTTAATTTCATCTTTTAATATATCCTTCTGGATTGTTATAATTTCTTTTATTCCTTTATTTGCCAGACTAATAAGTTTTTCCAATTGATTTTGTGAAAAGGAAATTCCTTCTGCTGTTCCCTGTAATTCAACAAATTCTCCATGTCCATTCATGACAACATTAAAATCAACCTGGGCAATAGAGTCTTCATTATAAGAAAGGTCCAGATAAAATTCTCCATTGACTATTCCCACACTAATAGCAGAAATATAATCTTTTAAAACAGACATTTTCAGAATATTTCTTTTATTTAAAAGAGATAAAGCGTCAACAAGAGCAAAGAATCCTCCATTAATTGCTGCGGTTCGTGTACCACCATCTGCCTGAATAACATCGCAGTCCACCCATAGTGTTCTTTCTCCAAGATTTTTCAAATAAACTATAGACCTTAAGGACCTTCCAACAAGTCTTTGAATCTCCATATTTCTTCCGGAAGAATAGTTTGTTCTCATGATTCTATCCGGGCATGAAAGAGGCATCATTCCATATTCTGCAGTAAGCCATCCACTGCCGGTATTTTTTAAAAAAAGAGGGACTTTTTCCTCCATAGATACACAACATAATACTTTTGTATCCCCCATTTCAATTAAAGCAGAACCAAGTGCATATTTATTGACATTTCTTGTAATTTTTATAGTCCTTAACTGGTCACATTTTCTATTATCTTTTCTTAAAATTTCCATTGATTTCTCCTCTAATCTAAAATTTTGCAAAGGCAGACGGAACAATAGTAAAAAATACTGATGTTATATTACTTCTTATAATAGTTACCCCAACAACAAAACATTTTATCTTTTTTTCTATATTTAAAGACCATTCATTTGTAGAATTTTGTATTAAATCATAATAAATATTAACATTAAATTTCCATTGAGAGTTAATTTTTTTTGTTATCCCTGCTGAGACTGCATTTATATAACCCTTATAGAATTCATTTCCAATATAAAAAGTATAAGAAGGCTTTTTAAATGAAATAGTATTTATATTTTCATTCATTCCTCCATCAGAAAAATCAAACATTTGCTGTCCGGAAATACCAATCTCCTTAGATAATACAACATTATATGACTCAATACTATTCTGAAACTGATTTGTATTTATATTGTAAGAATTCTGGACAAAAACATTGGCAATATTCTCATTCCCTTTCCATCTGCTCCATGAAAGATTGGCGCCAAGAAAACTTGCAGAAGGGTTATAATCAAGCATATCAAAATTAAAAGGAACAGTTTTTTCTGAAGGATACTGGGAATAAAAAGAAAAAGAAGGAGATAAAAAATCTGTATATTTGCCATTTACACTCTTAAACAGCATATCAGTTTTAACTCCTGCCTGAGGAATAAAATTATCAAGGCTTGTTGACTGGTTATGATAATAAATATCTGTAAACTGTATATATGGTGAAACTTTTCCATAAAAAGTATTAAAAGGTTCCTCAAATAAAATACTATTATATGCCCTGTCTGTTGTGGGATAATTGGGACTTGAAAATCTTGTAAAAGATGAATTGAAACTTGCCCACAAATTTCCCACCTTAAAATATGGCTGTGTATAATTTATTTCAGGTAAACTATCAGGAAAAAATAAAGACTCTCCTGCATGGTCTTGAAGGCCTATATCAAATACACTGCTGGGAAAAGTTTTTGTATAATAGAAATAATTGGGATTTTCACTATCCTGAATAAATTGATTATAAAAATAATCCTGAAAAGTTGTTTCATTCTTAACATCCCTCCAATTAAAAATTACATTATTTCCACCAGAATAATTTTGTTGAAAATTTCCAAAAAGCCCATATAAAAGATTGCTTTGATTGTATTGTTTTACTAAATATGCATCAAAACTCTGATTAGGATTTGTGGCATTTTTAATGGACCACTCAGCTTCTGTAGCACTTGTCCCCAAATTTAAACTTTCAGAACTATTTATATTATATGCGGAATTATTGAAAAGAATATCCACTGTTTTACCTATTTCAGTCTGATAACCCGGACGAATTTCAAGAAATGGCTTTTTGGCTGTTATGGACTGGGAAAAAACAGGAAAATAAAAAACAGGAATATTGCCAATATATATTTTTATGTTTCTTGCTGTTATTTTTTTAATTTTAGAAGAAATCTTAATTTTTTTTGACTCAACCCTGTAAACCGGATAAGGTTTTCTTGGACATGTTGTTACATATCCATCATAAAGAGTATATGTATCTCCTTTTTTAATTATTTTCTTGGCCATACCATAAATTTTAAGGTAAGAAAACTGTACATTTTTAAATATTCCTGTTGTCTTTTTATAGTTATATGAAACACCCCGGGCTTTTACATTTACTGATTTTTGCATAAAATGCGCTGTTCCTTTAATGTATATTGTATGTTTTACAGGATTAACATATGCTTTATCTGTTAAAATTTTAATATTCTTGTAAGTAAAAACAACATTACCCTCAAAAATGATTTCTTTAACAGTTTTATTTTTATTAAGTGTAGCTATCACCTTATTGGCTGTGCATGTAATTTCTGCTGAAAACGCAAATAAGACAAAAGAAAAAGAAAAAATTAATGCTTTAAGGTAACGAAAGATTATATTTTTTGGCAAAATCCAAAAGTCCTTTCCAGTTTTTAATTCCACTTGTCGCCCCCATTGAAGTAACTGATTGCGCACCAGTAATATTTGCAAGAAGTCCACAATTTTCAAAATTATATCCTTTTAAAAGACCCACCAGAAAACCTCCTACATAGGCATCACCCGCTCCTAAGGTACTAACTACTTCTACAGGTAATGAAGGGAAATAATATTTTTCTGTGTTATTCATGATAAAAGAACCTTTTCCTCCCATTTTTAAACCAACATTTTTTACACCTTTATTGAGAAAAAATTTACATATCTCTTCTTTATCCTCTTTTCCTGAAATCATTTTTGCTTCTTCAATACTGGGCAAAAAGTAATCTATATAAGGAAGACTTTTTTCTATAACAGAAAGCCATTTGCCTTTAAAATCCCAGGCTGTATCAAGAGTAAGAATTTTACCCATCTCCTTAATCCTGCTGCATAATTTTTTAAGATTTTCATCTTCTAAACTATCCATTAAAAGCACTCCGCCAATATGAATTACAGAAAAATTTTTAAGATATTGAAAATCTATATCCTGATATATTAATTTTCCATTAGCACCAATGGAATGGATAAAAGACCTTTCTCCATCTGAATGGACAAGAACAGATGTTCCTGAAGAAGTTATGTCCTTGTCAATTTTTATTGCAGAAATTTCTATATCTGACCTTTTTAATTCATTAATAAGAAAATGTCCAAGTGCATCCGGACCAACTTTTCCAATAACAGAAACTTCTGTTCCAAGATTCTTAGCAATAATTGCAGAATTTGCAGCACAACCACCAATATGAAGTTCTGCTGTATCAACAAGAACAGTTTTACCCTTTTCCGGTAATTGATTTACCGGTTTAACAACAAAATCAGCAACAATCAAACCAATACAGGCAATTTTTCCCATCTTAGCCCCCGTTTCTATAATCAAAAAATAGTTCTGAAAAAGTCATTGTTAAAATAAAAACAACATAATTTAATTATTCTAAGAGTAAGAATTAAGTTATGGATTGCTCTTTACCTCTTTATAACTACTAATACTCAAATAAAGATTTAAAGACAATCCAAACTTATCATACGAACTTTTTCAGAAATCTCCAAAAAATTTTGACATAACTATCAAAGAAATTATAATGTAAATATTCAAAAACACAAAAAAGTATTAATAAAATGGGGGATTAGCTCAATTGGGAGAGCACCAGGCTGGCAGTCTGGGGGTCAAGGGTTCAAATCCCTTATCCTCCACGATATTCTCCGAAAGAAAAGGGATTTGAAGAGAGCGAAGTAAGGGATTGTGAGTGAACGCAACAATCTCTTATCCTTCCATAAATTCTGATTTTTATTGCAATAAAAGGACATTTATGGTATTTTATTGCTATGAAATTTGAAAAATTATTAAAATTATTAAATGGAGAATATATATTTTCATCATCTATATTATTAGTTGGCAATATAAGCCCTGATAATATTCACAAACAATTAACCCGATGGACGGAAACAGGAAAATTGGTCCAATTGCGAAGAAGCTTATACGCGGTAGCACAACCGTATAGAGAAATAGAGCCTCACCCATTTTTGATTGCAAACAAAATAAAAAAAGTTTCTTATATAAGCCTTCAGTCTGCACTTGCACATTATGAACTTATTCCAGAATATGTCCCTGTAATTACAAGTGTTACAACAGGCAGAGGAGAAATAATAGATACCCCTCTGGGTGAATTTCAATTTAAACATATTAAAAAAGAGTTTTTTTGGGGATATCAAGAAATAGAAATATTAAACAATATAAAAGTTTTTATTGCTTTACCGGAAAAAGCCTTACTTGATTTAATTTATCTGACTCCATATTCAGATAAAAAAGGTTTTTTGGAGGAATTAAGACTTCAAAATTTAGATTCTATAGACATAAAAATTCTTATGTCCCTTGCCCAAAAATCAAAAATTCCAAAACTTATCAGGATAATAAAAAAATATGAAAGAATATTTAAAACAAATTATCAATCAACAGTCTAATATTCTTCTGAAAAGAAACATTGTCAGAGAATACTTACAAGTTCGTATATTGCAATCCATGCAGGATAGTAAAGTATTTTTAAATATGGCTTTTGTAGGAGGAACTGCTATGAGACTTTTATATTCTATACCACGATTTTTTGAAGACCTGGATTTTTCACTCCTGTCTTTAAAAAAAATTAATTTTGATAAAATATTATCAAATATTAAAAAAGATTTTGAGGCAGAAAATTACAATATCACTATTAACCCCCAGACTAAAAAAACTGTTATAAATGCATTCATTAATTTTCCAGGACTTTTATATGAACTCAATCTTTCATCTCATAAAAATGAAATTATATCCATAAAAATTGAAATTGATATAAATCCTCCCAAAGGAGCATCAACCTCTATTACTCTTATAAGACGATATGTTATGATAAATGTTTTACACTATGATAAAGCTTCACTTTTTGCTGGTAAATTGCATGCAATTCTTAATAGAAAATATACAAAAGGCCGTGATATTTTTGATTTAATCTGGATGCTTGCTGACCCATCATGGCCAACACCAAATTTTGTTTTTCTTAATGAAGCATTGTATCAGACCAAATGGAAAGGACCAAAAATCAATAGTGAAAATTGGAAAAAGATTCTATTAGACTATGTTAAAAATATAAAATGGAAAACAGTCGTTATTGATGTTTTCCCTTTTCTTGAAAGGCAAAATGATAGAAATCTTTTAACACAAAAAAATCTATTGTCTCTTTTAAAATCTTTCAAAGCAGAAAATATTTAGAAGATATATCTATATATTCATTTCTTTTTATCCCTGTATCAAGATTTTTTTGCCAAAAATTCCAGTCATTTAATATTTCAAGAATTTGTAATTTTTCCATTTTTGTTTAGTCTACTAAATATTTTTACTTATTTTTATTTATTATACAATATTTTACTTATACTTCAATAATATTTTAATTCACTATGTGCTTCAACTCATACGAATATTTGATTTTATTTAAAAAAGCAGAAAAATTATAAGTGGACTTTAATCTGGATAGAATATATTTTTCTCATTTCTGTAAAAAAGTTTTTGGCAAAATCTGTTTTATAATCAGGATATGTCCATGGAAAAATTTCATACTGTTTATTGTGCCATCTTAGAGTTACCTCTGCAAAAACACCTTCTCCAAGATATATTCTATGGTAATAATTTTTGGTTGAAAAAAGAACAACTTTGGAAAGTGTAATATACCCGGGGTCTATATTAATCTGTCTTAAACCCGACAGGCTTAATTGTTTTTCAATTGCTATGGTCAAAACCTTCCATTTATATGAATTTTCTGGTGACTGCAAGGATATAAAAGAAATAAATCCTCTTTTTAAATCTTTTCCCATCTCCTCCTGATAATAATCTGTGAAATCAAACGGAATTGCGGAGGTTTCTATATCAATTTTCCCAAATTTTTCTTTTAATAAAGAAATTGCCTTTTGATAAATTTCTTCTTTGTTATAGATTAAACCACAAAAAATTTTAAACATCATATTTATCAGATAATAGCAGCCATTTCCATAAAGGAATAATTTTTATTTTAACTTTTTGTATAATTTCTTCTCTTTCCTCATCAAAATTTAGATAAAGAAGATTTTCAGAGGGTAATTTAGATTTTCCCAAAATATCATCTGCTATTAATTTCATAAAAGATGATTTCCCACTTCTTCTAACCCCGGTAATTAAAATTATTTCTTTGGAGTTAATATATTTATTTATCGTTTTTTGAATATCTCTTTTTATTAATCCTTTTTTGGATAAGAATTTTTCCTTATGGGAGATTATTAGTTCCTTTAATTTTTCCTTTTCTATAAAAATATTTTCCTTTTATATATTTTATTACTATTATAATATTTTTAATAAAATATTTCAATAGTATTATAATAAAATAGAGAAAATTTTTATGCAATTTTTTTCCCTTCAGGTAAAAAAGTAGGAGAAAATGATTATGTTTTCAATCTGATATTTTTTATTTTTTGGCTTTAAGGACTCTTTCAAGGTTTATTTGCGCACTTGTAAAATCGGGGTATTTTTTTAATATTGCCTGCCATATCCTGATTGCCTGCTGTTTGTTTCCACTTAAAGCAAATGCTATTGCCATTTTGTTTAAAATAACAGGGTCCCCAGGATAAAGACCAAGGGCTTTCTGATAGTAAAAGATTGCGCTATGATAATTTCCCAGAACCTGATAGGCTTCTGCAAAATTAAGAATTATTGTTCTATTTTCATATCCAATAGAATACGCCTTCTTAAATTCTGCCAGAGCCTTATTGGACTGGCCTATTTGTTCATATAACACCCCAAGGTCATTATAGGTAAGGGCATTATTTGGATTTATCACTGAGGATAATTCAAGATTATAGTCCGCCTTATTGTATTTTTCTGCATTTAGATACAAAATTCCCAGCCAGTAGTATGATTCCCAGTATGCAGGACCCACCTGTATTGCTTTCTTTAGATATTCTTCTTCTTTTTTTATGTCCTTTTTCACAATATATACCTGCGCCAGACCTACATAGGCAAGGGGTGAATCTGGAGCTACAGAAATTGCCTTTTGGAAATATTTCTCTGCCTGTTCTGTCTTTTTCAGTTTTAAATAAGAAGTCCCCAGTCCAACAAAAGCATTATAATGATTAGCAGAATACTGAAGAGTAATTTTAAAATATTTAGCCGCATGGTGAAATTTATTTTCTGATAAATAGCTTGTCGCAAGATTATTATAAAGTGAAGAAGAAGGGAAATACTCAATGGCTTTTTTATAAAAGGTTATAGGATTTTTCCATGTATGGTTGCGAACAATCGTTCTGATTCCATAAAGACAGAAAATAATTATAAGAGGGATATATGCATATTTTTTATTTATTTTTATTTTATCTTTCAGTATCTCATACCCAAGTATAAAAAGAATAAAAAACCCTATTGAAGGGGTATACATCCAGTGTTCTCTGATATTGCCATTAATAGGGAAAATAATGTCTGAAATAAATATATAATTAACCAGAAACCATATAACAGGAAAAAATAATCCTGGATTTTTCCTTATTCTGTATAGCCAGCATAAAATTAAAACAACACTGATAAATCCCACTATGAAATCAGGATTTTTCCATGTGTGGATATATGGAATATATCTTTGCATCGCCAGAATGTTGGGGAAAATAAGCAGTTGAATATATTGTAAAAATGCCTGAAAACTTGTGTAAAATCTGTAAAGAAAAGGAAAGGCTCCAATTATTGAGGGTTTGAATTTTACCAATATTGTAAACCTTAAAATAGCATATAAAACAGAAATCCCAAGAAACGGAAATATCCATAAGACTTTATTTACTGATAGGACTGGTTTATTATTACTCCCATTGTAAAATGGCACAGTCCAGATTTTAAATGAATTGTACCTTTCTGAAGGTAAAGAATAAGAAATAGAAACACGGCTATATTCATAAATATATATCAGAAATGGAATAAGAACTGCTGTCTCCTTGGATAAAAGAGCCAGTATAAAGGAAAAAACAGCATATATATATCTTCTCTGTGAAAATAATAAAATACATAAGAGTGTAAAAAACAAACATAATGGGTCTGCAATTCCTGAAATATAGGTTACTGCCTCGGTTTGAATAGGATGGATTGCCCATAAAAGAGAGACAAAAAAAGAAATTTTTTCCGGATATATTTTCTTTAATAGTATATAAATAAGTATAGCATCACCTGCCTGGAGAAAAATATTTAAAAAATGATATGGAATAACATTTAAACCAAAAATATGATAGATAATCGCATATAGAATTGTCTGCAAGGGTCTGTAAAAATCCAATGCCCCATTTATAGAAACACTATGATTAAAATAATAAAGAAAATTGGCGAAATTTTTTATATAGGGATTATCTACAATAAGAGCAAAATCATCAAAAATAAATGGATTGAATATTGAATTGATATAGACTGCCATTACTGCCAGAAAAAGTATTAAGATATTTCTTTTTGTATTATTAGAATGCATTATTATATTATATATTATTTTTAAATCTAAAGTAAGAACTAAGTTATGGATTGCTCTTTTCTGCTTTGTAAATACACCTATTACTTATCTATTTCAATTTCTGCAGGTTTATTCTGGCACCTGGGAAATTGGGATATCTTTTTAATATTGTCTGCCATATCCTGATTGCCTGCTGTTTGTTTCCATTTAAAGCAAATGCTATTGCAAGCTTGTTTAAAATAACAGGGTCACCAGGATAAAGACCAAGGGCTTTCTGATAGTAAAAAATTGCTTTATGATAATTTCCTAAAACCTGATAGGCTTCTGCCAGATTAAGAATTATTGTTCTGTCTTTATATCCAATAGCATAAGCCTTCTTAAACTCCGGAAGAGCCTTATTTGGCTGGCCTATTTGTTCATATAACACCCCGAGGTCATTATAGATAAGAGCATGGTTTGGATTTATCACTGATGCCAATTTAAGATTATAATAAGCCTTATTGTATTTCCCTGTATTTAGATACAAAATTCCCAGCCAGTAGTATGAAGCCCAGTATGCAGGTCCAACCTGTATTGCTTTTTTCAGATATTCTTCTTCTTTTTTTAGGTTCTTTTTTACAATATATACCTGCGCCAAACCTACATAGGCAAGAGGAGAATGCGGAGCAAGTTCTATAGCCTTTTTATAATATTTCTCTGCCTGTTTTAAATTATTAATCTTTAAATAAGCATTTCCTAATCCAAGAAAAGCAGTATAATTATTAGCAGGATACTTTAGAGTAATTTTAAAATATTTAATCTCATGATGATATTTATTTTCTAACTGATAACTTGCCGCAAGATTATTATACATCTTCTGGGAAGGGAAATACTTAATGGTTTTTTTATAAAAGGCTATAGGATTTTTCCATGTATGGTTGCGAACAATCGTCCTGATTCCATAAAGACAGAATATAATTATAAGAGGGACATAGGCATATTTTTTATTTATTTTTATTTTATCCTTTAGTATTTCATACCCAAGTATAAAAAGAATAAAAGCTCCTATTGAAGGTGTATACATCCATTCTTCAGCAACATTGCTATTAACTGGTATTATCACATTGGAAATAGCAAGATAATTAATTAAAAACCATATAACAGGAAAAAATAATCTTGGATTTTTCCTTATTCTGGACAACCAGTATAAAATTAAAACAAAACTGATAAATCCCACTATAAAATCAGGATTTTTCCATGTGTGGATATATGGAATATATCTTTGCATCGCCAGAATGTTTGGGAAAATAAGAATCTGAATATATTGTAAAAATGCCTGAAAACTTGTATAAAATCTGTAAAGAAATGGAATTCCTCCCATCACCGCAGGTTTGAATTTTACCAGAATTGTAAGTCTTAAAACAGCATATAAAACAGAAATCCCAAGAAAAGTGGACAATGGAACAGTCCATATTTTAAATAAATTGTTTTTTTCTGTTCTTTCTGAAGGTAAAGAATAAGAAGATGAAACACGGCTATACTCATAGATATATATCAGAAATGGAATAAGAACTGCTGTCTCCTTGGACAAAAGAGCAAGTATAAAAGAAAAAAAAGCATATATATATCTTTTCTGAGAAAATAACAAAATACATAAAAGTGTGAAAAATAAACACAACGGGTCTGCAGTTCCTGACATATAGGTTACTGCCTGTGTCTGGATAGGAGCTATTGCCCATAGAGCAGAAACCAAAAAAGAAATTTTTTCCGAATATATTTTCTTTAATAGTATATAGATGAGTATAGCATTGCCTGCCTGGAGAAAAATATTTAACAGATGATATGCAGCTACATGCAATCCAAATAAATGGTAAACAACAGCATACAAAATTACCTGTAATGGTCTATAAAAAGAACTATTGGGACTTCTAAATAGACTGGTAGTAAAATAATATTGAAAGTTTGCAAAATTTTTTATATAGGGATTACCGGTAATAAGTGCAAAATCATCAAAAATAAATGGATTGAATATTGAATTGATATAAACTGCCAAAACAATAAAAATAAGAATAATTATATTTTTTTTATTTCCCATGTATTTGCTGTAATATGATATTATTCACTGTTTCCTGCTGGACTTTTGCCTCATTGGGATGGACTGTCATCATATACATGTCATATAAGTGTTCTCTTATATATATACTATCTGTAATATTATATATAAAAATTGAATAGCCTGCTTTTGCCACAGGTTGAATTGGTTTTAGCCAATTGAAAATATCCCTGAGTTGTGGCGGAAACATAAGCCCCTGTAAATTATTCACACTTACTGCAAGATATTCTTTTTGTGGTCTTGTATTTGTGTATAAGCGGGCATCCGGATACTTAGCCATTAAAAGAGGCTGGTATTTGATTCCATAAATAGTTGGGTCAATACTTCCAAAATAACTTAATATAACCGGAGGATTTCCGTTTTCTTTAAGAAACACCTTCAGACCTTTTAAGTCCTGTCCCCAATCAATATTGGAATCTATCAGATATTTCCAGCCATTATTTGGTCCCTGGGCAAATCTGTTAAAATATGAAATATAATTGGGACTAATCATTATTGAAGTCCATCCATACCATATTATTAAGCCGGAAACAATTATTTTCCATTTCCATTGCCTTTTCATAATAGATGGGACAAGTTTGCCTGCAAAAACATAAAGAAATGGATAAATAGGAAGTATATATCTTATTCCAAGTTGCAGTTTACTCATTGCTCCAAGAATAAAAAGAATTATTACAGGAATAAATAATACATATTCCCTGTCTTCTATTTTTTCAATGAAAAACAGGGTAAGTAAAAACATTATAATAAAAGCAATAGGGGTTTTATAAAGAAAGGCAAAAATAAAATAGGCTCTAAAACCATTCATAGAAAACACACCATTAAGAAAAGAAACATGATTACCTATAAGAGCTCCTGCAAAAACAATATTATATAAACCTCTAAAAAAATCTCCTGTGTGAATAAACATATAAAACGCAGAAAGAACAAATAAAGGAATTATAATAATACTTAAAAGTCCATATAATGAAAAAACCTGTTTTTTTATAATAGGAATCCTGTCCTTATATTCTTTTCTTGTAAGTAAAAACAAGCAGATTAAAAGCAAAGCAGGAGGAACCAAAACAGGAGTTGTAAATTTTGTTGCAAGAGCCAAACCCAAGGATAGGCCAAAAAGACCAAGTAATAATTTGCCAGGCTTGGAAAGATATTTATAGAATATATATATTGTAATAAAAATAAATAGAGATACCCCTAAATCTGTTGTTACAAGACCTGAATTAGCAAGAATATTTGGGTCAAATGTAAAAAGAAAAAGAGAAAAAAGTCCTGCATAATATCCATATAATTCATTGGACCATAAAAAAATGAAAAGTCCAAGAATTATGGCTAAAAAAACAATAGGCAGCCGTGCCCAGAATAAAATCTGATTTATTTCTGATTTATTTTTAAAAAAGAAGTGTTCCCCTTCAATCCATTCGCCATCTATCCATCTGTTAAAATTTCTATGAATAAAAGATGGCAGTCTGGGATGTAAATGCAGTATTGCCAATCCTGCTAATATTTTACATAAAGGAGGATGTGCAGATTGAGAGGAATAAGTATGTGTTTTTACAATAGAATATCCTGAAAAGATATGAACAGTTTCATCATCTATAATAGATGTTTTATTTATGACTGAAAGTTCTCTGACAAGAAAAATAAAAAGAAGAAGAAGAATAGGAATAAATTTTTTTATTTTTCTCATTTATTTATTATGCCATTTTAATAATAATTATACAAGTGAATGTATGAATTGAGTATATCTTAATCTAAAGTAAGGACTAAGTTATGGATTGCTCTTATCTCCGCCAATCTTTTAGGCGGATCAAAGACAATCCAAACTTGTATAAATAAAAAAGCCGAGGATTGAATCCTCGGCTTTCTTAGAATTCTTTTATACAAGAACACATTATGGGTTAACTATATATCCAGTCTGACCTGATGCATTCTTATAGTTTGGAATGTCTGAGTAGATATCTGCCTCAGGAACCCATTGGTCATGACCATCTACAAATGTTGCGTTAACACCATCTGCTCCATGAAGAAGAACTATATGACCGCCACTTGTTGTTGATGGATTAGCCTGCTCTATATAGTTGCCAGCGTTCCATTGAGAGGGTGATGCGGGATTTCCCGATGAAGCAGGTCCAGCCACCTTATCAACAAGAATACATGTATTAACAGAAGTCATTTCACCGCAGTCAATAGCATAGGCATAGGAATCACCGAGACCTGATGTATAACCAGTTGCATCATTTAAAGGATTGCCTGTACCTGTGGCAACAGGACCACTCCATGTCCATTCATTAGCAGCAACTGGAGACAAATGTTCCGGATCATCCGGGTCTACAAAAACCTTTGGGTCAGAAACATACTGGGGATATAATACACCCAGGGCTCCTGCTGCTGTCTGAACATTACCACTACCTGCACCGGATGGAGCTGCCCAGGAAACAGGATATATCTCATTCCAGTCCTGTGAATACATCTTTATACCCAGCATTATCTGGTTCTGGTTTGCAAGACCAATGGCTCTTCTTGCTTCTTCCCTGGCTCTTGCGAGGGCTGGTAATAACATAGCAGCCAAAATTGCTATGATTGCTATGACTACCAACAACTCAATTAATGTAAAACCTTTTTTATTCATCTTTATATCACCTCCTTCTCAGTTTATTATACTATAAAATTTTTTATCTGTAAATAGAATATAATTTATTTTTCTGTCTGTCAATTTTTTTATTTCTTATATTACTTAGACAAAAACAGGTTTAATATAGTTTAGTCAGTTCAAGATAATTTTTACCTTTTTCAATATCCACAGTGATTGGCACATTAAGGCTGCAGGTCTTTTCCATTATTTGTTTTATTTCATCCACAATGCCTTTTTCTTTTTCATATATTTCAAAGAGCAGTTCATCATGAACCTGTAAAACAAGTCTGCTCTTCAGGTTCTCTTTTTTTATTTTATCATATATTTTTAACATTGCAAGTTTTATTATGTCTGAGGCTGTTCCCTGGATAGGCATATTCACCGCAACCCTTTTGCCAAATTCCTTCTGATTTTTGTTTTCACTTTTTATTTCAGGAATATATCTTCTTCTCCCCAGGAGTGTCTGGACATAGCCGGTTTTTTCCACCTGTGTTATTGTATCATTAATGTATTTTTTCACACCTTTAAATTTTAAAAAATAGATATCTATGAATGACTGGGCTTCTTCCACAGAACAACCAAGTTGTTCAGATAATCCATAGGCTCCCATACCATACATAATACCAAAATTTATTGTCTTTGCAATTCTTCTTAAAGAGTCTGTATTTTCTGTCTGGAATATGCTATCAAACTGGTCAGGAAATAAAATCTTTGCTGTTTCAAGATGAATATCTATGTTTTTTGAGAATGAATCCATAAGAACATTGTCCTGAGAAAAATGTGCAAGGATTCGCAATTCAATCTGATTATAGTCAAAAGAATAAAGATACGCATTCTCAGGAGCAATAATAGCCTTTCTAATTAATCCCCCTTTTTCTGTCCGGACTGGAAGAGTCTGAAGATTTGGGTTATAACAGGCAAGTCTTCCGGTTGATGTTGATGTCTGGCTAAAATTTGTGTATATTCTGTGTGTATTTTTATCTGTCATTGTAAGAAAAACATCAATATATGTGGTTTTTAGTTTTATGTATTCCCTGTATTCAAGTAATAGAGGAATAACAGAATGAAGATTTTTCATTTTTAAAAGTGCCCTGACATCAGTTGAATATCCTGTTTTTATTTTTTTTGATTTTGGCAGTCTTAGCCTTTCAAAGAGTATACAGGATAACTGCTGTGGAGAATTTATATTAAATACTTCTCCGGATATTGCATATATTTTATCTGTTAACTGGCTAATCTGAGAAGAAAACTCTTTTTCAAGGGTATCAAGGTATTGAATATCTATCAATAGTCCTGTTTTTTCCATCCATAAGAGAACCTCTATCAGGGGCATTTCAATATTATAAAATAGTTCTTCCACTTTCTCCTGTTTTATTTTTTCATAGTAATCTTTATATTCTGAAATAATATCTTTTTGCAGGCTTATATAATTGGTTAAAAAAGAGGCAATCTCCAAATCAAAATATGGCGTGATAAGATTTATGTTTTTTGATAAAAAGAATTTGATTTTTTCTTTTATGTTTTTACCAATCTTAATAATGGAAACATCCTCAAGCAAACTCTTAAATTTTTCCGGGGATTTTTTAATATCTGAAAATTTATAAATATTTTCTCCAAGAGCAAAAAATTCCTCATTTTTTTCTTCAAAGAGAATTTCATTTGCAGGAGCAGAAAACTTTTTAAATTCAAGTTTTTGAAATATTTCTTCAATTGACTGTTTATCTGTATTTCCTATTTTAAGAGAGTCAATATCTAAATTAATGTCAATGTCTTTCTGGAGGATTAAAAGTTTTTTGCTTAAAAAAGCCAGGTCCTTTCCTGAAATAATTTTTTCCCGGATAGAGACAGGTGTGATTTTTTCAATGTTTTCATAAATATTTTCAATGGTTGAGAATTGCTGTATTAATTTGGTGGCTGTTTTTTCTCCTATACCTTTTACCCCGGGGATATTATCAGAACTATCCCCTGCAAGAGAAAGAAAATCAATAATATTTACTGGTTTAAATCCGTATTTTTTTTCAAATATTTTTTCGTCTGTTGTTTCCCAGGTTGCCGGATTTAGTATTTTTATGCCGGGTTTTAAAATCTGAAAGAGGTCTTTATCTCCGGTTATAATGATATATTCTATATTAGAATTAGAACTGAATTTTTCTATTATACTTGCAATAATATCATCTGCCTCATATCCCTGTTTTTCTATTACAGGTATCCCAAAATACCGGACAATATCTTTGATAAATGGAACCTGGGCAGAGAGTTCATCCGGCATGGGTTTGCGGGTAATTTTATATTCTTCAAACATTTTATGTCTGAAAGTGGGACCTTTCATATCAAAAGATATTGTTATATGCTGAACATTTTTTTCTTTTAAGATTTTAAGGAGTGTTGATACAAAACCGTATATTGCATTTGTAGGCTGGCCTGTAGAGGTGGTAAGATTTCTTATG
>JAJYYV010000029.1 GCA_021800535.1 bacterium | reverse complement strand
CCTGGGATTTTGCCCGACTTCAACAATTTATTACTTATAAAGCCCTTGAGAAAGGAATTTCCACTATTTTGGTTGACCCGAAAAATACCAGCCATATCTGTCCTTCTTGTGGTCTTACTGGTTCTCGTATTAAGCATATATTCTCCTGTTCTTGTGGTTATCGCAATAACGCCGACTTTGTCGGTGCTTATAATATCTCCAAAAGAGGTTTTGCTCTTTTGGACGGGCTGTCTTGTAAACCAGCCCTTAATCAACACGCTTTTTGTAGTTGAAAGCCTAACCCGTAAGGGCGAGGTAGTTTACTTGAATTAAAACTATTAAAAAAACAGGAGAATATAAATGGACCTTCAAAATAAAATAAAAGGATGTTTAATAGGAACAGTAATAGGTTCAGAATTAGGATTCAGCCGTATTGCCCAACCCGAAAAATTTTCTGTAAATAATCCTGAAGATATTTTTAAAATAAACCTTATTCCGGCAACAGATTATAAAGAAGAAAAAAATCGTATCTGGATGCGCAGTGTCCTGCCATTTATTAAATTATCTGTAGAAACATACCTAAAAAAACAGGGAAGAATTGTTCCTGAAGATTTTGCCCAAATTTTAAAAAATAATGAAGAGATTTCAGGACCGGTTTTTGGATGGGATAATATTCATACAATCCAGGAGGTTTTAAAAGAAGGAATGCCTCCAAGATTAAGTGGAGCTGGAGCAACTCTAAATGGACTAATATGTGCTTCAATGCCTGCAATTGGTATTTATCATGCAGGAGACCCTGAATATGCCTATATTGACGGGGTAGAAATTTCTTCTGTTGTTCAACCAAAATTGGGTGCTGAGTGGGCTGGGTTATGTGCATCAGCTATTGCTGCTTCTTTTATTCCTCAAATTACAACTTCTGAAATTGTTGAATATGTCATGAAGATTGCCTTTCAAAATAATAAAAATCTTTTTTATGAATTAAATTATCCACTCAGTTATACTCGTAGAATTTTCAATGATTATAAAACCAAAGGAGAAAATGAATTTTTAAAATGGTGGTTTCATTATGAAGGAAAAGATGATTGGATAAAATTAGGACCCTGGATTGCTCCAAATCCAATATATAATGTTCTGCCGCTTATTGAACAATTTGGTGATGATGTAGAAAAAATAATACGCTTACTTTTAATCCCCGGTAATAGTTCATCACTTATTGCGCCTGTTATAGCAGGTGCTATTTTAGGTGCTCTTAATGGTTCAGAAATTTTTCCCCAAGAATGGTTAGAATGGTCACAAACCACTGCGAATCAATTACTTCCTATAACAAATATCGTAAAAGAAAGATTGGAAAAAGAGAGACAGATTATAAAAATAACTGATAAATTAAATGAAAACAATAAAGATACCAGTATGCTTTTTGATAAAGTATATGGCTGTCTTCTTGCAAGTTCAATTGGAAATGCAATGGGTTCCCCGGTTGAAGGAAAATTTTATTGGGAAATAGATAAAGAATATCCTTCGGGTATAAAAACAATTCTTAACCCGGAACGGTTGGAAGGTGAAGATGATAATCAGCTGGCAATGCTTCTTGTTGAGACATATCTTGAAAGAAATGGACTTCCTGTTACAGCCCGACATTTTGGGAAAATATGGAAAGAAAGGTTTAACAAATATCATTTTTATCCACATTGTATGGGTAGTGCCTATGAAATGATTATGGAAGGTTGGGACCCAAGAATTGTGGGCCACTGGAAACCTGTAACAGGTTCAACTTTAATGTGTATGGAACCTGTAGGAATTTATAATATTTTAGACCCTGAATTTGCATGGATAGATGCAGTTGAAATTTCTTATATGTATCAAAGAGGGCTTGATGTTATTACTGCTGCTATATTATCTGCAACTGTTGCAGAAGCATTTAATCCTGATGCTACTGCTGAAAGTGTTTGTAAAACAGCATTGTCTTTTGCTCCAAAAGAAAAATTAAAAACTTTTGACAATAGAAAATTTAAAAGCTGCTATGATTATTTAGAGAAATGTCTTGAGATTGCTGATAAATATAATGATGTTTTTGAAGTAAGAAAACCTTTATATGAAAATTGTTTATTTTATCATCCTATTGACCCACTTGAAGTTCTGGGTTTATCCCTTGCCATATTTAAAACAGCTAAAGGAGATGTAAAAAAGTCAGCAATTGGAGGAACTAATATAGGTAGAGATTCAGATACAATCGCAGGAAGAGCTGCAATGCTTTCCGGAGTATTAAAAGGAGCTCAAAATGTTCCTTCTGACTGGCTTGTTCTATTTAAACCCGAATCTATTGAAAGAATTAAAAATAATGCAAAAAAGCTGGTTAATCTGATTGTTGATAAAAAACTCAATAGAATAAAAAATAGAGTTAAACTTGACTAAAACCAATGTGGCAATATATAGATACATGGAACACTCCACACGAGATAATAAAACATTATCTTGACCTATCCACAGAACTTGCCCACAGATAGTTTTTTAATGAGGCAATTCGGTTGTTTGACAAATAAAGAAAAAGATTTAAAATATACTAAATTTTAAATTTATAGAATATTTACCAGGTTATTTCATTTTTAAAAATCAATATGCTCTTTTATGAGCATTATACAAGGAGAGGAAATGGAAAAATTAAAAGTTGGTATAATAGGTGCAGGCGGAATTTCACAAGCGGCTCATATTCCAAATTTTCAGAAGGTGGAAGGAGTAGAAGTGGCAGGTTTATGTGATATAAATGAAGAAAAACTCAATTTTGTTTCGGATAAATTTAAAATCCCACAAAAATTTACAAAATGGGAAAATCTTATAGAAGAAAATTTAGATATTATAGTAATAGCTTCTCCAAATGTTTTTCATAAAGAACAGGCTGTTTTATCTATGAAAAATGATAAACATGTGCTCTGTGAAAAACCTATTGCATTAACAGGAAAAGAAGCAGAAGAAATAATTAAAACAGCAGAAAAAACAGGAAAAATTTTCATGGGGGCATTTCCTCAAAGATTTGCCAGTCATACTTATGTTATGAAAAATATGATTGAAAACGGAGAATTTGGTGATATATATTATGCAAAAGCAAGCTATTTAAGAAGAAGAGGAATTCCAGGGCTTGGAGGCTGGTTTACAACAAAAAGACTTTCAGGCGGTGGACCTATGCTTGATGTTGGTGTTCATATCTTGGACCTTGTTATTTATCTTATGGGTTGTCCGGAACCAAAAACTGTTATTGGAACAACTTTTAATAAATTTAAAAATTCTGCAACTGATGGAGGATGGCCGCCTTCAGAATCAAGAATAGGTGATAAGATAGGAAAAACTTTTGATGTTGAAGACCTTGCTTCAGGTTTTGTACAATTTAAAAATGGAAATTCTCTTTTTATAGAGGCAAGCTGGGCTGGCAATTCAGAAACAGGACTAAAAGTATCTTTATTTGGAACAAAATCCGGAGCCCAGTATTCAAGCGAAGAGAAACAACAGGTAAAAATATTTTCAGAACAAAATGGCATTCTTACAGATATTTCTCCTATTTTAACAAATGTTGATTCTTATCTGGAAGAAGTAAAACATTTTGTTGAATGTATAAGAAAAAATAAAGAACCCATAACAAAACCAAAAGAAATAATCACAGTAGCAAAAATTATTGAAGCATTATATAAATCTGCTGAAACAAAAAAACCAGTACAAATAGATTCTTAAAATGAAGAGGAGGAAAAACTATGGAAAATGATATCCTGGAAATATTTAAGACCAGAAGATGCATAAGAAAATTTAAAAAGGACCCTATATCAAAAGAAGTAATTGAAAAAATTATTGACTGTGCAAGACTTGCTCCTACAGCAATAAATATTCAGCCATGGGAATTCATTGCTATTACTTCTCCAGAGAAAAAAAAGGAAGTTGCTGATGCAACTGACCATGGAAAGTTTATTGCTGACGCTCCTTGCTGTATTGCTGTATTTTGTAAAGATACAAAATATTATATTGAAGATGGGGCTGCAGCAACAGAAAATATACTTCTTTCTGCAAAGGCATTAGGAATTGGAAGTTGTTGGGTGGCAGGAGATAAAAAAGATTATACAGAAAAAATAAGAAAAACCTTAAATGTCCCTGAAGGATATAAACTTGTCTCTTTAATACCTATTGGATATCCTGAAGAAATTCCCAGTCCTAAAAAAAGAAATTTATCTGAAGTCCTTCATTGGAATCAATGGTAGTTAATACTTAGGATTATTATATGGACTTTTTAAGTTTTTCCAATTCATTCCATATTTCCTGCGGCATTCTTTTGCCAAATTGAGCAAAGAATTTTTCAATATCATTTATTTCTTCAATCCATTCATCTTTTTTTACTTCAAATAATTTTTCAAGATTTTCTGCTGGTATATCTAAACCAGTTGTATCTATATCTTTTATATGAGGAACAAAACCAATAGGAGTTTCTTTTGCTCCAATATTATTTTCAATTCTATCAATAATCCATTTTAAAACCCTTATATTTTCTCCAAATCCTGGCCATAAAAAATCTCCATTATCTTTTCTAAACCAATTAACAGAAAAAATCTTTGGTGGATTATTTATTCTTTTTCCAAATTCAATCCAATGTTTAAAATAATCAGCCATATTATACCCACAAAAAGGAAGCATTGCCATTGGGTCTCTTCTTAATACCCCTACTTTACTTGTAGCCGCAGCAGTTGTTTCAGAACCCATACGGGCTCCTGAAAAACCCCCATTTATCCAATCAAAACTTTCAGAAATAAGTGGTACTGTTTGTGTTCTTCTTCCTCCAAATATAATGGCAGAAATTGGAACCCCGGCAGGATTATCAAATTCAGATGAAAGGACTGGACATTGTTTAATAGATACAGTAAATCGTGAATTCGGATGTGCTGCAGCATTTCCTTGTTCAGGAACAAATTTTCGTCCCTGCCAGTCAATAAGATTTTTAGGAATATCTTCATTTATACCTTCCCACCAGGGTTCATTTGTATCCTTATTTAAAGCAACATTTGTAAATAATGTTGGATAATATGTACCAGCTTTTAATGTTTCTATCATAATAGGATTTGTTTTCATGGATGTTCCTGGAGCAACACCAAAAAATCCAAATTCCGGATTAATGGCATAAAGTCGTCCATCCTTTCCGATGTTAATCCATGAAATATCATCTCCAAGTGTCCAGACTTTATATCCTGGAAGTGTTGACTTAAGCATAGCAAGATTTGTTTTTCCACAAGCAGAAGGCAATGCAGCCAAAATATAATGAATTTTTCCTTGAGGTGTTTCAATTCCAATAATAAGCATATGTTCTGCAAGCCAACCCTGTTGTAAACCCAAATAGGAGGCAATTCTTAAAGAAAAGCATTTTTTCCCAAGAAGCGCATTACCTCCATAACCAGAACCAATACTCCATATTAAATTTTCCTGAGGAAAATGCATGATAAATCTGTTATTGGGGTCTAAATCTCCTATGGAATGCAACCCTTTTCCAAAATCCGAACTATTACCTATTTTCTCAAGAGCTTTTTTACCCATTCGAGTCATTATACCCATACTTACAGCAACATAAGTAATATCTGTTAATTCCACACAAGCTTTTGCATAAGGAGAATCAGGATGTCCCATTATAAAAGGTAAAACATACATTGTCCTGCCTTTCATACAACCATTAAATAATTTTCTTAGTTTTTCTTTTGCTTGATCAGGGTCCATCCAGTTATTATTTGGACCTGCATCTTCTTTTTCCGGAGAACATACATAGGTAAGATGTTCTGTTCTTGCTACATCTGAAGGATGACTTCTATGAAGATAACAATTAGGCCATAATTTATGATTTAATTCAAAGAATACAGGACCACCATTGATTTTTTCTTTTTTTTGTCCAATTTCAATTAAATGACGCATTTCCTCTTCAGAGCCATCACACCAATGAATTTTATCTGGTTTTGTAAGTTCTGCCTGTTGCTCTACCCATTTTTCCAATATAGTCATCCTATTTCTCCTTTTATTTTAGATATTATTTTACTTGATTTATATAATTTTTCAAGGGGGGATATGATAAATAGAATCTTTCATTACTTCTATAGGAGCCTTTGTTCCTGTCCAGATTTCAAATGATATAGCACCCTGGTATATCAGCATTGATAAACCATCCAAACATTTTAAGCCATTTTCTTGCACCATACTTATAAGTTCAGTTTTTCTATTATAAACAACATCATAAACAAATAAATTTTTATGTAAAACTTCTTCAGGAACTATCTGTTCATCTCTTTCCTGCATTCCTAAAGAAGTTGTATTAATAAACAAATCTATTTCATTAAAAATTCCTTTATTTTTTCTTTCTTCAAAATCAATTATTTTAATAGGAAATGACGGAAATATTTTTTCCAGATGCGTTTTTAACAGCATAGATTTTTCTTTTGTTCTATTACAAATAATAATCTGTGAAATCCTTTCCTTTATAAGCTGTCCTGCTATTGCATAAGAGACTCCTCCTGCTCCAAGAATTAAAACTTTTTTTCCTTCTGGGAGAAAGTTTCCATCCTCTTTAAGGGAGCGTATAAAACCTTTTCCATCAGTATTAAATCCTTTAAGTGCTCCTTTGTCATTTAATATAGTATTTACAACACCAAGAATTTTTGCTTCCTGGTCCATCTCATCAAGAAATTGAACAATATTTGATTTATGTGGAATTGTTATATTTATTCCTTTTATATTCAATGCTTTTATTGCTTCTACAGCATTTTTTAAATCAGGCGGTTTTACAAAAAAAGGTATATATACATAATCAAGGCCTGATGCCTGAAAAGCGGCATTCTGAAAAACAGGCGAAAGAGAATGCTCTATAGGATTACCAAATACCCCTGTGATTTTTGTAGTTCCTTTAATATATATACTCATATTATGTCCCTACTATAATTTTTTAGATAATATTTATTTTTGCTCCGATTTTTTGCATCATTTCTATATAACCGGGAAAAGTTACATTTATAGATTCAGATGTATCTATTTCTGTTTCACCTTCTGCAATAAGTCCTGCAAGAGATAAAGCCATAACTACTCTATGGTCATAATGCCCATTAACTTTTGTTCCTTTTAATAAACTTTTTTTGATTATAAGTCCGTCTTCTAATTCTTCAATATCTGCCCCCATTTTTTTCAATTCTTCTGTCATAACTTTTATTCTATCAGTTTCTTTTATACGAGCATGGGCGACATTATATAATTTTGTTTCACCTTCTGCAAAACAACCTGCAATAGCCATTGCTGGTAAAGCATCTGGTGTGGCATTTAAATCTATCTGAGCGCCTTTAAGTAAACCTCCTTTTATTCTGATTCCATTTTTTTCTATTGTTATGTGAGCACCCATTTTTTCTAAATGTTTTACTATTGCTTTATCTCCCTGCACATCATTAATATCAAGCCCTTCAATAAATATATCTGAATTGGTAATTACGCCGGCAATAATAGGAAATGCTGCAGAACTCCAATCAGCAGGAATTTTTTTATCAAAAGATTTATATGTCTGTCTTCCATATACTTTAAACCATGAAAAATCTTTTTTATATTGAAATTTTATATTTTGTTCTTTTAACCACCTGACAGTTATTTCAATATATGGTTTTTCATTTATATTAAAAACTTCTATTTCTGTATCATTTTCACATAAAGGAGTGGAGATGAGTAAAGAAGAAACAAACTGGGAACTTATTCCATCTACTTTTGTTTTTCCTCCTTTTATTTTACCCATTATTTTTACAGGTGGTCTTCCATTATCTAATATAGATTTTCCTTTTGCTCCAAGCTGATTCAAAGCATCCAAAAGAGGTGCTACAGGTCTTGTTCTTAAAGAATCATCTCCATCAATAATAATTTCAAATTCCCCAAGACTAACAACCCCAAGAATAAGATTCAAAGATGTTCCGGAATTAGCCATATTAAGAGATTTATTGGAATTTTCAGGTGTTTTATTAAATCCTTTTACCTCTAAATTATTCCCGGAAATTATAATTTTTGCACCAAGATTTTTGCAGGCTTCAATTGCAGCATTTGTATCTGCAGAAATAAGAGCATTTTCAATTTTTGATACTCCATTTGCCAGTGAAGAAATAATTATAGCTCTGATTGTATGCGATTTTGATGAGGGAATTAAGACATTACCTCTCAAAAATTCTGTTTTATTAACAACTATTTTCATAAATGATAATATTAACATAAAAATAAATAAAAACAAAAAATTTGACAGATTTATATAAAAACGTAAAATATTTAATTTGTAAATGAATTTGTTTAACACTTTTTACTGAATATTTAAATTTTACATAGAATAGGAGAAAGAATGGAAGTTAATATAAAAGAATTATTGGAAGTTGGGGCATACTTTGGGCATCCTTCAAGACAATTTGATTCAAGAATAAAACCATATATTTTTGGCAAAAGACAGGGTATATATATTATTGATATAGAAAAAACTGTAGATAAAATTTATAGGGCATCAGAATTTATAAAAATAATTATTATGCAAAACAAAGAAATTCTTTTTGTGGGGACAAAAAAGCAATCTCAGAATATTGTAAAAGAATTAGGGGAAAAAACCGGACAACCTTATGTAAACTATAGATGGATTGGTGGAACATTAACAAATTTTGATATATTAAAAAAAAGAATATCCCGTCTTGATGAAATAGAAAAATTAGAACAATCAGGAGAAATTAATTATTACACTAAAAAGGAAATAAGTCTTATTCTAAAGGAAAAAAATAATCTTTTAAAAAAATTTGGGGGAATAAGATATATGCATAGACTTCCTTCATCTATTATTATTGTTGATACCAGAAAAGAAACAAATGCAGTAAATGAGGCAAGAAAAAAAGGAATACCAATAGTCGGTATTGTAGATACCAATGGAAATCCTGATATTATTGATTATCCTATTCCTGCAAATGATGATGGATATAAATCCATTCAACTGGTACTTTCCAAACTTTCAGAATCTATTATGGAAGCAAAAAATGAAAAAGAAATTATAGAAAAAGCAAAAAATATAGAGGAGGAAAATGTCCAGCCAAATAGAACAAATTAAAACATTAAGAGAAAAAACAGGTCTTGGTGTAATTGAATGTAAAAAAGCATTGGAAGAATCAGGAAACAGTATTGAAAAAGCTCTTGAATTTCTTAAACAAAAAGGTATACAACTTGCAGAAAAAAAAGAATCCAGAGAAACAAAAGAAGGGCTTATTGGAAGTTATGTTCATACCAATGGTAAAATTGGAGTTCTAATTGAAGTTGCCTGTGAAAGTGATTTTGTAGCAAGGACAGAAGATTTTAAGGAATTGGTAAAAAATCTTTCTCTTCATATTGCGGCATTATCTCCAACATGGATTACAAAAGAATCTGTTCCAATAGAAATTATCAAAGAAAAAGAAAAAAATTTTGGTCAACAGGCAGAAACAAAGTTAGAAGAATTTTTTAAAGAAAAAGTCCTTTTTAACCAACCATTTGTAAGAGATAATAGTATTTCAGTGGAAGCCTATATAAAGGAAAAAATTGCAAAATTAGGAGAAAATATAAAAGTATCAAGATTTGCAAGATTTCAAATTGGAGAATAAAATAAAAATATATTAACTATTTAAAAAAAGGAGGATTAAAATGAATATTGGATTTCAAGATGGATATATGCTGGCAGTAATAATAATTGGATTAAGTTTTCTTTGTTTTATACTTGGGTTAATGCTATCAGAGGTAAATAGAGGAAAAGGAATTACAACATTTATACTTTCTGTAATTCTTTTTGCTCTTGGTGTTTATTATTATTGGGTAACAGGTTTATGCCAGACAATGCCATTTAAAAATAATATAAACAAAATGAATTATTATATGCATGTTTATAAACATACACCTGCAATGATGGAACCCATTCTTCCTCAAATTCCATCTGCTACACAAAAAGGGATTTCAAAAACGATGCCAAAATCCAAATAAAATATTAATGAAATGGATTTTGCAAAGAATAGGAAAATGAACATGCAGTAAGAAGTGTTGTTAAAGTGATAAAAACAATAAATAACAGTATTATAAATAAAGTTTTTTTCATGTTTTTATTTCTCCTTGTTAAATATTTTTGATGGTTTAAATACAATTTTTTGTCTTTCTGGAATATTAACTATTTCACCGGTCTTCATATTTCTTCCCTTTTTTGCTTTAAATTTTTTTATATAAAACACCCCAAAACTTCTTATTTCAATTTTTTCCCGTCTCAATAAAGATTCCCTTATTTCTTTTAAAAATCTTTCAATAATAAGTCGGACTAATCCGTCATTTAAACCTGTCTGATAAGAAATTTTTGCTATAAAATCTTTTTTTATCATTATATTAAAACCTTTCAAGAATATTTAAAACTTCTTCTTTTTTATTTTCAGAACTTATCATTGCAAAATAAAGATTTCTTTTATTCAAAAAGTCAGAAGAAATTTTTAATATATCTTCAGAGGAAACATTTCTAATTTTTTCTTCTATTTCTTTAATTGTTAATAATTTTTTTCTTGTTGCTTTCTGTTCTCCGAGCCACATAGCATACTCTAAATTATCTTCCAGCCCCATAAGCATGTGAGAAATAAGAAATTCCTTGGCCCGGTTAATTTCTTCCTCTTTTATTTTTTCATTTAACACTTTCTTTAGCTCATCACATATTATATTCAAACATTTAGATAATTTGGATAACGCAAGCCCGGCAGAAATAACAAAACTACCTGTATCGTAATAACTTTTTGCATAACTTCTGATTTCATAAGCAAGACCTCTTTTTTCTCTCACCTCATTAAATAATCTGCTACTCATATTTCCACCTAATATAATATTTAAAATAGACAAAATAAAATTTTTTTCATCTTCTTTTTGATAGGTTCTACATCCCAGGCAGAAATGAGCCTGTTCTGTTTTTTGTATTTTTATATTTACCATGGGACCATCATTCCCTGCATTAAAAGAATTAAATTTTGTTTCTTCTCCTTGAGAAACAGAAGAAAAATATTTGTCTGATAAATCTTTTATTCTTTCTTTATTAAATTTCCCACAGGCACTTATAATAATATTTTTCCTTGAATAATACTTTTTTATATATTCAGAGATATCATCTTTTTTAATTGCTGACACAGTTTGTTCTGTTCCGGAAATAAGATAACCCAATGGATGATTTTCAAATATTGTCTGGTCAAAAAGGTCATGAACAAATCTGGCAGGAATATCATAATACATTTTTATTTCTTCTAATATTACATTTCTTTCGTTTTCTATATCCTGTAAAGCAAGAAGAGGATTCTTAATCATATCAGATAATACATCAAAAGATATTTCCATATGTTGTTCAAGAATTTTTATATAATAACAGGTAAGCTCTTCAGATGTAAAAGCATTAAAACTTCCTCCTTTTCCTTCTATTGATTCTTTGATATTTTGAGCTGTTCTTGTTTTTGTACCTTTAAAAAGAATATGTTCTATAAAATGAGATATTCCATTAACTGATATAGGTTCATATCTACTGCCCATTTTTATCCATATAGATAATGCAGTAGAAAAAACATCATTTTTTTCTTTATAAATTACAGGTATTCCATTTGAAGTGTTAAAAATTTCCCAATCCATATTTTCTCCTCTTTTTATCCTTTTATTTGATTACTTTATTATACATAAATTTCCTTAAAACAACAAAATAATATAAAATATACCTATGAAAAGTGGAATAGTATCAATAATAGGAAGAGCAAATGTGGGCAAATCTACACTGCTTAATGCTTTAATAGGAGAAAAGATTTCTATTGTTTCTAAAAGGCCATCTACAACAAGATTCAAAATTATTGGAACTAAAACAACAGATGATTATCAAATATTATTTTTTGATACTCCTGGATTTGATGAGCCGAAAACCCAGTTAGATAAAACTCTTATTTCAAATATATTTTCTGCCATACAAGAAGCAGATATTATTTTCTTTATAATTGAAAGTAAAGGATGGACAAACAAAGACGAGCAAATATTTCAGAATATAAAAAGATTAAAGAACAAACCCATTATTCTTGGAATTAATAAAATAGACCTGCTTGTTAATTATAAAAATATTCTTCCAATAATTAATGAATCAACTACAAAATTTGAATTTTCTGATATAATTCCTTTTTCTGCCTTAAAAAAAAACAATATTGTGGAAATAGAAAAATCCATTATAAAATATCTGACGGAAGGGGAGATTATTTTACCAAAGGATGAAATAACATCTTTACCACAGGAATATGAAATAGGTGAAATCATAAGAGAAAAAGTTTTTGAAGTCACCTATCAGGAAGTTCCACATAGTGTCGCTGTTGAACTTCAGGATATTCAAAAAGGGAAAAAAAACTCTGATATGCTGGTAATAACAGCCAATATTATCGTGGAAAAACCAAACCAAAGAAAAATAGTAATCGGGGAAAATGGAGAAAAAATAAAAAGTATAGGAATAAAAGCAAGAGAAGAACTTGAACTTTTTACTGGTAAAAAAATATATCTTCAGTTAAATATAAAAGTTATAGAAGACTGGAGAAACAGACCCGATGTATACAGAAGATTTGGTTATATGAAATAATATATTATTTTTTCTTTTTTATTCCCGGTTTTTGTTTTATATTATTCTCAATATCATGATATTTTTTTGCTAATTCAATTAATTTTTGTCCGACTGTATAATTTACAGTTCCTTCCTGATAAGCGCCATCTTTATCCTTTTTACCCGCTGGTATTCCTGTAAGAATTTCAATTCCTTCATCAACATCTTTTACAGCCCATATATAAAACTTATTTTGTTTTACAGCATCAATTATCTCATCTTTTAATATTAAATGCTTTACATTGTTTTCAGGTATAATAACCCCCTGTTGTCCTGTTAATCCCCTCAGTTTACAAACAGCATAAAACCCTTCTATTTTTTCATTTACTCCACCTATCGGTTGTAATTCACCTTTTTGGTTTATAGAACCAGTGACAGCAATTCCTTGTTTAATTGGTATTCCTGATAAAGATGAAATAAGAACATAATATTCTGTTGAGGAAGCACTATCACCTTCAATTTCCTGGTAGGTTTGTTCAAAACATATTGTAGAACTAAAAATTAACGGATAATGATGTCCAAATTTTTCTCCTATAAGCCCCTTTAAAATAAGGAATCCTTTATTATGAATAGTTCCTGAAAGTTTTACTTCTCTTTCAATATTTATAACCCCACCACGACCGACATAGGAAGTAGCTGTTATTTTTGATGGTCTGCCAAAAGTATAATCGCCAATAGACATAACAGAAAGTCCATTAATTTGACCAGCCGCACTTCCATCCACATTAACCATAATAGTTCCATCTTGGATTAATTCATCTATTCTATTTTCTATTAAATTTGACCTGTATATTTTTTCTTCAATAGCCTTTGTTATATGTTTTGCATTAATAAGATTAGAACCATTATCCTTTTCAGCCCAAAAATTCGCTTCTTTAATAAGGTCATTTATTTCTATAAAATGTGTGGAAATTTTTTTCTGGTCTTCTACAATTCTTGAACCAAATTCAATAACTTTTGCTATAGCGGTTTTATCTAAATGTCTGATATTATTTTCCCTGACAATCTTACTTATAACAGAAACATATTCATTTATACCTTTATCATCTTTATTCATTAAAGTGTTAAAATCAACCTTTACCTTGAAAAATTTATTAAAACTTTCTTCATAGGTATATAAAAGAAGATGCAAAAAAGAACTCCCCACAAGAATTACTTTTACTTTTATTGGAATAGGCTGTGGTTTTAAAGAGGGAGTACTTATAAGTCTATATTGTTCATTTATATCTTCTATTTTTACTTCTTTATTTTCTATTGTACTTTTAACTGCCTCCCAAGCAAAAAAGTTTTTTAAAACATCTAATGTGTTAAGAATTAAATACCCACCATTTGCCCTATGAAAAGCCCCGGATTTAATCATTGTAAAATCAGTAAACATTGTTCCAAGAGATGGTCTGTATTCTATTCTTCCAGTAAGATTATAATATGTGGGATTAACCTCTTTAATTACAGGGGCTCCTTTGGTTTGGGAATTATCTATCAAAACATTCACCTCATATTTTATAAGAGGATTCTCTCTGGAGGGAAGTTTTAAACCTGGTAGAATTTCCATATCTCTTTTTTCTCCAAAATCTTCAATATTTTCAACCATATCATTTAAAACTTCATCAAAGTATGACATAATGGCATCAAAATCTTTTTGGTCCCAAAGGGCTTGTAATTGCATCTCTTCGTATTTTTGTTTTATGTCTTCAATTCTTGGTTTTATTGTTGCAAGAGCTGTATCTCTTTCAAGATTTTCCAGTTTTTCTTTAACTGCTTTTTCTTCCTGTCTTATCTGTCTTAATATTTCAGAAAGCTGTTCATAAAGAATACCTTGCTTATCTTTGATTTCTTTTTTGGATGTATCTGATAACTTTTCAAGATCCTCTTCAGAAAGAGGTTTCCCTTCTATAGCAGGAACAAAGATAAATCCTGAAGATGTACTTTTTAAATTGAAACCCGCTCGTTTAGCGTCTTCTTCTATTTCTTGGATAAACTGGTCTTTTTTATTTTGTAGCTCTCTTATAATAATATTTTTCTGTTCTTCATATATTTTACTTTCAAAAGCTCTTTGAATGTCAATTTTTAAGTCCTCTATAAGGAGCTGCATATCTCTTTTAAAAACAATAGCTTTACCCGGAGGAAATCTAAGACCTTTAGGATTATCAGGATGTGAAAAATTATGAACATAACACCAATCATCAGGAACAGGTTGATTTTCAGCTATTTTTTTTACTGCACTTTCAACAGCAGCCATTCTTCCACTTCCCGGAAGTCCTGAAACATATATATTATATCCATCCTGATTTATTGAAAGACCAAATTCCAAAGCATGAGCCGCTCTTTCCTGTCCCATAAATCCTTCAGATGGTACAATTTCTTCTGTAGTATTAAATTCAAATTGTGAAATATCTATTTCTGGTTTTAATTTTTCCGGTTCTAAAGGTTTTATTCCCATTATTTTTCTCCTATAGGCCTCACTGAATTTTTATAATTTTATGAAAATCTGTGTTATAATAACATAAAATTTATAAAATATCAAAAAAAGGAGAGTAACTAAACATGAATATAAATCTTGAAAATAAAGTAGGCATAGTTACTGGCGGAGCATTAGGAATTGGTAGGGAAATTGTTTTAAATTTTTATAAAGATAAAATGAAGGTTGTTATTGCTGATATAAATGAAAAAACAGGAAATGAATTTATAAACGAGCTAAATAAATTATCCATAGGCCAGGCTATTTTCATTAAAACAGATGTAAGTAATAAAAAAAGTGTTGAAAATATGGTAAAAACAACTATTGAAAAATTTAACAATATAGATATCCTTGTTAATAATGCAGGTATTAATATTCCAAGACTTCTTGTTGACCCGCAGGGCAAAGAAGAAATCAATGAAGAGATTTTTGATAGAATTATTTCCATAAATTATAAAGGAGCATATCTATGCGCTCAGGCAGTAGCAAGAGAAATGATAAAAGCCAAAAAAGGTGTTATTATCAACATGTCTTCAGAAAGCGGACTGGAGGGTTCTGAAGGACAAAGTATTTATGCCTCAACAAAAGCTGCATTATATTCCTTAACAAGAAGCTGGGCAAAAGAGATGGGAAAATTCAATATAAGAGTGGTAGGTGTGGCACCAGGTATCCTGGAACCTACTGCTTTAAGAAGCCCAGAATATGAAAGAGCATTAGCATATACAAGAGGAATAACAGTTGAACAATTAAAAGCAGGTTATGAAAAAACTTTTATTCCTCTTGGTAGAACAGGAAAAATAAAAGAAGTGGCAGACCTTGTAAGTTTTCTGGCTTCTGAGCTGGCAGGATATATAACAGGAACAACAATAAATATAGCAGGAGGAAAAACCAGAGGATAATATAAACCTTATTGATAAAAATATTTTCTTATGATTGAAATTGAAAAAAATAAAAAAGAATTAATTAAAAAATTAACATCTATTCTTTTAAAAGAAAAAAATATTGTTTTTGCATATATTTTTGGTTCTTTCTGTGAAGAAGAAAAAAACTTTAAAGATATTGATATTGGAATTTATATAAAAGATAAATTTATAAAAAAGATTGATATTGTAGAATTTGAAATTTATTTAAGTCTAAAATTAGAAAAAATAATCAGTTTTTCTATAGACATTAAAATCATAAATTATGCTCCTCTTGGGTTTAAATATCAAGTAACAAAAGGTATTCTTTTATTTAGCAAAAATGAAGGAGAAAGAGAAGAATTTATTTGTAAAACAAGATTGGAATATTATGATTTTCAACCAATTGCCAAGTCATATTTACAAGAGGTATTAAATGGTTAAATTTAACATTGATAGATTAAGACAAATTGTTGGAGAAATTAATTTTGCCTTAAAAAAACTTCATGATATTTCTTTGTTGACAGAAAATGAATTTTTATCATCTTTTGAAAAAATAGATAGTGCTAAATACAATTTAATTATAGCCATTGAAGGTGCAATAGATATATGTAATCATATAGTCGCAAAAGTTGGTGGAAGAGCTCCTACTGATTATTCTGACTGTTTCAAAATTTTAGAAGAATTAGGAATATTTAATGAAAAATTTATTGAGCGATTACAAAAAATGGCAAAATTTAGAAATCTTTTAGTTCATCTATATTGGCAGGTAGATAATCGTCAGGTATATAAAATTTTAAAAAAAGATATAAATGATTTAAAAAAATATTTACAAATAATTGGAAAATTTATTGATTCATCTAATAATTGACCGCCAATTAAAATATTAGTATAATTTAAGAATGGAACAAAATGCCAAACAGGATATAAAAAAGAAAATTCCATTTGAAACTATTAAAAGACTAAGCCTATATCTAAGAATTCTCAAACATCAAAAACAGGCAGGAAAAGAAAATATTTTATCATCTGAAATCACAAAGTATCTTAATATAACTCCTGAACAATTCAGAAAAGACCTTTCTTATTTTGGCTCAATGGGTAAAAAAGGAGTAGGTTATAATATTGACCTTTTATCTTCAAATCTTGAAAATATTCTTGGTATATATGATGAATCCAAAATTGCCATTATTGGAATAGGGAAACTCGGTTCCGCTTTACTGGCTTATCCTGGTTTTTTTGATTTTCGACTTAAAATTTGCTGTGCTTTTGACACAGACTTGGGTAAAATAGGTAAAACATGGGAAGGAATCAAAATTGAGGATATTTCAAAGATGACTGCTATTATTCCTGAACAAAATATAAAAATAGCCATTATCACAGTACCAGCTGAATTTGCGCAGGAAATTGCTGAAAAACTTGTTTCCTGTGATATAAAAGGTATACTTAATTTTGCTCCTGTTGATTTAAACCTGCCAAAGGAAATTCTTGTTAGAAATGTTGATATGGCTTCTGAATTAATGACTTTGGCATATATGGTCCAAAAAATATAAAAATGAATATCAAACAAAAAACATTATTTATATTTATTTTCTTTTTTCTCGGATTATGTTATTTTGCCTTTGCATCTTCTTCATCAAATAATGGCTATATTATGAAACATCCTATAATATATGCAAAACTACCCTATGGGCCAATATCAAAAACAAAACCAGGGATATATACAAATTTATCATGGAGCACTCCAACAGAAAAAGAAGTATCCGGAGAAATTCATGGTATGATTTTAAATCAACAAACTGTAACTTATACACCAGCAAATATTCTACAGGCTTATAATTTTGGAAATTTTGCTAATGGACAGGGAGAAACCATTGCTATTATTGATGCAGGCTATGAACCTACACTCATAACAGATATTAACACTTTTGATGCTACCTATAATCTTCCAGCTGCAGATATAACTACATATAATGTTGATGGAACATCTACTGATAATAGTTGGGAACAAGAAATAGCTCTGGATGTTGAATGGGCGCATGCTCTTGCACCAAATGCAAAAATAGACCTTGTTTTAGCAGCGCAAGAGACTTCTCAAGGTTTTTTAGATGCTATTAATTATGCAATTAATCTTACACCACAACCAACAGTTATTTCTATGAGTTGGGGAGGACCTGAAAATAATATGAGTTCGAGTGATATATCTTCATATGAATCTGCTTTCACTATAGCAGCCAGTAAAGGGATTATTTTATTGGCAAGTGCTGGAGACGATGGTGCTTATAATGGAGAATCTTCACCCAATGTTAATTATCCAGCTTCTTCACCTGAAGTAATAGGAGTAGGTGGAACAACCCTTACACTTAATACTTCAGGTGATTATGAAAGTGAAACAGCATGGTTTAGTAGTGGAGGAGGTTATAGCAGCCTTTTTCCTGAACCAGATTATCAATCTAATGCAAATATTTCTGATTCTGTCAATGCAAGAGGTGTCCCAGATGTGGCTTTTGATGCGGACCCAAATACAGGGGTATCTATATATCAAAATGGCTGGTATACTGTTGGAGGAACCAGTCTAAGTTGTCCTTGCTGGGCGGCTATTGTAGCTGACAATGCATCTGTTAATCAAAACTCATCATTTAGTCTTACTTTAAATAGGCTTTATTCAACCTTTTATGGTGTTAATGGCTCAAGTTCTTTATATTCCAGTGATTTTCATGATATAACAAGTGGTAATAATGGTTATTATTCTGCTGGAACAGGATGGGATGCAGTCACAGGAATAGGAACACCTAATGTATCCAATTTACTCACAACTTATACTATTACAGATTCAGTCAGTGGCGGAAATGGAACAGTTTCCCCAGCAACCCAGACAGTCAATTATGGAAGTTCTGCATCAATATCCATTAGCCCCAATACAGGATATCAAATAGCCAGTATTACTGATAATGGAACTAGTGAACCTATTACTGATTCATCAGGTGAAACTTATACCATAAACAATGTATCAGAAAATCATACCATCGTAGTAACTTTCTCTATTGCCACTTATACCATTACTGCATCAGTTAGCAATGGAAATGGAACAGTTTCTCCAGCAACCCAGACAGTTGATTATGGAAGTTCCCCATCAATCTCTATTACTCCAAATACAGGATATCAGATA
>JAJYYV010000068.1 GCA_021800535.1 bacterium | reverse complement strand
AACAAAACCGCCTGTAAGAAAAAATATAAAAACCAATGCCTGCACCATCATCAATCTCTTGTGTATAATTATACCTGCTTTTTTTAACATTTCTCCTCCTATTTCTCTATTTGTATATGCATTCACCAGTCTTCCATTTCAAAAAGACTGGTGAATGCTGGTTTGCCCAATCAATTCCTTTCTTCCTTTTTTACTATTTTTTCAGATTATACTTCTTCTGATAATACGATGGAGGTGGAAGTTTTGGCACAGGTGGGGCTGGTAACATCTTCAATGGAGCTGGCATTGCCCCTGCTGGCTTTTTCTTTACTTGTTTGATAATAAAGAAGATAGCCAGAACTATTATAATTATTAAAATCACTATTACTACCAAATTGCTTTTTTTCTCAGGCATAATTCTCATCCATAATAAGTGTTAAAATATAATATAAAAAGCAATATCAAATAAATTTCCCTTTATGGTTCAGGAACTCCTTTTCCATCTCTTGTCCATGGCCAGCCAGGTACAAAATTTGGATTTGGAGTGGATGACCCATAAATCACCTGTTCCCTGTTTTCAAGAACAGACTTTGGATACCACTGAACATGTCCATCACAGAAAGCAAGGTCTGCTCCTCCACTGTGACGATACTGAAAAGTACCATCTACTGTCCCTCCATTCCAAGTTAACATATAAGGACCATATCCCCAGTATTCTCCTGTCCATGTAGGAACTGAACTTTCTGCAAATAATAATGTTTGCCCGGGTGTTGTTACTAAGTTTGTTGTAACAGGAAAACCATCTGTCATATATATTTCTGTTAGACCCATATCATATTCATTGCTGTATCCTATATTATATCCATAGCCCATATAGTTCCAGTTTATAGGATAATTATGTGCTGCTTGCCATCCAGGATATGGTTCACCTAATCCGAGAGAAGGATTGTATCCACCACCAGTATAATACTCTGATTCATCCGGGTCATAATAAACTTTCCAGTTCTTTATATATGGGTATATCTGCCATGCCCAATATGACCCACTGCCTCCCCAGCTCCCAATATTCCAAGGGTCCCATGCTCCTCCATTGAAAGGTATGTTAGGATAGGTCTGGTTGTAATCATTCAGATACATTGCCATTGCCAATGCAAGTTGTTTCATATTATTTATAGAAACTGTCTGTCTTGCTTTTTCTCTTGCCTGGGCCAGAGCCGGTAGCAACATTGCCGCAAGTATGGCAATGATTGCTATTACTACCAAAAGCTCGATTAAGGTAAAACCTTTTTTTCTTCTTTTTGTATTCATGTTTTTTTCCTCCTTTTCTGTATTATTATTTGCTTTTTCTTTTATAATTTCTCCGTTTTCTTTCATATCTTTTTTCACCTCCTCTTTCTCTATATTTTTTCTTTTACTTTTAATTGCCATCATAATGGAAGAGGTTGACTTTTCTTTGATAACTTTTTTGTATTAACTGACATTTTGTATTTCTCCTGTTTTTAATTGTATACTATAATATATTAATATGTCAATTGATTGTTGACAATTTAATTTAGGTATGATAAAAAGTAGTAAATTTGCTTTTATAAAATATAGAAAATTATTATGGGGAATAATTTTAAAAACAAAAAATATCCTATATGGGCATTATTTTGGGGGTGTATTCTTTCTGCAGGTATAAGCTTTATTCAGGCACGGGCACTAAATGGAATGGCGGCGGATTTTATAACAGGAAGTGCATTTCTGGGACTTTTTCTGGTTATTCTGATATTAAATCCTGTTCTTCTGACAGTAAGAAAAAAATGGTCATTATCCTCATCTGAGATGCTTTTTATTTTTATAATGGGAGCCAGTGCCTGTGTTTTGCCATCATGGGGATTAATGGCGGGGCTTATTCCAATAATATCAGGACTTAGCTATTATGCAACATCTGAAAACAGATGGGTAAAAATTATCCTGCCTCACATAAAAAAATACTTTATTCCAACAAACTCCAATGTAATAAATCAGTATTTTACAGGAGTAGCAAATGGAACACATTTCAATTATCTGCCATGGATAAAACCCTTGCTTATATGGTTTTTGTTTTTAATGTCTTTTTATTTTCTTTCAATATGTATAGCAGTAATATTGAGAAAACAGTGGGAGGAGAATGAACAACTGATGTTTCCTCTTGCAATGCTGCCTTTAGATATGACAAAGATGCATGAAAACAGTAAACTTCCTGCTATTTTTAAAAACAAATTATTGTGGCTGGGATTTGCCATCAGTTTTATAATTACCAGCTTCACAGCTCTACCTTCGTATTTCCCTTTTTTCCCGGCTTTTATTTTAGGAAAAGCAATTCCAATCTTTCGTAATACAACCATGCTTGTATTTGTTTTAAGCTGGCCAATACTCGGATTTGCATATCTTGTTAATCTGAATATCTCTTTTTCCCTTTTTTTCTTTCAGTTTCTCTCAAAAATAGAGACAGGCTGGTTTAATATTACAGGATATACAATTCCAGGACAGGGTGGAATTTTTGCAGCCAGCTCTCCTATGGTGACCTTTCAGGGAGCAGGTGCGATGCTCGTATTTTTTATCTACCTCATATGGCAGGCAAGAAAACATATTGGTGATGTTTTCAGGAAATCTTTCGGAAACAAAAATGGGAAGCATATAGACGATTCCTCAGAGATGCTTTCTTATAGAACAGCTGTTTATGGAGGGATTATTTCCATTCTGATAATGGAAGTATTTTTCCATTTAATGGGAATGCCGGTTCTTTTAAGTTTTGTATATCTATTCTATCTTCTTGCAACATTTGTTGTTTTAAACAGAATTATATGCCAGGCAGGACTTGGTTTTGCAAGAAGTCAGTGTGACCCGCCTGGTTTTTCTGCATCTGTTCTTCCTTCAAATTATATAGGTTCTTCAGGATACATAGGATTGGGACTTCAGTATCCATATGCAGGAGATATAAGAACAACAGTAATGACATCCACCCAGAATGGTTTGAAAATAAACCAGGAGGCAAAAATAAATCCAAGATTTCTTTTCTGGGGGATTATAATTGCAATTATAATTGCCTACTTTGTTGCTGCTTTTTCCAACATCCAGAATGGGTATATGCATGGAGAACTGAATGTCAGGGAGGCATGGTTCTCCCAGGATTTTCCTCAGCTTGTAGGACAGTTTATGGCAAACAAAATAACCAGTCCTCCAACAAAACAAATAATTTTAAGCAGGTACTGGTTTATAGGAATTGGGGCTGTAATAATGGGGTTTTTAATATTTCTGCAAAATAGTTTTTTATGGTGGCCTTTGCATTATATAGGATTCCCAATTTCTGACACCTATATTATTGATAGAGGATGGTTTTCCATTTTTTTAGCATGGCTAATAAAATTTTTAGTGTTAAAATACGGAGGGGTTCAGGTTTATCATAGGTCAATACCCATTTTTTATGGTATAATTTTAGGGTCTGTTGTAGGAACTGGAGCATGGATGGGAATCGGTTATATATATCACCTTATAACAGGTCAAAATGTTACTGCCCCTTATTTTGGCATTTAACTGTAAATAAATCCTTATTGTTTTATATATTGAAGTCCCTGGATTTCTTTTCTAATTACATCTTATTCCAGGCTTTTTTTACTGCGGGTTTTCTGCAGTTCTATGTTGCTTTTTCTATTTTCTAAAATTGAAAGTGAGAGTTCAATATCTTCTTCTGCCTCGGAAGGGGTCAAACATCCAATCGTAACCATATCTATATCTCTTATTGTTGTCCACACAAATGGAAGTCCCGAATGAGGAGTAAGTCTTCCTGCTGCTAATGGTTTAATTGTCATCACAGGTTTTTTTGCTTCAGATATAATTTTACTTATCCAGTCAGTCTCCACCTGGCATAAAAACCCTATTACATTATACATCTGGATATATGATTCTACATCAATATTGTCTTTATCCGCATAGATTATTGCCTCAGGCATATGAGTGGAAAGTCCGGGTATCATCCCTGCCTGTCTTATAAGTTTTGTCCATTCTTCAATATCCCTTATTTTTTTCTCTCTTCTATCTATAAGGGCATCTGTCACACATTGATGAGGAAAACAGAATGTAGCCCCATTTTCTTTTGCCCAGTAAACTTCCTCGGTTTTCCATGGAGTGCAGATATAAATAACTTTTTTTCCACTTTTATCCTGTGCTTTTTTTATGCACTTTACCAACAATTCATTGGGAGGAGCCATTACAGCATCTATGTCATACTTGAGAAACGTTAATATAATCTCAGTAATTTTTTCCTCAGTCATATATTCCTGGATGAAGTTGCTTTTTGCCCCGGTAGTGTGGGAATAGCCAAGAAACCAATTTGTCCCGCAGATTAATCTTGGTACCGAGATACCACCAACTACTGTTCTTGGAAATTTTTCCATTTTTTCCCCCCCAGTATAACAGCAATAAGAATAAAATTTACTCCAATTATTTTAAATATTTTTTTTCACCCTGTCAAATGGCCGCTTCACATAGATTTATTTTTAACACAATGGTTTTCTATATTGTTTTAGATATAGAAGTTCCTGGATTTATTGTAATTTCTCCTTTTATGATTTTTCCTTTAAACGGCTCAAAATATGGATTTAACATAATATG
>JAJYYV010000067.1 GCA_021800535.1 bacterium | reverse complement strand
GCTTTTTGATATTGATAAAGTGCAATTTATTAAAGGGAGCCATATATCTGGGCCCACCAGTTTTTCCAGTAAAGTCAACCTGTCTCCTGCAGAAACCAAATTGTGGATATCAGGTATAAATATTAAGCCTGAACATATTTTCTATAGGTTATCAGAAAAATCAGATTTTTCTCATTCTCTTGAAATTACAAAATCCTGGAACTTTTCAACTTCAAGTCCTAATTTGTTTCCTTTGCGTAATGGGCAAATTACCTATGAAAAAGAAAATTATTATCGGTGTGATTTCAAATTTTTTGTGAAAGATTTAATTCCTGACTTAAAACTTCTTGTTGATGTTGAAATGACCCGCTCAGAATTAATACATGATGGATACAACTCTGATCTGCATATTACACTAAATGGAAAAACCATATCTTCACCTTTACCGGGAAAACTGCTTGATAGGTGGATATTTGAAACTGACATATCACATGCAGTTAAACTTGGCGAAAATCTTCTTCAGATTCATAGAGATAATAGTTTTATGTTCAAAGGTCAAATGTGGAACCCATATATTAGCGGCAATTTCTGTCTGGAAGAAAAAAATGGAAAGTTTATTCTCAAACTTCCACCCTGCAAATTGTCAACTGGTGATTGTACAATACAGGGATACCCTTTTTATTCAGGAGAATATCATTATCAGCAAATAATAAACCTGCCTGAATGTTGTCACGGACGTTCGGTATGGCTTGACCTTGGAGAAATATTTAATGCTGTGGAAGTTATAATAAATGGTAAATCTATAGGAAAAAAAATTCTGCCGCCATGGCGTTATGAATTTTTGAATGTAATAAAAAACAAAAGTTTTAACTTGGAAATAAAAATAATAAATACACAGCAGAATCTTTTTGGTGAAAAACGCGTAAAATCAGGACTTATAGGTCCTGTGAAAATTTTATGGTAACTTATATGAATTATGGCAATTCATATGTATCTATGAATTTTATAAATAAAAATAAGTGGAAAAATCTTTACTCATTATTTATTTTCTCTATTATATCCACTGTTTTAGAGACTTTAGCGAAGTCGTTGACTTAATAAATTATATAAGTAGGATAGACTTGTTTTTGCTTCATTAACAGGGTCTCCACAACTGAATGTTGAATCTAATTCCACGGTTATCCAACCATTATATCCATACAGTTCTGACATGATTGCAGAAAAATCAATCACGCCTTTTCCAAGCGGCAAAAATGTATTTTTAAAAAAGTACGGACGACCAAAAAGAAAATTTTTGGTATCTTTTAGATGAAAATATCGGATGCGGCTATGAAATTTTTTTGCATACTTAAGCGGGTCATTTCCTCCACATACGGCATGGGCAGTATCAAAACAAATGCCAACATTTCTTGATTCAGTTTCATTCATCAGGATTTCCATTTCCTCCATTGATTCTGTCATATGGTCAATATGGTTATGAATACATAGATTAATACCATTGTCTGCAAGAATTCTTCCAAGAAGATTCAATCGTCTTCCTGCTTCTTTATAATGGTCAACGGTCGTTCCATAAGTGTGTATCTTTATACCATCAGTACGTGGCACCATAATCACTGTTGTTTCACACCCTGTTGCCTTTCCTATTTGAATTTGTTCTGTTGCAAGTTCTGCAATACGCTTATCATCTGTACCCATAATCATACATGGTACCTGTTGTGCAGCTAAGTTGAGTCCGAATTTTTCAAGACGTTCTTTTACTGCCAAAGGTTCAGATGTATAATCTATTTCAATACCTTCAATGCCTTTATACCCTGCATCGGCAATTGCTTTTATTTTTTCCTCTTCACTTTTAGTCTTCCATACTCCAAAATTAATAAGATGATAAGCATTTTTCATGACCAGTTCACCACCCTTTCTGTATAGGCTGATTCTATAGCAAGCCAGATTATTTTAATTGCATAAAATGTTATTGTTTTTGTGATAGATTGCGAAATTCATAAATTGCCTCAAGGACGGCTTCAGCATTTTCAAACGAGATCTCCCTCAATTCCATGCTGTAGATAAAACCTCCACTGGGCAGTCCGAAGATATCTGTTGCTTTACGTATGTATTTTCGTACTTGCTCAGGAGTTCCGGAAACAAGTGTCCATTGCCGGTCAATATCTCCGGAAATACAAATACGGCCATTGCAGATTTGTTGAATTTGTTCCATTTTCATACATGACAGTTGCGGGTTTAATACATCTACTCCTATTTCTATAAGGTCAGGAATAATCTCCATTATCATACCATCAGAGTGCATCCAGTTAAGTGCGCCGCCCTGATGAACCAAATCAAATATTTTTTTGTATTGTGGTTTAAAAATTTTGCGCCAGACAGAGGGATTGATAAGAAGTTGTGTTTGTGTTCCCCAGTCATCACCACATGAAACAATGTCAACACCAGATTCAACTGCAATTTCAGCCCTGGGAATAAGATATTTTTCCATTAGTATATCCGCAAGTTTATAAATCTCTTCAACATCGTATGCAATGTCTAAAAATAAGTTTTCAGTTCCGCGTATCCACTGCATCTGTTCAAAAAGAGATCCCCAGCTTCCCCATCCTACATATTTTTCTTTTTGCTTTTTGACTGCCTCTTTGAGCCGATTCAATTCCGCAGGTGTGGGATTTGGAACAGGAGGCATTTTCAGAGTTTTCATTTTTGACCAGTCGGAAAGAACCGGTTTTTTCACTTCCCCTGCAATCCCTTCTTTTAAAAAAACACGCACAGAACCCCATTCATCAGTTTCTTCTTTATAATAACTACCGTCAGGAAGATAATGTTCTGTATCCGGTTTTGGTATTTTAACGCATTGCTCAATATCATAAAAATCATTAGGATATTTTTTACAAAGGTCTATAAATTTCTGACCATCTCTAAACAATTTCTCTGGAAAAATTGAGTAAGTCAGAGGAATTTTATCCGGATATTGGTTTTTAATTGATGCCAATACTCGTTCACGACAATTCATTTTTTTCTTTTTTGTTAGTTACTGTTAAATTTGATTCGTAAATATTCAAAGAACCTCGTCTCAGTTATTAATCTGACAAATTACTGAATTTACATAACCTTACAATATATTTCTACAAATGTCAATTTTTTAGATTTTGGCATATAATAAGATAAAAAAATAAATATATTTCTATAAAAACAATTATGAATAGTTTAACTATAATAATAACAATTTGTTTTTTTATTTTGATTGCTTATCTTTTTGATATTACTTCTTCGCGGACAAAAATTCCGTCAGTAATACTTTTGTTGGTTTTGGGTTGGGCAATAAAACAATTGACGATTTTTTTTAAATTTAAACATATTCCAAATTTTCCTTTAATTTTACCTATTTTAGGGACTATTGGTCTTATTCTTATTGTTCTTGAGGGCTCTTTAAGCATTAAAATAACCAGGTATAATTCCAATTTAATTATAAAATCTTTCTTGGGTGCTTTGCTTCCTATGTTAACATTGGCGTTTGGTCTTGTTTATTTATTTACAGAATTTAATAAATATTCTTTTAGACTTAGTTTAATCAATGCTATTCCTTTATGTGTTATAAGCAGTGCTTTTGCAATACCCAGCACAATAAATCTTTTATCTGCAGATAGAGAATTTATTATTTATGAAAGTAGTTTATCTGATGTTATGGGGGTTATATTTTTTAATTTTATAGTTATTAATCAGGTTTTTAATTTTTATTCTTTTTTTAATTTGAGTTTACAATTTTTATTTATTGCTGCTATTTCATTTATTTCTATTGTTATGCTTTCTTTTTTGTTAAGTAAAATTGAGCATCATATAAAATTTATTCCTATTATTTTAATAGTAATTTTAATATATTCCATTACGCAGTTTTATAATTTGCCTGCATTGTTATTTATTTTATTTTTTGGTCTTTTTCTTGGGAACATTGATATATTAAAAAAGCTTACATGGATAAGAAAATTTTATCCAAATGAATTAGATACAGAAATTATAAAATTTAAAGAGCTTACCAATGAATCTTCTTTTTTAATAAGAACTTTCTTTTTTCTTATATTTGGTTATTTTATCAGCACATCGGAATTTTTAAATTTTTCCACTTTAATATGGGCTATAGGGATTACTATTATTATTTTGGTTTTTAGAATAATTCAACTTAAAATATCTAAATTGCCATTAATTCCATTATTATTTATATCACCAAGGGGTCTTGTTACAATTCTCCTGTTTCTTTCAATTATTCCCTCTGAAAAGATATTGCTTGTAAACAAATCTCTTATTGTTCAGGTAGTTGTTTTGACTTCCTTATTAATGATGCTGGCTGGATTGCCAACAAAGCTAAAAAAACAAAATATATAATAAAAACAATTAAGTAAACTACCTCGCCCTTAAGGGTGAGGCTTTCAACTACAAAAAGCGTGTTGATTAAGGGCTGGTTTACAAGACAGCCCGTCCAAAAGAGCAAAACCTCTTTTGGAGATATTATAAGCACCGACAAAGTCGGCATTATTACGATAACCACAAGAACAGGAGAATATGATATTGGTTAAAATCCTTTTTTTCTTTTGCAATAGCAAGAATATCATTACAGGCATAGGTCCAAACATTAAGGGTTTCTTGCAAAATATTTTTTTCTTCTTCATT
>JAJYYV010000066.1 GCA_021800535.1 bacterium | reverse complement strand
ACCTTTCATATCAAAAGATATTGTTATATGCTGAACATTTTTTTCTTTTAAGATTTTAAGGAGTGTTGATACAAAACCGTATATTGCATTTGTAGGCTGGCCTGTAGAGGTGGTAAGATTTCTTATGGCATAAAACGACCTGTAGATTATATAGTTTCCGTCTATTATATATAGTTCCATAGTTTTATTAAATACAGGCACAGAGGCACTAAGGCACAAAGGCACTAAGTTTATTTATCTTCTATCTTTTTACATAAACTACTAAGCATCCGCTCTATTTCTCTGCTTAATTCATATATATATTTAAATTTATCTTGAGGTAAATATCCCAAATTTAGTGCAATTTCTATTTGAGTTTGTAATTCATATAATGAACTATTTGCCACTTGTAAAAAACGAAGATAATCACCAGTAGATTTTCTACCATAACCTTCGGCTATGTTACTAGGAATTGAAACAGCACATCGTCTTATCTGTAAAATTAATCCATATCTTTCTTCTTTTGGAAAAATTTTTGTTATCTGATAAATCTGACTTACTATACCCATAGATTTCTGCCAAACAATTAAATCTTTATAAGTTTTCATACTATAAGTTTATAGTTTTACTCTGTGCCTATGTACCTTTTCAATTTTTTAAAGTTTTCTGTAGATTACAAATTGAATGTCCATTGTTAATAAATATGGCTTAAGATTGTTTTTTGTAATCTGAAATTTTGATAAGAAAATATAGTGTTGTTTTTCAATGAGATTGATAAAGGAAACGACCTTTTCAATGGGTATGTCTTTGATGGTAATATCCATTTTTTCTTCTATATAGGTTTTTCTTTTTGTTTTTTCTGCAGGGGTGATTTTTTCTATTTGCGCCTTTGAAAAATTTTTTTCTATTGTGGTGGATACAAAATCAAATAAGGAAAATCCGGCAGGGGCAATCTGAAAAATAGAATTCTTTTTTTCTCCATTTTTATACTCTATTATAAGAGAAAGAAGCTTTTGATAGTCTGCAGTTTTTCTTTGATAAAGTTTTTTCCTCAAATGGATGTTTTTCATAGATGGAGCATATACAAACTGAAAGAGAATTACTAATAAAAAAATACCCGCTAAGATATATATTTTATTTTGTTGTTTCATTTTTTATTTTCTAATTTATATTCTAAACTAAAGTAAGCAATTAAGTTGTGGATTTCTCTTTATCTCTTTATAAATACAAAAACACAAATAAAGATTTAAAGAAAATCCAAACTTGTTAATATCAAATTTTACTTCTTCTTCACTGATGATTTACCATTTTTATAGTCGGCTATCGTTAAAATAATGTTAAACTCCACTTTTCCATCTGAAAGAGAAATATTTCCCTGTTTTATATCTGAGAAAAATTTATCTTTTTTAAAAAGGCTGTCTATTTTATCAAGGGACCCAAGACTGTCTGTCTGACATGATAAAAACACCTGATTGTTTGAAATACTTATTTGTGAAACTGAAAAGTTTATTGAATTCGGAACTATTTTAACAATTTCTGACATTATCTTTAAAGGAGAGACAGGTATAATATCCATGCCTTTTGTATTAAATGTTTTTACCTTATCTTCAGCCTGAAGAACAGGGTCTACAATATTTTTTATATCAGGAAATTGCTGTCTGAAAATACTATCTTCCTGTTTATTTATTTTATTTACTTTTTCCTGGTACCTGCGGGCAGTAAAAAAGGGTTGAATCAATAAAAATAAAATACATATATAAATAAACCCGAAAACGAAGTAAGAGACAGGAATATAATATCTTTTCTTTAATTGATAGATTTTAAAAGGAGTCTTAACTGCCAGAGGAGATACAAGATTAAATAAAAATGTGTTACTGAAAAGAGATGAGACAGAAACCTGCTGGGATAAAGCACCTAAACCTAATGAATAAGATTTATCCAAATTGCCAACAATATATATTGTTTCTTTTACAGGAATATCCAGAGTGTATTTAGAAAAGTTTTTTATGTTTTCATCATTTTCAAAGAATGAGGAGATAATATTTGTTATTATTCCATTTTGTATTCTATATAAAACAATGTATCCAGAATCAATAAAAATAATACTATAGTTTTTTAATTCAAGATGTTTTTGTTTTATAAGATTTAAAAGAACAAACCCCTCAAAAGAAATCTGTATCTTAAAGTGATATTTTTTCTGTAATGTCTGCCATAAGATGATTATTGTTTTATCAACTGCAAAAATTGTCACTTCACTGCTGTCTTTTTCTTTTCTGGATAAAAACCAGTATATATTCAGTTGAGAAAGAGCAACAGGAAAAAGGTCTGATATTTCATTTTCCAGGACAAGAGAAATTTTACTGATGGAGGAAAAGGGAAAAGATATAGTCCTTGTAAAAATTTTTGATTTGGAAAAAACAAGAAAAACATTTTTTATCTTCCGGGATTTAAGAAAAGGTTCAATATCTGCTTCAGAAGAAAAAACACCTTCTGTTTTTTTCTTATTTTCATCCAACAGATAGAATATTTTTTCTCTGTAATATATAAAAAGATTTGAGTTCATATTTTTTCTGTAAATACAGGCACATAGGCACTAAGTTATTGCTTGTCTGAGAAGATGGTAAATCTTAGGCACAAAGTGTTTTCTGTGCCTTTGTGCCTTAGTATTGCATACTTCTTTGTCAATCTTTTACTTTGTGCCTTATTTATTTAGTGTTTATAATAAATGAAACTGTTTTTTTTGCCCTGCCTACATAACCTGTTGACACTATTTTATAATAATTACTGTCTGTTGTAATTATACCCTGCCATGCAACTGTTACCCCACTATTTAGTGTTATGAGATAGTTTATATTTATAGGAGCCGCCATTCTTTCAGATAGAATCTGATTTATCTCATCCACAGAATAACCAAGACTTTGTAAAATTAATGGGTCTGCAGTATTAATATTTATTTTACTATCAGAATGGGTTGTAACAAAATTTAAAAGGCCTGGCCTTGTTTTAGTTCCAAGAAGAACATTTTGGGTATAACCTTTAAGTAAATATAACTGGTGGACTGATGGAATCTGCCCATCTGCAGGAACATAAGGCGGATTTAATTGCTGATAATATTCAGGACCAGCACCAAAAACCCTGGGAATTCCATTAGGGTCAATCCAATCCAAAAGGACATCACAAAGGTCGGTTGAAAGCCCAAGATTTATAAGAAGATTTTTATATAGTGTTATCATTTTTGTGTTGGATTTTCCTTTATTGTTTATTAAACTATTAAGATTTATTTTGGAATCCATATCATAAATTCTTATTTTTATAGTTCCATGTTTTGTGTATATATAATGCTGATTATATAATATAGCCCTTAAAAGAAGATAATTATTTTGACTGGCAGAAAGAAGTTTTTTACCAATATCAACTCCTGTTATGGCAAGATAATATGCTTTATAATACTTAATCTGGTTTTCCCATACTTTTGTTCTTGCCCTTGTAAAGTATGTAAAATAAACAGCATTCATTGAAAGAAGAGCAAGAAATGCCAGTGTTACAATAAGAATTGTTCCTTTTTTATTCATATTTTGTTAATATTCCGTAAACCCTGTTAATTTTCTTATACTAACTAAAGTAAGAGACGCTTTTGGGTTTCTCTTTTTTCTTTATAACTACTTTTCTTCAAATAAAGATAAAAAGAAAACCCAAAATTCTCTATTTGTTATTTTTTTTGTTTTTTACTGAAGGCATTAAAACAGGAAAAAAAGTTTTGTTTGTCCCTTCTGTAATATTTATAGCAATTGCTGTAGGCAATTTTTTGTTATCCCATTTATCCACCCAATCACTGCCATTGAAAAAAGTAAAAGAAATATCTTCCTTGTTTTCTAAACATGTATAGGAAAATTCAGTCTGGTATGTTTCATTTTTCTGTTTACATATAAGATTTTCTGTATAATCCGGATTTTGTTCAACAATATAGGTAATATTTTTTTTTGAAACACCACTGAAAGTACTAAAAGAAATAGAATCTGAAGAAAAACTATTGTTTTTACTAGTTGGATTAATATTTTGAAATTGGGTTGATATTCCATATAAAAAAGACATTTCTTTTTGGGTTTTGTTTATTATTTTCTCTGTGGAAAAAATAGTTGTTGATGTTGTTTTAAATGTCATATATATAAAAGAGATAAGAATAAACCCAATAATAAAAGCCGCCAGCATTTCAATAAGTGTAAAACCATTTTTATTCATTTTATTATTTCTTTTTTTGTTTTTTAATCCCAATGGGAACAGTTAACGAGGAATTATTCCCGGAAATAGTCATTAAAACAATTTTTAAATTTTTTATTTTATTTATTTCCTGAGTTTGAGCTTGTGTATCCACTAAAGTTGTATCTGATACAGTATTATCTGATGTATTGGCCAAAGAAGATTCTGAGAGAGTAACATCTTCTGTTCTGGTTTGATAATAAAAATTATCATATGGCGGATTAAAATATCCTTCATTTGTAAAATTACTGTGGTCTTTCTGATATACAAAGACTTCCTGTTGAGCTAAAATAAAACAATTCATCTCCTGTTTTATCTTTGAAAGCAGGCTGATATTGCCAATATAATTATCCAAACATACAAGTCCAAGTATAGCAAACAATACTATTGAAATCATAACCTCCATCATAACAATACCTTTTTTAT
>JAJYYV010000065.1 GCA_021800535.1 bacterium | reverse complement strand
AGATGCACTCTTGTCGCATATACTCCTCATTTTTGGAAAGCAACTGCCTATATGGACAAACCAATCGTCGTGGCGAACCACATAATGGTTCGTGGTTCTCTCCAGAGAAGTGGGCGCACGTGGATTCGAACCACGAACCCCTGCGTTATCAGCACAGTGCTCTACCCTTGAGCTATGCGCCCTAAAATATATATTTTATATTTTTTTTTGAGTTTGTAAAATAAAAAAGGGTAAGGTTAAAACCTTACCCTTTTATTGAAAGATTACTAAGTTGTAATATTTTTCATTTCTCTTTAGAAAGGAGGTGATCCAGCCGCACCTTCCGGTACGGCTGCCTTGTTACGACTTCGCCCTCCTTACCGAATTTACCTTAGGCCCCAAAATTTGGAGACTTCAGGTACTTTCGATTCAGCTGGCGTGACGGGCGGTGTGTACAAGGCCCGAGAACGTATTCACCGCGGCATCGCTGATCCGCGATTACTACCAATTCCAACTTCATGCAGGCGAATTGCAGCCTGCAATCCGAACTGAGGTTGGTTTTTTGAGATTTGCGTCACCTTGCGGTTTAGCTTCCCTTTGTACCAACCATTGTAGCACGTGTGTAGCCCTGGACATAAGGGGCGTGATGACTTGACATCATCCCCACCTTCCTCCGTGTTAACCACGGCAGTCCCTGCAGAGTGCTGTTTTCACGAGTAACTGCAGGTAAGGGTTGCGCTCGTTACGGGACTTAACCCAACATCTCACGACACGAGCTGACGACAGCCATGCACCACCTGTATTGGCTATTTGATATAAAATCAGATTCCCTTCCCTTTCGGGTCAGTACTACCAACATGTCAAGCCCAGGTAAGGTTCTTCGTGTACCATCGAATTGAACCACATGCTCCACTGGTTGTGCGGGCCCCCGTCAATTCTTTTGGGTTTCAACCTTGCGGTCGTAGTTCCCAGGTGAGGTGCTTAACGCGTTAGCTTCGGCACTGATCCGAAAATCGGACCAACACCTAGCACCCATCGTTTACAGCATGGACTACCGGGGTATCTAATCCCGATTGCTCCCCATGCTTTCGTTCCTCAGTGTCAGTATCGAAATAGAAAGTTGCCTTTGCAATTGGTGTTCCTGCCGATATCTACGCATTTCACCGCTACACCGGCAGTTCCACTTTCCTCCTTCGAACTCTAATTAAGTAGTTTCAAACCGATCTTTCAGTTAAGCTGAAATATTTAAGATTTGACTTACTTAATAACTTACGAACCCTTTACACCCAGTGAATCCGGATAACGCTTGCTCCTCCCGTATTACCGCGGCTGCTGGCACGGGATTAGCCGGAGCTTCCTTCAGTGGTACCGTCAAATCTGATAAAATCAGACTTTCTTCCCACTTGACAGGGTTTTAAAACTCGAAAGCTTTCATCACCCACGCGGTGTCGCTGGATCACCCTTTCGGGCATTGTCCAAAATTCCTCACTGCTGCCTCCCGTAGGAGTTGGGGCTGTGTCTCAATCCCCATGTGGCTGTCCGTCCTCTCAGACCAGCTACCCATCATTGCCTTGGTAAGCCATTACCTTACCAACTAGCTAATAGGACTCAGGCTCATCTTTTGACGATATATTTTTTAAGAATATATATTTAATCAGAAAAAAATTATTTTTCTGATATTATCTGGAATTAGTTCGTCTTTCGACGAATTATGCCAGTTCAAAAGGTAGATTACCCAAGTGTTATTCACCCATTCGCCGCTTTCCCCCAGAAAATTTTACGGTAAAGCAAAATTCTCCGAGTGCGTCGCTCGACTTGCATGTGTTAGGCACACCGCCAGCGTTAATCCTGAGCTAAGATCAAACCCTCAAAAAATTGTTTTTTTAAGTTGATAGTTCTTAGTAATCTTCAAAATTTTCAAAGAACAAAATATCTTTAGTTGTTTTTACTTTTTCATTAACATCAATATCTCAATATCTATTGAATTATTTATCAATAGATATATTTTATTTCTTTACTGTTTTTAAATTCTTTGGTGGTACCGGAGGTTTTACTCCCGGAGGCATAGGAGGCATACCCGGAGGTACTACTCCTGTTGGAACGCCAACTCCTGCTGGAGGTATTCCTGGTGCTCCTGCTGGTACTGCTGGTCTCTTCGGCATAGCTTGCTTAATAATGAAGAAGAGCGCCACCAAGATAATAATAATCAAAATCACTATTGCTGCTGGATTGCTTTTCTTTTGGTCAGCCATAATTCACCCCCTTTCAATAAAAAAAAGAATTTTATTTTTAATAATTAAAACACAAATTTAAAATATGTCAAATATTTACTTTTTATATTTAAACAAATAATATTGTCTTTGTCAAATTTAAACTACAATTTATACAATTTATAAAACTTTAAGATAAATCAAAAGTGCTGTAATATCAGAAGGAGAAATTCCTTCTATTTTTTTTGCCTGAGATACAGAAACAGGTTGATATTTCTGTAGTTTTTCTTTTGCCTCAGTGGAAAGAGTTTTTATTTGTGAATAATTAAAATTATCTGGTAGTTTAATATCTTCTACAGTTTTGGATTTTTCAATCATTGACAATTCTCTTTTTATATAACCTTCATATTTGATTTCTATTTCAATTTCTTCTTTTACTCTTTCAGGTAAAGAAGAATAGTCGGGTTGTAATTTCTCTATATCTATAAATTTTTTGTCCGGTCTTTTTAAATAGTCAGCATAAGATATTTTTTCTTCAACAGGTAAATATTTATTTTTAATCTGTTGACTGATTTCTTTTATGGCTTGTTTTTGTTGTTCCATTTTTATATATATTTTTTCATCAATAAGTCCAAATTTTCTTCCAAATTCCATTAATCTAAAAGCAGCATTATCCTGTCTTAAAATAAGTCTATATTCAACCCTGCTGGTAAAAATTCTATAAGGTTCAGTTAATTCTTTTGTAATAAGATCGTCAATAAGGACTCCAATATACGCTTGAGACCTTGAAAGAATAAAGGGTTGTTGTTCTTTTATTTTTAAAGATGCATTTATTCCGGCAATAAGTCCCTGACTGGCTGCTTCTTCATATCCACTTGTTCCATTTATTTGTCCGGCAAAAAAAAGTCCTTCTATTTGTTTATATTCCAGAGAAGGTTTTATCTGCCATGGATAAATAAAATCATATTCAATAGCATATCCATATTTCATAATTTTTACCTTTTCAAGTCCCTGGATTGTTCGTATTGCTTTTTCTTGTACATCCACAGGTATGCTTGTAGCAAATCCATTTACATATACTTCGTCTGTATCCGGACCTTCAGGTTCAAGAAAAATCTGATGGGAATCCTTATCGGCAAATCTTGTGATTTTTACTTCTATAGAAGGACAGTATCTGGGCCCTACACTTTTTATTTGTCCTGTATATAATGGGGCTCTAAAAAGATTATCTTGAATAATTCTATGTGTTTCTTTATTTGTCCATGTAATATAACAGTCAATAATAGGCCGTTGAATTTTTTCTGTTTTAAAAGAAAATGGAGTGGGTTTTTCATCTGATTTTTGTATTTGAATTCTGGAAAAATCTATACTATTTTTATTAATTCTTGGAGGGGTTCCTGTTTTTAACCTGCCAGTTTGTACTCCTAATCTTTTTATTTCTTCTGCAAGTTTGATAGATGGAAATTCTCCAAGTCTTCCTGCCGGAAATTTTTTCCCCCCTATATGAATAATTCCATTGAGAAATGTACCCGGACAGAGTATTAAAGATTTTGTTTTCAATTCAATATCAAGGTCTGTTTTTATTCTTTTTATTTTATTGTTTTCTACAATAATTTTTTCAACCCATCCCTGCAGAATATCTAAATTGGATTGTGATTCTACAACAGATTTCATATATCTTGAATAAAGTTTTTTATCTGCCTGAGCCCGTGGACTCCATACAGCCTTACCTTTGCCGGTATTAAGCATTTTGAAATGTATTCCGGTGGTGTCTATTGCAATGCCCATCTGTCCTCCAAGGGCATCAATTTCTTTTACTAACTGGCCTTTTCCGGTTCCTCCTATTGATGGATTACAGCTCATATAGCAGATTGTATCAAGATTTCCTGTAATAAGAAGGGTTTTCATTCCCATTCTACTGGATGAAAGACATGCTTCAATACCAGCATGTCCGCCACCAGCGACTATAACATCGTATTCCATTTTAAGTGGCTTTATAGAAAATCAAACCAGAAGGAATTTTAGGATAAAAATATGTCGTTTTTGCAGGAAGAATTCCTCCTTTTTGTGAAATTATTTTTAGATCATTTATATCTGTTGGATTAAGAAAAAACACAAAATTTTTAGGGTCTTTTTTGGCTTTTTCAAAAATTAGTTTTTCATCTCTCTCATAAAAAATTTTTTCTTCTGGAGATAATTTGAAAATTTCTTTTAAAATAAAATAGTGAAGTATTACTACATCTATTTTACTCCATTCTTCTATATTGCTATATGGTAAAAATTTTTCTATATTTTTCCGGTTTATAAGTTTCCATAAATAAAATCTTCCTGTTCCATATACTCCAAAAGAATTATCTCCTGCTTTGGAAAGAGCCTCTGTAAGTGAAGAAAAATTTATAAACCTTTCTATAGAAAAATATGGGGTAATAGCCTGAATAATTTTATTCCATGGAATGTTAGAATAAATCAGTCTATGTGTTGGAAGTATAAGAAGATTTTTTGAAAGTAGATTGGTAAAATAAACAAGAATATTTTCTGGAACAGAATCCTGGTTCTTTAAGTATGCTTCTAAAGAAGCAGAAAATCTATGATGTCCATCAGCA
>JAJYYV010000064.1 GCA_021800535.1 bacterium | reverse complement strand
CTTTTTTTCTTTTGCAATAGCAAGAATATCATTACAGGCATAGGTCCAAACATTAAGGGTTTCTTGCAAAATATTTTTTTCTTCTTCATTAACCTGAATTCTACATTTGATAGATTTTATAAGTTTCGTAAAAACAATAATTTGTCAAGGAGGTTGACTCTCTTATCCGTCTTTACGGATGGGGTCTCCGAGCCAAGTTTTTAGATGAATTATTAAAATTCCGGATTATATATTAATTGCTTTTGTAAAAATTTTATTGTAAAATTACCAGTTATGAATTTTAAAAATATAAAGCTTGTTATGTTTGATCTGGATGGAACCCTTATTAATGCTTATAAGGCTATTCAGGATACATTAAATTATACATTGAAACAGTTAGGATATAAAAATCAGGAAACTTATGAAGAGGCAAAAAGAGCTGTTGGTCTTGGTGATAAAAAATTTATTGAAAAATTTTTTAAACCAGAGGATATTGAAACAGCTTTGAAAATTTATAATCAATATCATGTTTCAATTATAAAAGATAAAACTTTTCTTATGGATGGGACAAAAGAGGTTTTATCCTATCTAAAAAATAAAGGAATTTTTCTTGCGGTAACATCAAATAGACCTGGTATAAGCGGATTCCCTTTGCTTAAAAATCTTGGAATAAAAAATTATTTTCAAAAAATAACTTTTGGCGACATGGTACAAAATCCAAAACCTCATCCACAGATGATAGAAGATACAGAAAAATTTTTTCATGTAGAAAAAAATGAAATAATTTTTGTTGGAGATATGACGATTGATATTCAAACCGGCAAAAATGCAAATGTTCTTACAGTAGCAGTTTCTACAGGTTCTTCATATTTTGAAGAACTTGAAAATTTGCATCCGGATTTTCTATATACTTCACTTTTTGATTTGATGAAGAGGTGAGAAGATTTACTGAAGAGGCCAGGACCGGATTGTGCTTGAAATTTCACAGATGCATTATTGACGCACACTCTACGGCTTCTTTGGAAAATAAATACCTGTTGGGAAAAAACAGCCGTAGTGGTGAACCATGTTCAAACCCGGTCTTTCTAAGGAAGATTTACTGAAGAGGCCAGGACCGGATTTGAACCGGTGAATAGCGATTTTGCAGACCGCTGCCTTACCTCTTGGCTACCTGGCCATTATAAAATTATAAATATATATTTTATCATAATTTTAATTTTTATTAAATTTGAAATATAATATAATAATTAAATATTTGAAAAAGGAGAGATTTTTAATATGACATTGCCTGATAAACAAGAAGCAAGAAGACTTTTTAAGCAAATGCTTCAGATAAGATACTTTGAAGATAAAATAATGGAGCTGCTTTCCAAAAATATTGCAGAGGGAGGTTCTCACCTTTATGCTGGAATGGAAGCTGTAGCAGTTGGGGCAATGTCATCTATTAATCATGATGATTATATCACCAGTACCCATAGAGGACATGGTCATGCTATAGCAAAGGATGGGGATATTAAGGCTTTGATGGCAGAAATTTTAGGGAAAAAAACAGGTGTCTGTAAAGGGAAGGGGGGGTCTCTTCATTTGGCTGACCTTTCAAAAGGTAATCTTGGAGCAAATGGAATTGTAGGGGCAAGTATAGGAATAGCAACCGGAGCAGCACTTTCTATAAAAATGAGAAAAAATTCTCAGGTTGTTATTTGTTTTTTTGGAGATGGAGCAACTAATCAGGGTATTTTTTATGAATCTATGAATATTGCATCTTTGTGGAAACTTCCGGTTATTTATCTTTGTGAAAATAATCTTTATGGAATGAGTGTATCTGTTCATAGAGCAACATCTATAAGTGACCTGACAAAAAAATCTCTTGCTTTTGATATGCCTTCTGAAAGTGTAGATGGCATGGATGTTTTGGCAGTCAAAGAATGTGTAAAAAAATGGGCGGATTATGTGAGAAAAGGAAATGGTCCTTGTTTTATTGTTGCCAATACTTATAGATATTATGGGCATAGTAGAAGTGATCCAAGGGTTTATAGAACAAAAGAAGAAGAAAAATTCTGGAAGGATAGAGACCCGATTATAACATTTCCTGTAAAAATGATAGAAGCAGGTATTTTGACGAATGATGAGACAAAAAATATTGAGGGTGAAGTAAAACAGGAAATAGAAGAAGCAACTGAATATGCAATAAATAGTCCATATCCAGAGCCTGAAGAGTTATATACAGATTTATATACGTAAAAACAATTAATCCTGAACAACAAATTGACTAAGATATTTAAAAGATATAATAAGTCCTTGATCTTCTCTTTTGATATTTTTTTCAGAAATATCCCTGTATACAGAATCATGCCATCCTTCAATATTTAAATCTCCGGTATAACCAATTCTTAAAAGTTCTTTTATACACAAATTCCAGTCTGTATCCCCAAGACCGGGAAAACAATGTTCATTAACTCCCGGGTGCCAAAATCCATATTGTAAAAGAAGATCGCGGTTTATATGAGCGTCTTTAGCATGTACATGATAAACCCTTTTTCCAAATTTTCTTAATGTTATTATAGGGTCAATAAATAAACCGATGAGATGACTTGGATCCCACTCAAGACCAATTGCTTCAGAATTTATCTCATTAAATCCTTTTTCCCACATATCAGGAGTACACATTACATTTATACCTCCACAAGGTGTGGAGTAATGTCCCATAGGACAGTGTTCAAATGCGATTTTTATATTATGTTCATCAGCAAATTTTGCATGTTCACTCCATATTTTTTTAAAAAGAGGTAAACTTTCTTCAAGGGGTTTGTCAATAATTCTTCCGGAAAAACCAGCAACTACATCAATACCCATTTTTTCTGCTAAAAGTATAGAATTTCGGACTAAATGTTTTCCTTCTTCTATTTTATTTGGGTCAAAATGATTTATATAGAAAGCCCCAAGACAAGAAATTTTTATACCATTTTCTTTGTATATCTGTAAAACTTCTTTTGCTTTTTTCTCCCAATCTTTATCTCCCGGGAAAAATCCACAGTTAGGGGATACCTGAAGTTCACAGCTTTTAAAACCAATTCTTTTTGCAAATTCAATCCTTTCATTATTGTATCTCATTATAAATCCAATTTTCATTTTTTTCTCCTTTTTTCCTATTGTTTTTAGATTTCTATTTTGATTATTCTTTCTTCTTCAATAGATTTTTCAATAGCACAGATAATTTTAACATTATTTAATCCATCTTCCAATTTTATTAATGGTTCTTTTTTTTCTTTTAAACAGTCTATAAAATATTTTATTGGTAAAGATGCATAACCGAATGTGTGATTATAAACAGATGAATTAACAGTATAAGCAGGCCTTTCTAAGGTATTGTTTAATTCCGAACAAACCATTATTCCCTGATTATTTATATCCATATGCACTTTTCCTTTACTAGTTTGTAAGTCAACAACAAATTCAACTAAAGATGGCCAATTATCCGGAATTATCCATGAAGTTTCCAATATGGAAAAAGAATTTCCAAAATCAAGAGTGGCGCTAATTACATCATATATATCCAATCCATTATTTTTTAAAACTTTTTTTATTCCTTTTGCATATACACTTTTTGGAAAATCTTTTGTAAACCAACAAACCAGATCAACTATATGAGGAAAAAGAAACCATTGAGGCCCGGATTGCCCTGACCATGAGAACCATTTAAGAGGTACACTTATTTTATCGCTTAATTTAGTAGACATCATGATAATTTCTCCTAAATCTCCTTTTTCTATTTTTTCCTTTATAGAAACAATCGGGGGATTAAATCTGTTATGAAAATCTGTCATTAAAATAAGTCCCATTTTCTTGGCAGTATTTACCATTTCTTCAGCTTCTTCAACTTTTGTTGCCATAGGTTTTTCTACAAGAACATTTTTACCTGATAAAAGCATTTCAATAGTAATATTTTTATGAGCAAAATCAGGAGTTACAACTGATACGGCATCAATTTCTTTATTTTTTGCAATTTCTTTATAATCTTTAATATAACTGGTGTTATATTTTTTAGCCAATTCTTTTCCTTTTTTTTCATTCAAATCACAAATTGCAACTAGCTGCGCATCTGGATAATTAGCATAGGTATCACAATGGATTTCTCCAAATATTCCTGCTCCAACAACTGCACACTTAATTTTGTTCATATTTTTTATTCTCCTCCTCTGATATGTTTTTATTTTTTACCCATATATTTTTTATAAGATTAAAAATAACATGTTGAGGTTCAAGTCCGCATATTTTTTCTAAAACTTTATTAATCCCATTTTTAAAAAGATAGTTTTTTAAAACAATGCTTTCAGAATCTTCAGGATTAAAATAATTTAAAACATAAGGTACAATTTGACAGATTTTTTCAGGAATAATATTTTGTGAAAGGCAAAAATTTGCTGTTCCAATAAATCTTTCATTTTTGCCAAGTTTTCTTATAGGTTCTCTTGCTACTCTTACAATTGTATCTGCTAATTCCTTATTTAAAAATCTTTTTAATAGATTCTCATAATATTCATTTAACTCTTCTAAAGTAATTCTATAATATTTATTAATTGCTTTTATAACTTCTTCATTTACTGCCTGGTCTACAAGATTTTTTGTTTCCCTGTCAGATACTGCCTCCCATATAAATTGATAGCTCTTTTTATAACCTATATAAGCAAATGCTGAATGAGAAAAATTATGTATATACATTTTCATATCCTGATATTGTTTTAAATTGTCTACAAAAATAAATCCATTTATAAAAGGTAGTTCACCCTTAAAAGAAATTTTAGAAACAGGAAGAATATTATATTCTTCTATTTTTATAAGAAGTGGGTTTTTCTTT
>JAJYYV010000063.1 GCA_021800535.1 bacterium | reverse complement strand
CAAGGTGGCGAAGATTGGAATAGGATTTCAACCACTCACCAGACTTGCAGTTTATATAAATTACTACAATCTTTCACTGGATAAGAAATTACCAGCAATTGGATTAGGTACAGTAACAAGTGATTCAATAGGAAATGAATTAGACCTTGGACTAAATTATGTATACAGTCAGGATGTAAGATTTGGATTAACAGTTGGTCAGTTATTTAGAGGCGATTACATAAAGGATTATTTAGCAAACGGAATGACAACCCAAGACCCATGGGAAGCACTTGGCTCTATGACAGTTTCCTTCTAAAACAAAAGATATTAGGTAATTTGCTAAAATTGTTTTCTGATAAAAACCACACTAATTGGCAAACCCGGTAAAATATTTTTATATATATTTTTGATGGCAATGCGATAAATTGATTTTTTATTTCAAAAGAAGTATTATAAATATAGGAAAAAGATAAAAATGGACTTAAATAAAAAACAATTTAAAGTTATCATAGAGCAAGACGAAGATGGGTATTTTGTAGGTAGTGTTCCTGGTCTTCCTGGTTGTTATACACAGGCAAAAGATTTAAAAACACTCAGGGCAAGGATTAAAGAAGCGATATCTCTTTGTTTAGAGGTTGCCCAAGAAGACAAAGAATATCTATCAAGAATAGAAAATTTTGCCAGTGAGCCTATTTTTATTGGTATGGAAACCATAGGAATATGAAATCTCTGCCTTCGTTAAAACCCAGGGAATTAATAAGTATTCTGAATAATCTTGGATTTATAAAAATTCGGCAAAAAGGTTCACATATTTTTTTTAAACATCCTGATGGAAGAACAACCCTGGTTCCTTTTCACAAAGGAGAAGATATTGGTAAAGGATTATTAAGGCAAATTATTAAAGAAACAGAAATTTCACCTGAAGAAATTTTAAAGATTTTAAAGAAAGAGAAAAAATAAAAAGCGAAAGTAAAAAATCAGAATAAAAAATCCTATTGTGCTAAAAATTTATCTTTTTATAGAACAATTCACTAAAAGTAAATAAAAGAGTTACTTATGCCATAACCCCTACAAAAATTTGACACAAAACATATATATGAAACAATGTAATTAGTTATTAACATATAACCTAAGTGGAGTTCTCTATATATTATGAAAGGGGAAGTATATTCTTTAAATATAAGCCAGAAGCAGGGAGAAAAGAAAAAACCGGTAGAGCAGTGTATATTCATAGAAGATTATGGTATCCAGGGAGATATTCATGCTGGATTAATTGATACAAGGCAGGTGAGTCTTCTTTCCTGGGATAGAATAAAAGCCAAACAGATTTCTTCAGATATTTTTTATGAATTGTATCCGGGTGATTTTGCAGAAAACATAACAACAGAGGGTATAGACCTTTTAAAATTAAATATAGGTGATAGAATAAGAATAAAAGATATTATCCTTGAGGTTTCACAGATTGGTAAAAAATGCCATACAGATTGTCAGATATATAAAAAATTAGGCTGGTGTATAATGCCAAAAGAAGGAATTTTCGCAAGGGTAATTAAGGGAGGGGAAGTGAAAAAAGGGGATGAAATTGAGGTAATAAAAAAATGATTAGTGTTGGTATTATAACAATAAGTGATAGGAGTTATAAAGGAGAAAGAAAAGATGAGAGTGGTCCTTATATAAAAGCTCAGGTGGAAGCGATGGGATGGAATGTAAATGAATATAGAATAATTCCTGATGAACAGGAGATGATAAAGAATTTATTGCTTGAATATGTGGATAAAAATATAGATCTTATTTTAACAACAGGTGGAACAGGTCCTTCTGAAAGAGATGTAACCCCGGAAGCAACAAAAAAAGTTATTGAAAAAGAAATACCCGGAATATGTGATATAGTAAGAATAAAAACATTTGAAACAACTCCTCATTCTGTTCTTTCCAGAGGTATAGCAGGAATAAAAAATAAATCTTTAATTATAAATATGCCAGGTAGTTTAAAAGCAGTGAAAGAATATATGGAAATTATTATACTTTTTATTCCGCATGCTATAAAAACTATAAAAGGTGAGAGGTCATTTCATTAGATTGAAAATTTTTTTGACAAAAAAAAATTTAGATTTAAAATAATTAAATAAAGAAGAAAGAGAAGAGGTTTCTTAATTTTTTTGTGATTAAATTCACAATGTTAAGTTGAAATAAGAATAAATTATTACAAATATGACAATTTTAGTAATAATTTGATATTTTATATAATATTTTTAAGTTTTTTTCAGATTGCAAAGGTTTTTAAAATGAACAATGTGAAGATTTTCACGCTTTTGACAATTTTTGTTCCAATTATAGGTGCTTTTACAATACCTATACTCTCCTTTTCCCCTAATTTTAAAACTTTAAGTAAATATTGGGCTTGTGTTATTGCATTTTTTACAGCCTTATTACCTTTTTTCCTTATTCCTTACATATTATCCGGCTCCCAGCTGATTTTTGGAAAACATCTTTATTTTGGTATAAATTTTACTCTTAATGTTGATGCTTTATCCGTGTTTGTTTCTATGGTTTCTTCAGTTATTTCTGCATGCATTGTCCTTTATTCTTTACACTATATAAAAGAAACAGATAATCAAAGTGAATATTATTTTATGGTCCTTCTTTTTATTGGGGCAATGATGGGGCTTGTTTATTCTGCCAACCTTATTTTTCTTTATGTTTTCTGGGAAATTGCAGGAATATGTTCCTGGAGACTTATTGGATTTTATAGAACAAAAGAATTTATCATAAAGGCAGATAAGGCATTTCTTATGACATTTTTAGGGGCTGTTTTAATGCTTATAGGATTTTTGCAGATATACCACACAGCCCATACATTTGATATAACAAAAATGAAAGGTACAGAAATTCCCATATCTGCTGTTTTGCTTATTTTAGCAGGCATGTTTTCAAAATCAGCAACATTTCCTCTTCATTCATGGCTGCCGGATGCAGGTATTGCTCCATCTACTGTAACCGCTCTTCTTCATGCGGCAGTACTGGTAAAAATAGGTGTGTATGTTTTTTCAAGGCTATTTTGTGATACATTTGTTCTTCCCCACATTTCCTATCCTACAATAGCTATTATTGCTGTGTTTTCCAGTCTTGTTGCTGCTGGTGCAGCAGCTGTTGATTATGATATGAAAAGGATTCTTGCCTATTCCACTATAAGTCAGATTGGTTATATTTTTCTTGGTTTTTCTGTTATGAATCCATTAGGATTTGCTGGGGCTACATTTTATATACTTGCTCACGGAGTTTCAAAGGCGGGACTGTTTTTAGGTGCTGGTATTATTGAACATAATACACACACAAGAGATATAAGAAAACTTGGTGGATTGATTAAACAGATGCCTCTTACAGCAATTGCTTTTCTTATGTGTGCTTTTGCAACTATAGGGCTACCTCCTTTTAGTGGATTTTTTGCAAAATTTATGGTTATTATGGGTGCTGTAAAAGCAGGAGAGACAGGAATTGCGGCTTTGGCTTTATTTATTGCTCTTCTTACAATGTTCTATCTTTTTAGATTATTTAGCTCTATATTCTTAGGAAAACCAAAACAGGATATGAATTTACCAGTAGTAAAAGAACGTTCTCCTTTGATGGTCGCAACAATTATTATATTTGCCTGTTTTGCTTTTTTTACAGGTATATTTGTAAAATATCCAATGAAGATTGTAAATTCTGCCACTTATGCAATGGTGCACATAAATAATATTAAGGGAAACACTTTAACAAAAATTACAGGATTAGCTGACAAATAAAAAAATGTTAAATAATAATATACTTCTTCCAATCTGGGTTCCGCTTATTTTTGCTTTTATTGTTTTTGTTTTTAGTGGTAAAAAATGGGTCAGAGAAGTGCTTGCTGTTTTGGGAACTCTGATGTTTTTATTTATAACATGGGGGCTTTTTTCTATAAGAGGTCTGGACCTTTATTATAGAATACCATGGGCAGGATTTGGAATAAATTTTGATTTGAGGCTTTATTCTTTTAGCGGATTTATTCTTTTATGGCTTGGAATTTTTACTTTTATTGTTACCCTTTTTTCAACTGTAAAGCTTGTTAATCATCCAAGAGCAAATCTTTATTATACCTATATATTCTTAACAGCATCTCTGGCAAGTGGCGTAGTTTTAGCTAATAATCTTGTTCTATTGGTTTTTTTCTGGGAGGGACTTTTACTTACACTATATGGGTTTATCTGTTTGGGAGGGGAAGCTTCTTACAGGACAGCTATTAAAAGTTTAATTATTGTTGGATTATGTGATTTTTCTATGATTTTGGGTATAGGTATTATATGGTTTCTTACAGGTACTTTTACAATGTCAAAGATATCACTGATTCCCTCAGGTTTGGCAGCAGCAGCTTTTTTTCTTATGATGGTAGGCGCCCTTGGAAAAGCAGGAGCGGTTCCTTTCCATACATGGATACCGGATGCGGCAGATGATGCTCCTGTAACATTTTTGGCTCTTATTCCTGCATCTATAGATAAACTTATTGGTATTTATCTTCTTGTGAGAATATGTTTGGGATTTTTTGTTCTTAAACTTAATGACCCGTTATGTATTACACTAATGATAATAGGTGCTCTTACACTTTTGATTACAGGATTTATGGCTTTTATTCAGAAAGACCTAAAACGAATCCTTTCTTATTCCACGGTAAGTCAGGTTGGATATATGGTTCTGGGTATTGGAACGGCTCTTCCTATTGGTATTGCCGGAGGATTATTTCATATGCTTAACCATTCCATTTATGAAAGCGGTTTGTTTTTAAGTGCTGGTTCTATTGAACATAAAACAGGAACAACCAAACTTGAAAAACTTGGCGGATTGGCTAAACAAATGCCTATTACTGCAATTTGTTTTATTATATTTGCTGTTTCTATTGCAGGTATCTGGCCATTTAATGGATTTATTTCCAAAGAAATGATTATTCATGGTTCTATGGATACAGGCTGGATAATTTTTGCA
>JAJYYV010000062.1 GCA_021800535.1 bacterium | reverse complement strand
CTATCATATATTAATTATATCTCCATAAATCGTAAATATTCACTAAACACTGCCCATATTTACAGGCACAGAGGCACTAAGGCACATAGGCACAGAGTAAAAACTAAAATACCTTAAATACTTTGTGCCTTTGTGCCTGAGTATTGCATTTCCCTATGTCAAGTTTTATCTTTGGGCCTACTACTTATTAATACAAGCTTCATTAAGTATTTACGTTGCGGGGGACCGATTTGAACGGCCGACCTCCGGGTTATGGGCCCGGCGAGCTACCACTGCTCCACCCCGCAAAATTTTTATTTTAATATTTAATAGCCTATATGTCAATTATGATATTTTTCTATATAGACATTTATTTCCCTTTTTAAATACTCTAATTTCTTTTTTATATTTTGGTTGTTCTCATATAAATCTTTTAATTTTTTTTCATTATCTCCACACTCTTCAAAAAGCTGGAAAATATATGTTATAAAAAAATCCACAAAATCACCATGTAAAAGATTCAACCTTATTTTTTCAAGATTTTTATTTATTTCACTTTCTAATTTTTCAGCGAAATTTAAATTTTTCTCAGTTTCAAGAATATAATTCCTTCCTAATATTTTAACATTATATTTGTTCATAGCGTAATCTAATATTTATTTTTTTAAATGCTTCCACTATTTCATGGACATTTTTATCAATATCATCTTTTGTAAGATTACCTTCTTCATTTGAAAAATAAATTGAAATACCAACACCTATAATATCTGTATTTTCTTCAAATCCAAACTTTTCCCATAATTCTTTTTTTTCTTTATCACTGAAATAGTATATATCAAAAACTTTTATTTTGTCTTTTATATTAAGAGGTTTTGATTCTAAATCATAAAGAAATTGGACAATATATCCCCAGTCAGATTTAGGTCCGGCTTTCACTACTAAAGACAAATCCCTGCGAATAGAAGGAATAGAAGGAATTTTATTATGGTCAAAGAAATTCTTTAAAAATCCTTTACTCTTAAGTAATTCCAGGTCCATCTGCGCTAAAAAAATTTTTTTACTTTGCAGGTCATATTTTTCCAAAAGCACAGACAACGGTTCAAAAATAAATCCCAAATTAATCTTTCCCGGGTTTTCTGCCAAAAGATTAAAAGTATTATCTACTATAATATTATAATAGATACCTGTATTTTGTTCATCTTTTTCAAGATATGTTCCATAATCAGGCTCAGGAAAAAAATATGTTTTTAAAAAATATTCTATTTTCCCTTTAAAAGCAAACAAATCATCCCTATCCATAACCCCAAAGGAAAGAGTCATTCTTTCCGCAGGAATATTATCTAATAAAAAATATTTATTTCCTGTTTCAAATAAGGCAATATTTTCATTTTTATAGGCAGAATTGTATTGAAAATTTTTTAAAAGCTCTATTATCATTGATGGTCTTAAATATGAAAAATTTACTGAAACAGGATTTAAAATCTCCAAGAATTTTAATTCTTCCATTTCAAAATTATTTATTTCTTCCCTGCTTATAAGACCAAGATTAATAGCTTCTGTAAATCCCAAATGCGTAAAAATTTCTTTTATTTTATCCAAAAATAGATATGCTGAATCATCTTCTGTGGGTTTAATCACCACTTCAGGAATTTCTTCAGGAATTTTGTCATATCCATAATATTTGGCAATCTCTTCTATTAAATCAACATCATAGACAATATCCTGCCTGTCAGATTTAACAAAAACATTTATAACATCAGAATTATCATCGGATAATTCAAATCCTAATTTATTAAAAACCTCTTTTATAAAATTAACAGGAATATTATATCCAAGATAATTTTTAAGTTTTGTAATACTAAAAGAAATAGATTCTTTCTCTTTTTTATAATCGCCTTTTAAAACTAATGGTCCTGTTTTTCCTCCTGCTATTTCCTCTATTAATCTGCAGCATCTATCAAGGGCAATAATAATCATTTGCGGGTCAATCCCTTTTTCAAATTTAGAAGATGCTTCTGTTCTAAGACCAAGAAATTTTGAACCTTTTCTTATAAGAAAAGGATTAAAAAAGGCGCTTTCTATAAATATATCTGTTGTTTTTTCATTTACCTCAGTATTAATACCGCCCATGATACCTGCAATAGCAACAGTCCTAGATTTATCTGCAATAACAAGGATTTCCCTGTTTAATATTCTTTTCACTCCATCCAAAGTAATTATCTGTTCATTATCCATTGCTTTACGAACAATAATACCTGAATCAAGAATAGATTTATTAAAAGCATGCAGGGGCTGACCTAATTCCCAGAATACAAAATTTGTTATATCCACAATATTATTTATACTGCGAAAGCCAGCTGATTCAACCTGCTGTTTCAACCAATCTGGAGAAGAAGATACTTTGGTATTTTTAATGACTCTGCCTGCATAAAAATAACAATCCTGTAATGAATAAATCTCCACAGGAAATTTTTCTTCTGTGCTATGGCTAATCTGAAATTCCGGAAAACAAAACTGAAAATCACCAAAAGGAAGCAAACTTTTTGCTATGCCGGCTGCACTCATTAAATCCGGACGATTAGAAGGAATTTCCAGTTCAAAGTTTTTAAAAGAATTTATTACCGGATTTAGCCCTAATCTTTCAAGAAAATTCTTTAAATCCCCTATAGAATAATTTCCCTGTAAATATTTTTTTATTCCTTCATAAGAGTATTTCATTATTATCACCTAAATTGAGCCTAAATTGAGTAAGAAATCTTATATCATTGTTATAAAAATGCCTGATATCATTAATACAATATTTTAACATTGCTATTCTTTCTATTCCCATTCCAAACGCAAAACCTGTAATCTTATCAGGAGAATAAGAAGGCTCTTTCCTGGCAATATTTTTAAAGACTTCAGGATGAATCATTCCTGCTCCAAGAATTTCAAGCCAACCAGTACCTCCACAGGTGGAACATCCCTTCCCTTTACAAATAACACAGGAAATAGAAATTTCCGCACTTGGTTCAGTAAAAGGAAAATAGGCAGGTAAAAATCTCACCTTTATTTCAGCGCCAAACAATTCTCTCAAAAAATATATTAAAGCCCCTTTAAGATGGGCAAAATTTATATCAAAACCCACCATCAAGCCTTCCATCTGATGAAATACAGGAGAATGTGAAGAATCAAAGGCATCCTTACGAAAACATTTTCCCACAGCAATTATACGAAATGGAGGTTTAAATCTTTCCATTGTTCTTATTTGAATGGGGCTGGTATGAGTTCTTAAAAGAATACCTTTAGAATAATCAAGATAAAAAGTATCCCACATATCTCTTGCCGGATGATTTTCCGGAGTATTTAATGCAGAAAAGTTATAATAATCTGTCTCAATTTCAGGTCCTGTCCAAATACCAAAACCCATTTTTTTAAAAATATTAATCATACTTTTTGTTATAATCGTAATAGGATGAAAATATGCAAAATCAGGTTCTCTACCCGGGTAGGTATATATAAGAACTTCTTTTTTATGTCCTAATTCATTTATCACATAAGACAAATCTATTTCTTTCTTTTTTTCTTCATAAAGACCTGTAAGAATTTTTTTCAATTTATTTATCTCTTTGCCTGCCAGAGGTTTTAAATCATCATGCATACTACTTATTTCCCTGGTAAAAGATAAAATAAAACCGCTTCTTCCAAGATATTTTATACGCCATTGTTCTAATTCATCATTATTTTTTATATTTTTAATTTCTTTTTCTGCCAATTCCACTGTTTCTTTTATTTTTCCAATTATTTCATTACTCATACAAATGTTTCCTTTCAATATATTCCCTGACTTTTTCAGGAACAAGATATTTAATGGATTTTTTATCTTTGCAAAGATTCCTTATAGAACTTGATGATATTTCTATACAAAAATTATCAATAAAAAAATTTTTAATATCCGGGGAATGTTTTATTTCTTTTTTTTTATCCCTGGATGCAACCAGAAAAACAACTTCTCTGGATAAAAGATTAATATTTTTCCATTTTTCAATAATATCAAAAGCATCACTACCCAGTATAAAAAATATATCTGCCTCTGGAAAATTTTTTTTTATTTCCAGAATAGTATCATAGGTATAAGAAACAGCATTATTTTTAATTTCCATGTCAGAAATTTCAAAATCAGGATTATCTTCTATGGCAAGTTCAACCATTTTGAATCTGTCAGAACTATCTGCAATCGGAAGATGTCTATGGGAAGGTTTACCAGAAGGAATAAAAATAACCTTATCAAGATTAAATTGATAAAGGGCTGTCTGGGCAATAATAAGATGACCTATATGCACAGGGTCAAAAGAACCTCCTAAAATCCCAAGATTAATATTTTTATCTGTCATTTTCTTACCTGCCCATTTCCATATATCAGGTATTTATAAATTGTAAGTTCTTCCAGAGCCATAGGACCTCTTGCATGAATCTTATCAGTACTAATGCCAATTTCTGCTCCCATTCCAAATTCTCCACCATCTGTAAATCTGGTTGAAGCATTATGATATACACATGCAGAATCAACAGACAACAAAAATTTTTCCGCAGTTTTTTGATTATTAGTAATGATAGCATCAGAATGTTTTGTCCCGTATTTATTTATATGGGCAATGGCTTCATCAATATCCTGGACAATTTTTATTGAAAGTATCAGGTCCAGATACTCTTTATCCCAATCCTCTTCTGTTGCAGAAATAATATCAGGAAGAATAGATAATGTTTCCGGACAACCGCGCATTTCAACATTTGCCTGTTTAAATATTTTAGCCATATCAGGAAGAAATTTTTCTGCTATACCTTTATGGACAAGAAGAGTTTCCATGGCATTACATGTGGCAGGTCTTTGAATCTTAGCATTATAACAAATATTCTGCGCCATGGCAAGGTCAGCATCTATATCCACATAGGTGTGACAAATCCCTTTATAATGCTTTATAACAGGAATACGGCTATAATTAGTCACCGCCTCAATCAAGGATT
>JAJYYV010000028.1 GCA_021800535.1 bacterium | reverse complement strand
AATACAATTTAATATTACCAGGGTTCCTGCTTTTATTTTTATAGACAAGAATAAAATTGTAAAAGTAAGCGGGCAACCTGATTTAGAACACATCTATAAAAAAGAAATAATAGGGAAGTAAGGAAGAGGGGGCAAGGAAATATGTTCTTACTGACACATAGTTTACATTTTATTCTTGGGACATAGTTTACACTTTTTTCATGTTTTGTTCAAATTAATAATAGTTTATTAAATCCAAACGGATCATCGCAAGGTATAAATTTATTATTTTCTTCATCGAAAAACCCGAGTGTATAACTCATAAAATCAACCTGCCATATTCCGCTATCTACTTCTTTCAAGCCTATAAGTTGATTTGCAAAAGCACTGCTTACATGTATTTTTTGATTCCTAAAGCATATCCTGCCGCAATTGCTTATCATCAAAGTTTTGTCATATCCGGGATATGTAATATCAGGCAATCCTTCATATTTTCTTACTGATTTTTTATATTTGGTTGCAGGACATTTCATCCCAATGGCCTGATGTGGCCGTTCATAATTGAATTCCTTCCTGAAATTATCAAACCTTTCCTGTTGTTGTAGTAGGTTGGAAATCGAGGGGTTTGTAGCTTCAAGCTTAAGTGTACGATGCATTCTTTCGTGACGGCCATTCTCCTGAGGACTGCCAGGATTAATCCGTTCAAGTTTAATACCTAACCGTATCCACCAGACTGAAAGTTTCGTTAAATTCCACAGAGAGTTACCACCTGCAAACGGTGCTCCGTTATCGCTTCTTATAGCCACAGGCATTCCATATTCACCAAACGCTTCTTCAAAAACTGCAAAACATGGATTGATTTCAGTATTATTTAACGCTTCGCAACTTATGATATACCGGCTGACAAAGTCTGATATCGTAAGTGGAAAACAATAGTTCCCGTTCTTAATCCTAAATTTTCCCTTAAAATCCGTGCACCATAAATCATTTGGCTCTTGAGGCTCTGAAAGATATGTAGCTGTGGCGTGATATTTATTACTCTTCCTGGTTTTCTCTACAAGTTGGTGCCTGTCTAATACACAATGTACCGTGCTTATTGCCGGCAGTTTAACGTCAGGATATTTGTTTCTGACTAATTCACGAATCTTAGGCTCTCCCCATTTCGGTTTTTCTTTCTTTAACCGAACTATAAGCTGTTCTATCTCAAATGGTAGTTGATTGGGATGTTTATGAGGAGCTCTACTTCGGTCATAAATTCCTCTTGCTCCATCTCCTTTATATCTGTTCCATATCTTATGTCCGGTTACACGCGATATCCCAAATTCCCGGCATACCTGCGCCATCTTTTCTCCAGCCAAAAGACAGCCTATAAACTTTATCCGTTCATCCATAACACTACTCTCCTTCCATGGCATATTAACCTCCTTTATTAAGATTAATATACCACAATGTGTAAACTATGTGCTCGGAATAAAGTGTTAAGGATGTACTCGGTATATACCATATTCATCGGGGCGCTCGGATTTGAACCGAGGACCCCCAGAACCCCATTCTGGTGCGCTAAGCCGGGCTGCGCTACGCCCCGAAGTATTATATTTTTCCTTCTCTGAATTTTGTAAGATAGTTCATGCAGAACTGGTCTTTTGCTGTTAAAATGTCTACAACACATATTGCCTGATGGATTTCCATATCAAGCGGGTCAAGGATTGCACTATCCAATCCTTCGTAAACTGCAATTGCCAGAGCATACTGGTTTATCATTTTTCTTTTTGGAAGCCCAAAAGAAACATTTGACATTCCACATGTAGACTTTGTATTAGGAAACTTTTGTTTTATTCCTTTTAAAGCCTGTAAATAAAGAATAAATGCATTAGGGTCTGCACTAACTGTTTGAACAAGGCTGTCAAAGTATATATTTTCTTCTTTGATGCCAATTCCTGTAAGTTTTTCATAAAGTAGAGAAGCAATTTCTATACTTTTTTCCGGAGTTTTTGGAATGCCTGAGTTATCCATGGTAAGAGCAACTACATAAACATCAGGATGGTCTTTTAAGATTGGAAGTAAAGATTCCATTTTTATTTTTTCAGCATTTATGGAGTTTACCATAACAGGCTTGTTTTTTACAAGAGGAATCCCGTTTTTTATTGCTTGTGTGTCAGAACTATCCAAACAAAGTTTTACATCAGGAAAAGAATCCTGGATAATCTGTATAAGCCATGCCAGGTCTTCTTTTTCTGTTCCTTTTCCAAGTCCTGTATTTAAATCAATAAAATCACTTCCTGCTAAAATCTGGTTTTTCGCTTCTTTTAAAATAAAGTCTTTATCCTTGTTTTCCAGAGCTTTTTTGATATTTTTTCTTGTTGCATTTATTCTTTCTGCTATTATAATCATTTTTCCCCTTTCTTGTTTTGTAAATATTCACTGAACCACGTTTCCACCTACAATATTGGCGGACAAGCATATTTACAGGCACAGAGGTACTAAGGCACATAGGCACAGAGTAAAATAAAAACTAAAATACATTAAATACTTTGTGCCTTTGTGCCTGAGTGTTGCAATCTTCCTTGTCAAGTATTACTTTGTGCCTGCTTATTACTACAGGCTTCACTGAGTATTTACAATACTGTTAATATGTTATAATATTTTTATGGATATTTCAAAAGAAGAACTTGAAAAAATAGTATACCAGAAATTACAAAAATTACCAGAAGAATTTAAAAAAAAGTTGGAAAATATAGAGTTTTTTGTTGAAGAAGGGGATTCTCCAAGATTGTTAGGTTTGTATAAAGGGGTTCCGTTTCCTCAAAGAAAAACAGTGGCATATAATCTTATTCCTCCTGACAAAATTATAATTTTTAAAAAACCTCTTGAAGAAATGTGCCACTCAAATGAACAGCTTAAAAAAAAGGTTGAAGAGATACTTTATCATGAAATAGGGCACTATTTTGGATTTAGTGAAGAAGACCTCAGAAGACTTCATGTTGGATGATTGTATTTCTTTCCTTAACCATCAGTTTTATATGCTGTGGAGTTGTTCCACAACAGCCACCAATGATTTTTGCTCCCTGTTGTATCAGGTCCTTTATATATCCTGTCATATATTCCGCAGTATCAGGATAAAATATTTTTTCATTTTTTATTTGTGGAATTCCTGCATTGGGTTTTACCCATATAGGAAAAGATGTGGAATTTTTAATGGATTTTACCAGAGAAATAAAATCATTTATAGATAAGGTACAATTTGTTCCAATAGCATCTACCTTTTCTTTTTCCATGGTTTCTCCAAATTTTTCTGGTGTTATTCCCATGATTGTTGCAAATCCTTTTGGGCCCATGGAAAATGTCATTGATACAATAACAGGCATTTCAGATAATTCTCTTATGGCTTTTATGGCGCATTGGACTTCATTTATATCACTCATTGTTTCTAACACAATACCATCGGCTTTTCCTTGAATAAATCCTTTCACCTGTCCAATAAAATTTTCAATCATTTCTTTTTCTGTTATTTCTCCTACAGGAGATAAAAATTCTCCTGTGGGGCCCATAGAAGCAAAAACCAAAGATTTGTTTGCTACTGCTCTGGATATTTCTACGCCAATCTTATTGATTTCAATAATCTGGGATTCTAAGTTGTATTTTTTTAGTTTTAAAAAGCTTCCTCCAAAGGTGTTTGTCATAATAATTTCAGAGCCGGCTTCTATATAACTTTGTGCTATCTTTTTTACTTCTTCAGGATGTGTAAGATTCCAGATTTCAGGACATCCTTCTTTAAAACCAATCTTCATTAGTTCTGTTCCCCATGCCCCATCAGAAATAATAACCTTTTTTTCTTCAAGGAGTTTTTTAAAAGTGGTCATTTTGTTTCTTCCTCCTCTTGATATAATTCAATTGCTGTATCAGGACAGATAATAACACAGTTTTTACAACCAATGCATTCATTCTCTTGGTCCTCTTCTATAAAATGTAGTCCTGATTTATTAAAAGCCACAGACATTTTAAGATGTTTTTTAGGGCACACATTTATGCACAATTGACATCCTTTACATCTATTTTTATTAATTTTCAATATATATTTTTTTGTCACTGAAATTTTTCCTTTATTGTTTCCCAGAAGTTCCATTGTTGATGAAAAATTATTTTGCATCTTTTTTTACTTTTTTCTATTTTTAGATTTTGTCCTGCCATTAGAGGATATTTTGTTTGTCCATCAAATATTATATCACTTTCCATTTTTGTTTTTATGTAGATAGGTTCTTTATTATATAGAAAATTTTTCCATGAAGGAGAAAAAGGAGCTTCAGATACTATTGAAATAATATCCATATCCGGAGGTAAAATAGGACCTCCGGCGGAAAAAGAATGGGCAGTTGAACCTGTTGGGGTGCTGACTATCAGTCCATCAGCTCTTACATATAAAGGTATATTTTCAATTTCAATTTCAATATCTAAGATTCTTATATCTTTTCTAAATACAATAATTTCATTAAGTGCCCTGCCTATAGGGATATAATTCCCTTTTTCTTCAATAAAACCCTGAAGAAATATTCTTTCTGATGGAATAAACTTTCCTGAAAGAATATCATTTATAAATTTTTCTATATCAGGGCATTTATTTATTAAAAAGCCAAATTTGCCAAAATTTAAACCGAGAATGGATGTGTTTTCATTTTTTAATATATCAAAACCTCTTAGTAATGTTCCATCCCCGCCTATTGTTATAAGAAGGTCTGTTTTTTCATTAATTGATGTGATATTCCTGCCTGATTTTTTTAATATGGAGATAACCTGCTTTTCTATATCTTCTAAATTTTCTATTTTTTTGTTTCCATATATTGCAATATTTTCAAACATTTTTTACGAACTCCTCTATGGTTGTTTGTATTCCATTAATATCCAATTTATATTTTTGTATAAGAATATCTCTTGAGCCTGTTTCAATAAAGGTATCAGGAAGTCCAATTCTTAATATTTTAGTGTTTATCTGGTTTTCATTACAATATTCAAGTATAGAAGAACCAAACCCACCTATAATACTGGCTTCTTCTACTGTAATAACATATTTATATTTATTGATAATTGAGGATATTTTTTCATCTATAGGTTTTATTTGAGACACAGAAATAAAATCTGCATGTATTTTTGCCTCAATATTTTTGTAGACTTGATAAAGACCTTGTGCCATACTTCCTAAACCGGCAAGAAGAATTTTATTTTTATCTTTGAAAACAAAATCAGGTAGATCTTCTGACAAAATTTGTTTAGGATATCTTATAGCAATAGGTCCTGCCTGATTTAAAGAATACTCTAATGTTTCATTAAGATTTTTTAAACTATAGGGGGCAAAAATTTTCATACCCGGTAGTGTTCTTAAAAATCCTATATCATAAATCCCCTGATGGGTTTTTCCATCTCCATCAATAATTCCTGCTCTGTCAATAAGTAATACCACTGAAGAATTTTGAAGACATAAATCGTGAAAAAGCTGGTCATAAGTTCTCTGAAGAAAAGTGCTGTATATCCCAACAAATACTTTTTTCCCTGTTTTTGCTAATCCTGAAGCAAAAATAATACTATGACCCTCTGCAATTCCCACATCAAAGAATCTGTCTGGGAATTTTTTATTAAATTGATTAAAACCCAATCCTTTTCCCATAGCTGCCGTAATAATGATAAAATCCTTGTTTTCGCCTGTTTCAATAAGTTTGTTACTAATCCATTGTCCTGTTGTTTGCTCGCCGTTTGATGTTTGCCCGGTTTTAATATCAAATTTACCAATAGAGTGAAACTTCTCAGGGTCTTTTTCTGCAGGTTTATAACCTTTTCCTTTTTGCGTGATGATATGCAGGAGTATTGGTCCGTTAATTTCTGTGGATTGGATATTTTTTAAGACATTTACAAGATGTTTTAAATCATGTCCATTTATTGGTCCAAGATATTTAATGCCAAGTTTTTCAAAGAATATTCCTGGAATAAAAAGATATTTTCCTATTTTTTCTATATCCCTGGCAGCCTTTACAATTTGATTGCCAAAAGGAGGTATTTTGGATAACAATTCACCAAATTCTTCTTTGGAACTGACAAACACAGGGGAACTGATAAATTTTGTAAGATAATAAGAAAGAGACCCTTTGGTTGATGAAATAGAAAATTTATTATCATTGAGAATAATAAGAACATTTTTTTTTAGATATCCCAAGTTATTTAATCCTTCAAATGTAATTCCGTTTGTCAGGGAGCCATCGCCAAAGAAAACAATTGTTTTATCTGGCTTATTATTAAAGTCTTTGCCTGTTTGTACGCCAAGTCCATAAGAGATTCCTGTTCCAGCATGACCTGTAATAAAAAGGTCTGTAGAACTTTCGTCTGGATTAGGATAACCTGTAATGCCATTAAACTGTCTGAGAGTGGAAAATTTTTTAAATCTGCCTGTAAGAAGTTTATGTGGATACACCTGATGACCCACATCAAAAATAAGGTTATCAGCAGGTATGGAAAAAACATAATGAAGTGTAACTATTATCTCTACTACTCCCAAGTTTGAAGCTAAATGTCCTCCATTTTCTGAAACAACCTGAATAATCTCGTCTCTTATTTCCTTACATAATTCTTCAAGTTGGTGAATTTCAAGTTTTTTTATATCAGAAGGGTTTTCTGATATTTTTTCAAGTAGATTTTTATTCATTTTTATTTTTCTAATTTGATTTTTGCTTTTTGAAGCATTTCATTTACCTTGGGATTATTTTTTAATCTAATGGATTTTTCCCACCAGTTGATTGCTTGTTTATAGTCTTTTAATCTATAATACAAATAACCGATATGAACCATAATATCAGGGTCTTTATATAATTTTATTGCTTTTAATAGGTATGTTTTGGTTTTTACATAATCTTTTTCTTTATAATACGCCCACCCAAGACTATCAAGGTATGCTCCATTGTCAGGTTGAATCTTTACTGCTTGTTTTATAAGTTTTAAAGCCTTTTTAATATGTTTATTTTCTATAAGGTATGAATAACCAAGATAATTTAGAGCCATATCATTATTTTTATCATATTTTATGGATTGATTCATATAGATTTTCATATTATTTGTTTCCCCTAACTTATCAGATATTACTCCTAAGTAGAAAAAATCTTCAGACAATTTTTTAACAGGCAGGGGTAGTTTTATTAGCTTTAAATATTCTTTTTGGGCCGATTTATATTTTTTCTGCTGAAAATATAAAAAGCCTAATGTCTGAACTATTTCAGGATTTTTTATCCCTGCTTTTACAGCTTTTGTTAAGATGTTTTCTGCTGCGCTTATATTGTTTTGTGTAAGATAAATAAATGAAAGAAGACTATATCCAACAGAATTTTGAGGATTTAGAGATATAAGTTTTAAGCAATAATCTTTTGCTTTATCAGGTTGATTCCGTCTTTCATATAAGAGAGAAAGATTAATATAAGCATCAACAAAATATGGGTCGGAATTTATTATTTTTTTATAAATTGTTTCTGCTTTTTTATATTTTTTTTCTTTGCCAAGTATTAAAGCATAGTTATAAAGTATTAATGGGTTATCTGGGAATTTTTTTAGCAGTATTGTATAGTATTTTTCTGCCTTTTTATACCGGCCTGTTTTAATATAAATATCTGCCAAAATAATTTTGTAATTGCTATTTTCATTATTTTTTAATCCTGTTTCAAGATTCTTGGCAGCATTTTTATAATTCCCAAGGGCATAATATGCTATACCAAGCCTCAGATAATTATCAGAATTTTTAGCCCCCAATTGAATGCTTTTTTTAAAATCTTTTACAGCCGGGTTATATTTTTTTTCTTCTAAAGCAATTCTTCCAAGTTTTTCATATAGGTAGCTATTATCAGGATTTAGTTTTAATGCTTTAGAATAAAAGTCATTGGCGCCCTTTATATTCCCATTAATTTCATTTGTAATACCCTGAACATAAAAATTTAGAGCACTATTTTGTTTTGTCTGTTGAGAAACTGTGCTGCAACCGGAAAGTAAAATGAACAGGGAAATAATGAGCCCCGTTACATATATTTTCATCTTTTTCTCTTTTTATGTCTTAATGCTCTTAGTCTTTTTTTCCTTTTATGTGTTTGTATTTTTCTTCTTTTTCTTTTTCTTCCACACGGCATTATCCATATCCTCCTTAGTATATAACCTTGTTTAAATTATACTCTACAATTCCTGAAGCTCCTAATTTTTTTATCCTGGGGATAAGAGTTTTGGCATCTTTTTTATCAATTATGGTGTCTATAGCAAACCAGTTTTCCTCAGCCAGAGAAGATACTGTCGGCTTTTTTATTGCGGGCAGGGCCTTAATAATTTTATCAAGATTTTCTTTTTTGGCATTCATTTTTATTCCAACCTTTTTTGCAGCATTTAAAGCCCCTAAAAAAAGCATGGCAATATTTTCTATTTTTTCTTTTTTCCATGGGTCTTTCCATGATTGAATATTTGCTATAAATCTTGGAGATGATTCCATAATGACATCTATAATTTTTAATCCATTGGACCTTAAAGTAGAACCTGTTTCAGTGATTTCCACAATTGCATCTACAAGATTTCCTGCTTTTATTTCTGTTGCTCCCCAGGAAAATTCAACATCACATCTGACATTATTTTTTTTAAGGTAATCTTTGGTAAGATTAACCAATTCAGTGGCAATGATTTTTCCCTTTAAGTCTTTAACTGATTTAATATTTGATCTTTCCGGAGCGGCAAGAACAATTTTAACAGGTCTTAGCCCCTGTTTGGAATATGTTAGTTCGCATACTTCCTTTATTTTTGCCCTGTTTTCTGTTATCCAGTCTTTTCCTGAAATTCCAGCATCAAAAACTCCTAATTCAACATACCGGGGTATTTCCTGAGCGCGTATAAGAGTGGCTTCTATTTCCGGGTCATCTATAGAAAGATAATAACTTCTTGCATTCCCATAGATTTCAAAGCCTGCATTATTGAATAAAGATATAGTTGATTCCTGTAAACTTCCTTTTGGAACTGCAATTTTAATTTTTTTCATTATTCCTCCGTTTCTTCACTAAGTACTAACCCGATATTTCTATATTTTTTATATCTTGTATTAACAATTTCACTTATTGGTATTGTGGATAAGAGTTCAATGTGTTTTTGTATATAAGAGCCCACAATTTTTATTGCTTCTGACGGATTTCTGTGAGCTGCTCCTAAAGGTTCAGGGATTATTACATCTATTAATCCGAGTTTTAAAAGGTCTGAAGCAGTCAATTTAAGAGCCTGACTTGCTTGTTCAACTGCTTTTTGGTCTTTCCAGAGAATGGATGCACATCCTTCAGGAGAAATTACAGAATATATAGAATATTCCAACATTAAAATCTTATCGCTAACACCTATTCCAAGAGCGCCACCACTTCCTCCTTCTCCTATTACTATGGAGATAATAGGTGTTTTTAAAAAAGCCATTTCATATAAATTTTGGGCAATTGCAAGTGCCTGATTTCTTTCTTCTGCCTGGATATGTGGATATGCTCCCGGGGTATCTATAAAAGTAATAACCGGGAACTTGAATTTTTCAGCTAATTTCATTACTCTTAAGGCTTTTCTGTATCCTTCCGGATGAGCCATACCAAAATTTATTGCAATATTTTCTTCTATATTTTTACCTTTTTGATGTCCCACAAAAACTATTGTTCTGCTATTGAATTTACCAATACCTGCCACTATTGCCGGGTCATCAGAATGTATTCTGTCACCATGAAGTTCATAAAAGTCTTCCATTATAGTATTTATATAGTCCATGGTATGAGGCCTTTGAGGATGTCGTGCAATCTGGACAATTTGCCATGGTGTAATATTAGAATATATTTCTTTTGTTTTTTCTTTTAGCTCCTGCTGTAATTTTGTAATTGGCAGCCTATTATCTTTTTGTGTACTTTTTTGTTGATTTTCAAGTCTTTCTATCGCTGATGTAAATTTTGTTAAAGATTTTTCAAATTCAAGTTCTTTTATTTTTTCCATATTATATTATTTTAGGTACTTTTATATAATTCCCATAATGTTCTGGTGCATTTTCAATAATTTTTTCAGGAGATGAAAAAGAAGATGTAGCATCTTCTCTCCAAATATTTGCTACATCTAAAACATGTGAAAAAGTTTCAGATTTTTCTGTATCAATATTATTTAGGCTGGAAACATAAGAAAGCATTTTTTCCAGATCATTTATTAACAGGGTTATTTCATTATCTGTTAACCCCAATCTTGACAGATTAGAAATGTTTTTTACAAAATTTGTATCTATTTTTTTCATTTTTTAAAATCATGCCCAAAATATTACATTTCCATGATGACCGGTAATTAAATCAATTATCACCCATATTCCTGCGCATGTATAAAAGCCAAGAGGAAGCCCAAGAAAAAAGTATTTACTTTTTTCATAAATTTTGGCCCCTCCATATCTTAAGATAAGTTTTTTTATAAGCCATGCAATAAATATAGAAAACCATAATTGATTCATAAGCCAGACCGGCGCAATAGCAAACCCAATAGGATTTAATGGCCACCATAAGAACATATCATGCATAAATATCAATAATCCTGTAAAAATTAATCCTCCTGCAGTAAGCACCCATCTGATAGGTGTTGTGCTTGTAGGATTTTTTATTAAATCACTTACATAAGTAAAAGGTGCCTGCGGGTCCCCCATAAAATACCATCCATTAAGATTGAGCCCGCCATGTTTATAAGCAAGGTATAAAACAAAGCCGAGTGTTGCAATAATATTTGCGATAAGAGCTAAAAATATTGCCCAGAATATAGGTCTTTTGTTCCTTTTTATATTTTCAACAATCTTTAATGAAGTTCCGGTAGCCATCATTGGTGATGTTCTTAAATCTGCGCTGTAAACATAAGTAAGACCAAGAGCAACAAGAGCTACAGGTAGAATATTTTTACTGCCCAGCATAGAAACAACAAGAGAAGAAGAAATAATAGGAGCAACCAATGTTGGTATTCCTGATTCACATATAATTCTTGTAAGAACAAAGAAAATCATTATGGCAAAGATATAAAATAGAATACCCACATACCATGTCATTCCAGAGTATATTAACCATAAGATTATAAATAAAGAACCTATTATAAGTCCCCAAAAAGATGTTTTATAAGAAAGAATTTCTTTGGAATCATCAATTTTTTCTTTCCCTGTAGCACTTCTAAAAACATCTTTTAGATGCGCTTTGGAATGATATAGCCAGTATATGACAAGAGCAATCATTGCCCCTGTTCCTATGTGAGCAAAATAAGCATTCCCAGCAACTCCGTATATACCAATATTTTCTGTACTGGAAATTCCTGTAATATTTAAAAGTCCTTGTATACCTTGAAAAATAAGATTAAAAAACCACAGAGAAAGAGTTATTTCTGTACTTGCAAAGTACATAAACCCAATAATAGGAAAACTTATTGCAAAATTAAGTGTGGAAGTATTTCTGAATACCGGAATACTTTTGCTAAGGGATATAAGAGGAATAATAGGAAAATAATTATGAAAAGCAATCATTGTTCCAAAAAAGAATGATATTATAAAACCGAACCACATTAATGGATTTTTAAAAAATGGATAGAGATAAAATTTTTTATTTGTTTTTTCAGTTTTTACCATTTCCAGAGGAAGCTGCGTAAGAGGATAGATGAGGTTTTCTTTTTCAATCCATTGTTTTCTGAAGATTACTATAATACATATCATACAAAAATACAGAACAAGTATAAATGGAATCCATAGAGATAAGGGTTTAAGCCATACCCCCCAGGGAATGGATTTACCCGGAGGAAGACCTTCAAAGAAGTATCTTACAGCTGCTGGATTATGGACAACCAATGATTTTTTTAAATGGGGTAGAATAGTTTTGGTCCATCCGTTTGTTGAACTGGCATAATAATACGCTCCTGCTAATATTGGAAGTATTTGGTCCCCAAATCCCATTTCTGTTACAGAGCATGCAGCCAATAGCATTATGAAAATAACAAGAAGTTCTCCTGAATTAAATGCCAAAGTTTCTTTTATTCTTTTTAAAATAGCATTTACAGGAAAAGCCAGCATAAAAAATATTACAATTCCAGCCACCGGCATATTGTCTATTGCTAAATAAGAAGCTCCGAGATAGTCAGTGGAAAGATGGTCATAAAAGGCAACAAGTATAGAAATAAGGATACCGATTATAAAAGCTCTTTTGGTAATTCCATTTTCCATTTTATCTCCTGATTATAATTTTTATTTTAAATTGATTAAACTTTATTTTATATCATAATAATATTTTTACAAAATTTATACCAATTTGATTTCATCAATATATCTTTGTTGGCTGCCGCGTCAGCTTCCTCAACATATAATTATATGTCTCGTTGCTTCCTTCTTGCCGCCGCGCTCTATTGCGAAATCATATTGCTATTACTCTAAGTTTGACTACAAATTAATTTAGTTGACAATTTTTATATTTTATATGATTATAAATTATAATATAGTTATATAGCCGGGATGGCGACCGCCTAAATAATTGGCGGACAAAAACCGATTAAGAGAGCCGGGATGGCGGAACGGCAGACGCAATGGACTTAAAATCCATTGGAGGGAAACTTCCGTGAGGGTTCAAGTCCCTCTCCCGGCATAGCAAACTTCTTTGAATAGGATTTGAACTGGAGCGAAGTAAGAGGATTGTGAGTGAACGTAACAATCCTCAGCGAATGGCCGACCCCGAGTGTATTGAGAACGAGGGGCGCTCAAGTCCCTCTCCCGGCATAGCAAACTTCTTTGAATAGGACTTGAACTATTCTCTTATTCCAATCTGTTCTTTAAAACTTTTTCAATTAGATTTTCAGGTATGCCTCTTTTAATTTCCACTTTTCCAATTTTGGAGGGAAGAACAAATCTGTTTGTTCCACTTATATTTTTTTTATCATGCTTTAAAAATTCTATTATATCAGATACTTTACAATGGGAAATTTTAACAGGCAGTTGGGATTTTGAAAGTAAATTTTCAATTCTATTTGCGTCTTTCAGGTTTAACATTCCAAGATTACAGGCTATATCATTAGCACAAACCATTCCAATGGATATTGCTTCTCCATGTTTAAAATAAAAACCAGAAGCTGATTCAATAGCATGGCCTATAGTGTGGCCATAATTTAAAGCCATCCGGATTTCTTTGGTGTCCCTTTCATCTTTTTTTACAACATCTGCTTTTATTCTATAGGATTTTCCCACTATGCTTTCCATTATCTTAGGATTAAGATTAAGTATATCCTTATAATGTTTTTCAATATAGACAAAAAATTTATAATCCTTTATAACTCCATATTTTATTACTTCTGCAAAACCTGATTTTAATTCTCTTTTATCCAGAGTTTTTAGAAAACTTAAATCTACGAACACAAGTTTTGGTTGATAAAAAGAACCCAATAAATTTTTTATATTTTTAAAATCTATTCCTACCTTGCCTCCTATTCCAGAATCAACATTGGCTAAAAATGTGGTTGGGATTTGAATATAGTTAATTCCTCTTCTAAAGGTTGAAGCTGCAAATCCTCCAATATCTCCGGGGACACCTCCTCCCAATGTTGCTATAAATAAATCTTTATTTAATTCATTATCAAATTCTATTAATTTTTCAATTAGGATTAAATATATTTTATATGTTTTACTTTTTTCTCCCTCAGGAAATTCTGCAATATATATATCCTGGAATCCGGATTTTTTGAAAATATTTTTTACTTTTTGCCCATATAATTTATTAACATGTGAATCTGTAATAATAAAAAGACTTTTGCCTATATCAAATTTTTTGATATAAGAACCAATTTTATTAAGATTGTTATATCCGATAATAACATCATACTTTCTTTTTTGTCCGAGATTAATCGTTATTTTTTTCATATTTTTTATTATATTTCATATATCCAGTCATACCAGGTTTTAATAAGCGTTGTTTTAGGATGGACAGGTAAAACAAGTGGGCGCCGTGGTTTCTGGGAAAAATTAAAGTCTTTTTTAAGATTACCAAGAATAGGAATATCTTCTCTGACAACAGGTCTGCTATCAGGCCTGCCATCTGTTTTTGGATTCAGTCTTTCTCCATGGCAAAAATCATCTTCTATAAATTTTGCATAGGCATCAAAACTTAATATCTGATGGTCTATATATCCTTTTTTCGTATAGGGACTGATAATCAGCCCGGGAACACGGAATCCATACCCCAATTTATCAACTTCAGGTGGTACTACATTATCATAAAATCCACCCCAGTCATCCCATGTTAAAAATATAGCAGTGCTTTTCCAATCCGGACTTTTCATAGCTGCATTGATGATTCTTGTTACATAGGATTGTCCCACACTTACTAAAGCAGGTGGATGTTCGCTATCTGCAGGTGATGGAACTATCCAGCAAACAGAAGGTAGTGTCCCTTTTTTAGCAGAGTTAAAATAATGGCTTATATCCACAAGATTTTTTATCTGATGGTCCTGATGAACATCCACAAAACCAGGTAAAACATTCCATACCAGAGGAACACTAAATCCATCTAAATAACATCTCCATGAGACATGATTTTTATGAAGCAGGTAGGTCAGGTCTGTCCATCCAAATGGTTCGGGATTTTTTTTGGTTCTATATATAGGATGCAGTGTGCTTTTAAAGGACATAGGATTATCAGGTGTATTGGAAGAGGCACACCATAAAGACATAAGAAAAAGGTGTGAAGGAAAACTTCCTGCATGGATTGGTTCAAACAAATGGTCCAGAAGAACAAAATTTTTGGCATAAGTCCAGTAATTGGGAATATCACTATCTGTATGATATCCCATTACATCAGTTGAAATATTTCTTTTTCTAAAGAATGTTAAAAATTTTCTCCATATCTTTTCCATTAAAGAAGCCTGTTCTCCTTCTTTTATAAATCCATTCATTTTTCCATTATCCATGTCCGCAATGAAAGCATCAGGGCCATGAGGTCCTCCCATATTACTGTCATAATGATCCGGATAAGGGTGCATATATTCTCCAGTAAGCGGGTCAAATATAGATATTGTAGAAATACCATTTTTCATAGCAATACCATCCGCACCAGGGAATGTTCCAAAGTAAGAATCAAAAGACCGGTTTTCCTGAATAATAATAATGATATGTTTAATCTTATGAATACCTTCCGGATTAATTTTAATATGTCCTGTCTTGGGAGGGTCTGCCCCTGGTATATTTTTATTTTTTATTTTGGTTGCTTTTATAACAGGTAAACATCCAAATAAAAATATTCCGGTTATTAACATTATAAATATTGAAAAAATAAATTTTTTCTTCATCTTACTTATTATAACATTATTGGATTTTGTGATAAAATATAACATTATGAAAATATTATTAATAAATCCTTCATGGTCTTCAGGATATTATGCAAAAGCAGGGTTTGGTTTCCCTCCTCTTGGATTGGGATATATAAGTGCTTCTTTAAAGAGAGACGGATATAATGTTGGTATTATAGATATGAATATAGAAAAATTTGATTATATCCATTATGATTTTTCTGAATGGGATTTGGTTGGTATTACCTCAGATACAGTGAGATTTGGAGATGCCTGCTCTATATCAAAAATTATTAAACAAAAAGGAGTTCCTGTTGTTTTGGGAGGTTCGCATGCTTCAGCTGTTCCTGAAAGTATTCTTAAGGATAATTTGGCAGACTATGTTATTTCAGGAGAAGGGGAAGAATCAATGATAGAACTTGCCAGATATTTAAAAGAGCCGGAAAGATTTTCCAGTATAAATAATCTTGCCTATATTGATAAGCATGGACAGATTAAAATCAATCAGCAAACATTTATTAAGGACTTAGATATTCTCCCTTTTCCTGATAGAGAATCTTTGAAAATGCATAGATATAAATTAACATTTGAGGGCAGACCTGTTGCGGCTATGATAACATCCAGAGGATGCCCGTTTAATTGTGAATTTTGTTCATGCTCTCAATTTATGGGTATGAAGTGGAGAAGACATAGTGCAGAAAGAAGTATTGAAGAGATGAAGATATTAAAAAAATCCGGATATGATTCTATTATATTCTTTGATGATAATTTCACAATGGATCCGAGAAGAGTTATAGAACTTTCTGAAGGAATGATAAAGAATAATTTTAAATTTAAATGGTGGGCGTTTTCCAGAACAGAAGAAATTTTAAGACACCAGGATATGGTGGAATCCATGTCGGCAAGTGGATGTAAAATGCTTTTTGTTGGATTTGAAAGTGCTGATGATTCAATTCTAAAAGATTATAATAAAAAATTAACAAGTAATAAGGCTTTTGAGGTTGCTAAAGTTTTAAAAAAATACAAAATAAATTTATATGCCGCTTTTATTATAGGTTCTTTAAGTGAGACCAAAAAAACCATTAAAAAAAGTGTTCAATTTGCCCAAAAACTTAATCCTAAAATTGTCCAGTTTTCTATATTAACGCCATACCCCGGAACAAGATTATTTGAAACACTTAAGAACAAAATTATAACCAATGACTGGCATTTTTTTGATGGGACCCACCTTGTGTTTAAACATCCAAATTTTTCTCCAAAAAGTTTAAGAGGAGAATTTTTAAAAGCATATATTGCTCTTTATAAAAATCCCAAAAGATTTATGTATATATCAAAAGGATTATATGAGGTTGTAAAAAATAGCATAAGGTCTATAGGTATGGAAAAATATTATAAAAAAGTAGTCAGCCATTAATTTATATAGATAAACTTTTTGCATATATAGCTCTTTTTTCTGCTTCATGGAAAGCCATTTTTTCAAAAGTATTATCAAGGGATAATAAATTTATTCCCTGACCATATCTATATTTTATTGCCTGCTTTATAAACCAGTCTGTTATTTGAAAGTTTTTGGGTAAAAAAGGTCCGTGCAGATAGGTTCCTATAACATTTTTAAATAATATTCCCTCTGTTCCATCAGTTCCATTGTTTCCGTATCCTTTGATTATCTTTCCCAGAGGAGATATATTGTTTCCCAAATATGTTTTTCCGCTATGATTTTCAAACCCCACAATTCTGCCAAAAACAGGACTTTCTATAATAATATTGCCAATCATTCTTTTTCCCCCTGCTATTGTCCAGGCATCAAATGCTTCTATTCCATTAATTGTTGAACCATCTGTTGTTTTAAAATATTTCCCGAATAGCTGATATCCTCCGCATATTAGAAGACATGGTAGACCTTTTTCAATTAGGGTTTTAATTTCTTCTTTGTGGGATAAAAGCTCTTTTTCTATTATTTTTTGTCCTCTGTCCTGGCCCCCTCCTAAAAATAGTATATCTGCTTTTGTAAAGTCAGGTTTTTGGCCAAGTGTTATTTCTTCAATTTTACATTCAATATTTCTCCATTCAATTCTTTTTTTTAGGGCTATAATATTTCCTATATCTCCATAAAGATTCATTAAATCCGGGTATAAATAAAAAATTGTGATTTTCATATTTTATATAATTGTGTTGTTTTAATTATGTCCTTTTTTATCAAATATTTTCTTAATTCAAGCATTGCAGAGTATGTAGGAAGTATATAAAGAGTTTTTCCTTTTTTTGTAAGATTTAGTGATTCATGAAATGCCCTGGGGATTTCATTGATTTTTTTTATGTTTTTTGTTGGTATTTGTGCATACTTTAGTCTTAATGCCATGTCAGAAGCCCTGATTCCGGAAGAGACTATAAGACTTTCTTTGCTGATCTTTTCAAATGGGACATCCCATATCCATGAAATATCTGTTCCATCTGCGAATTTATCATTTAAAATTATCAAATAGGTCTTTTGATTTTTATCAAAATTTACCACATTAATATTTTCAGCAAAACCAACAGGATTTTTTCCTAATAAAATTAATATATCTTTGCCATCATATGTGAATTTTTCCATTCTGCCAAAGACAAACTTTGTTTTTTCTATGGTTGTTTTTATAAATTCCGGTTCAATGTTTAAAGAATAAAGAACAGAAAATGCACCTGTGATATTAAATATGTTAAAAAAACCAAAAAGCAAAGGATTTATTTCATATGTTTTGGAATATCCTTTAATATTTAGTTTAAAATATAGAGAAAAATCGTCTTGAATTTTAATGGAATCTGCACAAAAATCAAACTCCGGAGTTTTAAATCCACAATATAAACATGAATAATTCCCGAGGTGTCCATAAAATCTTGGGGAAAATGTTAATTCTTTATTGCACAAAGGACAGTATTTCATATCAATTACTGATTCAACAGAATAATCTGTTTTTTCTATTCCAAAGAATAGAATCTTAGCATTGATTTTTTTAGCATAAGATACAATCAATGGGTCATTTCCATTAAGAATTACAATCTGCTGTTTATTTTTATTTGAATTTATTGCTTCAAAAATAATTGAGGCTGTTTTATCTAATTCTCCATATCTATCCAATTGGTCGCGAAAAAGGTTTGTAACAACAATTATATAAGGATTTAGCTGTGGTATTAATATTTTTGTGGCAGCTTCATCTACTTCAAATACTCCAAAATCAAATTTTTTTTTATTTGATATTTCTGTTTTTTCTATTATTGAAGAAATAATTCCTCTGGGAAGGTTGGAGCCTGAGAAGTTGTTTAAAACTTTAAATCCTTTTTTTTCCAGAATATTAGATATAAGAGATGAAGTTGTGGTTTTTCCATTTGTTCCTGTAATGACAATTATACCTTTTGTAAAGAAGTTTGAAGAGTAATTTGAAAGGATGTCGGGATATATTTTTTCAATTAAAAGACCAGGTAAAGCAGAACCTCCGCCTATATTAAAAAAACGGATTGTTTTAATTAAAATTTTCCCGATTATTATAGCAAAAAATTTTCTCATAAGGAGGATTTGGATAAAAAATCAGCAAAAGGCAGTCCTTCTGTTTCATGCAGACCAAACATAATATTCATATTTTGTATTGCCTGCCCAACAGCTCCTTTTATTACATTATCAATACAACCCATAACAATACAGGTATTTGTTTTTTCATCCAAGTATAATCCAATATCGCAGAAGTTTGTTCCTTCAATATTCTGGATTTCCGGATATTGTTCTTTATTATAAATTCTGACGAAAGGTTTGTTTTGATAAAATTGATGATAGAGATTAAAAAGATTGTCTATAGAAATCTTTTCTGATAGTTTAACACTGGTAGTTGTGAGTATTCCATATTTAAATGGAGCTATATAAGGGATAAGAAGAATATTTTTTATGGGTTCTTGCATTAAATATTCCAGTTCTTGTTTTATTTCCGGAGTATGCTGGTGTTTCCCTACTTTATAGGGTTTTATATTTGCTTCTACTTCTACAGCTAAATTGCGAACATTAGGTGTTTTTCCAGCTCCTGAAACACCGCTGATAGCATTAATAATTATATCTGAATTTGAATCAACTAATTTATTTGAAAATAGTGGAGCAGCAGAAAGAATAACCGCTGTTGGATAACATCCAGGGTTTGCAATAAAAAAAGCGTTTTTTATTTTTTGATAATAGATTTCCGGAAGGCCATAAACTGCTTTTTGTAAAAGGTTAATATCTGAATGCTTAAATTTATACCATTGTTCATATAATCGGGCATTTTTTAGCCTGAAGTCTGCGCTTATATCAATAAATTTAATATTTGGATTTGCAACTAATCCATTGTTTGTCAGGCGGGATGTTTCCTCTTGAAATTCTCCATGTGATTTTAATAAAAATACACAGTCGCAATTATTTATTATCTGGTTTCTGTTATATGAAACAGTCTTCAATGGAAAAAGATTTTTTAAAAAATTATGTATGCTGGATATCTCTATTCCTGTTTGTGTTTCGGAGGTTGCTATAACAATATCTGCATACTTATGATTTAGTAATAATTTTAAAAGAATTCCCCCTGTCATGCCGGAAGCCCCTACAATTCCTATTTTTATTTTTTTATCCATTTTTTTCTCTATAATAATATATCATAATTTTTTATTTTCATCTTTTTTAAAAACCCCTGCAGAAAAAATCAGTTTAAAAGCATCCTCTATACTGATATCTATTTTTTTTAATTCTGAAGCATCCTTCATAATAAAAAAACTATTTGGAATAGGAACAAAAACATTTACAAGTTGTTTATCCGGTGTTTTTTCTTCTATTTCCTTTGGGGGATTACCTGTAATAAATCCAAGCATATAAGCATCTTTCCCTGGAAATTCCACAAGCACAACATCCTTAAATGCTTTTTTGTTTGGACTTAAAATATTTTCCACCACTATTTTTACAAAGTAGTATATTTTATTTAAAAAGGGAATTCTCCTGAATAAAGCATTCAGGAATTGAAAAAGTTTTTTTCCAATAACATTTTTAGCCAGAAATCCAAAGAATAATAAAATTAATATTAAAAGTATTATACCAATACCAGGCACATAAAATGCAGGAATAAATTTTTTGACTATATTTCCTATTATTCCATTTAAAAAAATAAATATTTTATATAGAATCCATACAGAAATAGTAAATGGAACTATGAACAAAATACCCGCAAGTATATATTCCCATATTTTTTTCATATTTTTTATTCTATAAAATTATACTACATTAATTAAGCAAATTGCAAAGTTAGTGGGAAATTTAATATTTTTTATTCATCTTCCTGTAATATTTATATTTTTATAATATTTACAGAAAATAAAATTATATGTACGATTTTTTGAGAGGGGAGGTGAAAAACAATGAAATCAAACATTCTTAAAGTGGTAGTCGGGTTGTTGATATTTATTTTTGTAGCCGCTTTCTTATTTGTCAGAGGTTATTCCTCTATTAAGAAAGGGAATCTTGCCAAGATTAATCAGCAGCAGAATTTATATAGTGACAATACATTAGCGGATACAAGTGGTGGAACAGATAATAGCGGAGACGACTCTGGCAATGACAGTGGAGATAATGGAGATTCAGGTGATGACAGTGGAAATTGATAAAAATATGGGAAGGGCATCTATTTTAGAGATAAATGCCCTTCCCGACGATTTTATTTTAAAATAAAAAATGATATATAATAATTGTATGAGGGTACTTCTTATAGAAGATGAAAAGTCTTTATCTGATATTATAAAAAAAGGCCTTGAAGAAGAAGAATATGCAGTAGATACAGCATATACAGGCTCAGATGGTCTTTTTATGGCTGAAAATTATCCGGTAGACCTTATTATACTTGATATTATGCTTCCTGAGATTGATGGTATAACAATTCTTAAGAAAATCCGCAATAAAGGAAACAAAACCCCTG
>JAJYYV010000027.1 GCA_021800535.1 bacterium | reverse complement strand
ATGGAAAACTCCACGGCAATTAACAACTGTTGGAGTGAACTGGGTTTCTTCTTTTCAGGAAGCGTTTATATGGTATTACTATAAATTACTTAAAGATGTTCCATTTAATGGAACATGGTGGGATAATTCATCTATATTTACAATAAAATATTATGACCCTAAAAGACAGAAATTTGAATATAAATTCAATATATTTATGAGAAGAAGACTGACAAAACGGCTTAATAATATATGCTGGCAGCTTGGAAAACCACCTTTTTGGATTGATAATATGGGTGTTGACTGGTCATTCTGCCAGCTTGCATGGCATATAGAAAATTCTTTTTATATAAATGCACCCGGGGAGACAATGCAGCAGCAATTACCAGTTGATGTATTCAGAGCATTAACCAGAATTAAACAGGGGATAATCAGCAGGTTGGCTACAAGAGAACAATCTGTCCCCCAGACTGAAGCCCAGATAAAAAAACAGGGCAGGTCAATAGTTGCCATGTGTTTGCTTAATGGTGTTGGAACTGACTGGTGGGGCGTGGATGTAAATTTTCAATATATAATCAATCTTATAAATAAAAAAGTGGGATTTTTTGATGGAGCTCAATTTCTTCCTTACTGGAGGAATAAGCAGTATTTACAGATATACACACCAAAAGTTTATGCATCCATTTACAGGGGGGTAGGACGTTGGAAAGGACATGCTGTAATTGTTGTGGTTAGTGAAAATCCTGAACCAGTTAATGTCCATTTTAGCATTTCAAATAGAATCCTTTATGGTGAAAAAATAACAAAGATATATGGTTTAACAAGTCAGGACCCTTTTGGACAATACTGGAATAGTAAAGATAATAAAAGTGAGTGGGGGGAATTTGGAAACGGGGGGAAATTTGGGATATCAGGTTATGGGGTTCGTTTCTTAATTGTTGAATAAAAAATTTAAATTTACTTTTGGTTGATGTATAATATTAAATAATATAATTTTTTACAGAATAATAATATGGAAAAAAGAGTAAGTTTAAAAAAAATAGCAAAGTTGGTAGGGGTATCAAAAGTAGTTGTATATACTGTTTTAAATAAAAGAGAAAACAAAGGAATATTTGTAAGTAAAAAAACCAAGGAAAAGATATTAAAGATTGCCAATGAACTTGGATATGTATCCCCCAAAAGTGCAAAAGAATTATTCAGTGGAAAATCAGATACTATAGGGATAATATTTCATAAACTGACGCCATTTTTTTCTCAACTTGTTAGTGCAATACAGCAGGAAGCATTAAAGCATGGATTTGAAATAACACCATATATAACAGGTGGTGATAGTAATATAGAAGAACATTATTTGAATCTATGCAGAGATGGTCGTGTAGATGGAATAATAACAGTCGCACATACAGACAGAAGTATTGAATTATATAAAAAATATACACAAAAGCCATACAATCTAAAAATTCTTTCCTATGGTCCTCCAATAGAGGAAATTCCTACAGTAGGTTTTAATGAGGAAAAAGCAGGTCAGTTGGTATCTGCGCATTTAATGGAAATTGGTTGTAAAAGCTTTGCTTATTTTGGAGGGGAAAAAAATTCAAAAAGGTGTAAAGGTTTTATTGATTATTTGAAAGAAAATAAATATAAATCAGTTATTTGGACAGGAGAGAGATTAATTCCCCACCAACTTTTTGTAGGTTATTATAATGATGGAATAAAATTAGCAAAAAAATTTTTTGAGACCGATAATAAAATACCTGAAGGTATATTTGCCTCCAATGATATTTTAGGGGCCATTTTATTAAAAGAAACAATAAAAAGAGGTTTTAAGATCCCGGAGCAAATAGCAATAGTCGGATGTGATAATTCGGAAATTTGTTTATATACAGAACCAGAATTAACAAGTATAGATGTAAACATAAATGATACAGCAAAAAAGCTGATAGAAACAATGAAAAAGATAATAAATGGAGAAGAGTTAAAAACATTACATATAAAAATTCCTGTAAATTTAGTGAAAAGAGGAAGTACAGTAAAAATATAGTCGAAATTTTACTATAAGAAGCAATAAAAATGATTTCAAAATATAAGTATGCTGTTTTTAGTATGTGTATTTTTATATGTATTTTATGGAATATGATGCTATTTGCATCTGTACAAAATATAAATGTAGATAATCTTTCTAAACTTAAAAATGGTGTTCCTGCTTATCCTGTGCCGTTCATGGCAGTTGCCAAAACTCCTTATGTTATTCCTCAGATTCCGCAAAAAAATTTTGGAATTCAACAGGATTTTGGTTATGCTGCTGGTTTTTCCGGGGAGATTAATGCAGCAACCGGACAGATAGGTTTTCCCGGATATTCAGGTTATAGCTGTCTTGATATTTCATTTGATTCTGAAAAACTTTGTTTGAGGGTGGGTATGCCATTTCCTTTTGGCAGACCTTTGCGGACTACTATTACCAGTGAAAAAGAGAAAAAAAATCTTTTTAAGGATGATGTTTTTGAAATTCTCATTAACCCCTGTAATTCTTTGGGTAAATCCAGAGGCTATGTATATAGGATAATTGGAAATGCAGCAGGAATATACAGAATTGACAGGAAATCTATAATTGGAAAAACATATCAGTCCTGGGATGCTAATGTAAGATATGCTGTTTTATTATGGCAGGGGGTATTTTATGGAGGGATACAGATTCCGTTTAAATTTCTTGGTGGAGCCCCTCGTAATGGAGAGGTATGGGGTATCCAGATGAAATTTAGATATGTATACCCCAAAATAACAGCTATACTTTCACCAACAAATAATTTTAGTGATATCAACCGTTTTGCGCAGGTAAGATTTGATTGGAATAGATATGTAAATTATCGCTGTCACTGGCTTTTAGAGGATATGAAGTATGGAACTTTTACCATTCAGGATGGAAATTTTTCAAATGGTTCCCAAAATTCTATTACAGTCAATGTTCAGGCTCATCTTTTCAAAGGGAATAAAGAAATAAACTCATGTGAATTCACACAGGTTGTTCCAAAACTTGCCACATACTATGGCACAGGTAAAGGATTTTATATTGCTTCTTATCCGGCAAATCCGTCTGAACGGGATACTTTTGCAAGAATTACAGCTTATGATGAAAGCACCAATACACTGATATATGACCAGTTTATTCCTTACTGGAGTCCTCCCCAGGATGAACGTTTTAACTGGGAGAAAAAATATTTTGGAAATAAGTTTACATTCTATATAGGTCCCTATCCATCACTTGGTGATTTTGATTATTTAATTGATTGTGAGAATTTAATGAAGTTTTATCCCCGGGCAGCAGATGCAGTTGTAAGTGTTTCCTGCAAGGGTAAAAAGATTATACAAAATAATATATCTCTTCCTAAAAATGGAAACATTGAAGGCACAATTGCAATAGGGAAATTTATAAATGGTGATACATATGATGTAACAGCAGCAATTATAAGTAAAGATGGAAACCTGATAAGTTCCAAAACCAGAACTTTTATAAGAAAGATTATGCCGTTTGAAACTGCTCCAGAAGCAGGATTAAGCGATAATATAATTCCTCCTTTGTTTACGGCTCCTGTAATTAAAGGAACAAAAGTTTCTGTTGTTGAAAGGACATATGTCCATGGCAGTAAAGGTTTGTTGGAAAAACTTATTGCAGATAAAGAAAATATTCTTGCCAGTCCTGCAGTATTTAGTGCAAAAATTAATAATAAATCAATAATTCTTATTGGTTCCCATGTATATTTGCATCATCATGGGATAGCCACGGTTGATTATAAACAGACTTTTTCAGGGGGGGGTATCCTTCTTGATGTAACAGGAAACCTTGATTTTGATGGATTTTACAGATTTCATGTAAAACTTTCCTCTGACAGTGGTGGGTCAGTTAATCTTAATGACCTCTGTCTTGAAATACCAATTAAAAACGATTGCGCCACGCTTATTGATGCTCCTGTAGCCTGGCTGTTAAAAGGAAAAGTAATTGGTGATGGAATCGTTGGAATTGAAAGAGTGGGATTTCTTTCCAAAGAGCAGGGGCTTTTATGGAATTCAAAACTATTTCCTTGTGATGCTTCAGGACGTAAAGGCAATATGCCTCCATATCTATGGATTGGTGATGATTACAGGGGAATAGATTTTTCCTGTGTTTCTCAACAGGGAATGCACGATTCCAGTAAATTACCTGCTGCAGAATTAATAAGAAAAGAAAACACGGTAATAATGCGCATTTGGTTTGTCAACAAGCCAATAATACTTTCAACAAACAGAATCTTTGAATTTGCATTACAGGCAAGTCCATATAAACCGATGCCATCTAACTGGAGATTATGGGGAGACCCAACCACTTATGGGCTGAAACCTTCAAATTATGGCTGGGGTATAGGATATACTTATCCGACTTATGGAAGATGGCTTAACCTTGCAAAAAACAAAACCGCCATTGATGAATGGAAAAAAAATAATGATGGGGGTTTTGCTGCTGCATCTGCTTCATCAGGGTCAGAATGCGGCGGAACACCGGAATACCAGCAATTCTGGAGAGAATGGGGCAGTTCTCTTGGATGGAATAAAATGAAGTTGAATCCTTTACCTGAATGGATGAAAGAATTGATGAATAGTTCAGGGGTCCCTTATAATGGTTATGTTGCAGTTGAAAGTGCTTCCAACAGTTGTAAAAGCAATGTTGATTATCGTGCATGGTGGTTTAATGAAGATGTGAAATATTGTGGTATAAGTGCCATTTATCAGGATAATCCTCCTTTTGGATATGCATATCAGCCTCTTGTGGGATATGGTTATATAAAAGCCGATGGAGTAAAAGAACCAACAAGTTCTGAATGGAACTGGCGTAATTTTGCGCGTAGGGCACTTATTATTTGTGTTAAAAATAAAGTAACAAATCCTGCACCCGGAGTTTGGCCTAATTTGGGTGGAGCAGGAGGTCCTGTCCCTGGCCGCAGTTTATGTTATAGAGGACTTACCGGTGAATTAAACGATTCTGATAAAATGCCATTGGATGCATTGCGTGTATGGTTATCTCATCAATGGGGAATAAACATTGATTGGTTAATGCAGGAACCTCCGCCCGGGGCACCTATGAAATACTGGCGTGCTTTATGCAGCAGATTATTTCTCCTTGATGTTACATCATTTTCACGGATAGATTCCGGAGATGTTGCGGAACGCTGGTTAAATGCCTTGGGTATTTTTTGGTTGGATGACCCATCAGTAGTCTGGCATCCTTATTATTTCAATAATACATTGAAATCAACAATAAAGAAAACAACATTTGTGAGTGATTATACAGCAAAAGGCAGGGCATTATTTATTATTTCAAATCAAAGTCCCAGTTCAGTTGTGGAAACAGTATCTTTTAAGAATCTTAGTAAATATGAATGTGGTGGGCTTAAATATTTTTATAATGCTGAGACAGGAGAGCAAATTGAAACTCCTGATTACGACACTATCCGGTTGTTTATTCCAGGGGATGATTACAGACTTGTTATTGGATTTCCAAAGCCATGGAGATTTGCGGCAAAAAATGTTTTAGACATGCCAGACATTCCAATTCAATCTACACTTAATCCGGAAAATACTATTACTGCAATTTGCAAACAACTTCTGGTATCGCCTAAAATTAAACCTGTTAAAAATGGAGACATACTGATAGAAACATGGCTTAATAAAATATTTGATGAAGTGGAACAAAATCCTTCGGATTTCATATATCTTGATGAAAATAAATGTGCGGATATTAATCTTGGAGATAAAAATATTAAATTGGCTTTGATATATGATAAAAGACATGGAGATATCCTTGCAGTGTATGTGAATCCAACAAACCATGATGTTCTGTTTCCGGGGGATGTTAGGTCTTATATTTTAAAAAATTTTAACCTAAATATGAATGGAAATTGGAATCCTTATGTTTTAGACCCTGTTTATGGATATAGCCAATGGGAGATTCTTGATTTGCCAGCACACAGTGGGAAAATAGAAGTTCTTCTTGGAGATGCAACAGCTTATTATACTTTCAAAGGGCCATTTAGTATTGGTACCATGTTTTATAATCTTCGCAATGCAGTTATGGCGAACATAAAAAAATATATAAAACAATAAATTTGTAAAAGTTATCATGGAGGAAAAGAAAAATGAAATTTTATAAGCACTGTATTGAAATGCTTATGTTGTTGACAATTTTTATTTTTACTGCCAGAGCTGCAGAAAATGCTGGAAAAAATGGGGAACAATCAATGTTATCAATTTTACGTATTCCAAAACTTCAAACTGCTCCTGTTATAGATGGTAAAATTGAAAAAAATCAATGGAAAGGAGCCGCGGCAATAACAGGATTTATTAATTTGAGTGGAATGTCTCTGCCGCAATTTTTACAACCTGTATGGTATTTTGGATATACTGATAATGATTTATATTTAGCATTTCGTTTGCCTGTTTTTCCACCAGGGTCTTTACAAGCAAGAGTGAAAACACAGGTAGAAGCTGAAACAAATTATACTCCAATTTTGGGTGATGACCATACAGAAATTGAGATTTGTAATATTGGAAGAGAAAACGCTCTTTCCGGATATTTTTATAAACTTATGACTAATCCATTTGATGCATTTAGTTTTCAGAAATATAGATATTCTATTGGTCAGCCAGGATATGAATATGAAACCAACATAAAAGTTAAATCAACATTTACTAAAGATTATTGGGAACAAGAAATTGCTATTCCATTAAAAGACCTGGGAACCAAACAAATAAAAAATGGGGAAAAATGGGCAATACAGCTTGTAAATGCACGAAATTCGGGAAGTGATTACTATACATGGGCTCCGTATACCTGGTTAAGATTTGATGCTTTTCCTGAAATTATTTTTGACCCCCATTCAGTATCCGTACAATTTGTTTCTGTTGGACAATGGATGCATGGAAATCCTGCATTTGAGTTTAATGTATATAATCCGTATAACTCTGAAAAAACCCTGAAATTTATTATTAAAATTACAAATTCTAAAAGTCGGATTTTATTTAATCAAACAAAGCAAATTAATATTACTTCCGGTGAAAGTAAGAAAATTATTATTTCTGCAAATCATCTTAAACTTGATAGATTTATAGGAGGACAGAACAATCATGTTTATATTGAAGTCACTGATGCAAAGACAAATAAAATTTATTATAGAAATAATATGCTCCTATCAAAATTTGGAAATAATGTTGAAATGTATATTAACAATCTAAAAGTGGCTTTTAAGCCTGTTAAACCCAAATTACAATTTGCATATCTGCCAAGTTTTAATAAACTTATAGTATCTGCTGATGTAAGTTTATTGGGTATTAGTCCTAAAATTAGTAAAGGAGCTAAATATCTTACGGCTTCATTTAAGAATGAGAAAGGGAAAATTATTGATAAGAATACGGCTGTATTTAATTCTAATGGCACAGCCAAACTTATATTTGAATTTTTACCCCTTTCTCAGGGCAAATATAAAATAAATATGGATGTACTAAGCTCCTCAGGGCAGATATTAGTATCAAAAAAACAAAATTTTGAACAAAAAATATTTCCTTTTGAAACATTTAAATTTGGAACTGAAGATACAGTTATTCCTCCGTACACTTCTATTAAAACAGGAAAAAATTATTTTAAAACAATTGGTCAAAAAATTGAATTGATGAATAATGGATTAATTAAACAGATTACCAATTCTCTTGTCCCGGAAGAAGCCGGGCAAAGCATATTGGCTGAACCTATATCTATAGTACTAAAAAGTTCCAATAAAAAGTTTGAACTATCTTCCAGTAAAAATTTTATATGGCAACAAACAACACCAGCAAAAGTTAAAGGGTATAGTGAATCAAAGTTAAAAAATTTAGATGTAATTATTCATAGCACAGCAGATTATACAGGACAATATCTTATAAATCTTGACTTAATACCAGAAGACAATGTCAATGTATCTTTGAATGAACTTGAATTAAACATTCCTATTTCCGGAAGGGTTGATACAGCATTCAATTGGAATCCTGCGGATACGGTCTGGCTTTACTCAAAAAAACATCCCTATAAGGGAACACCCAAAGAAGGTATATTATGGACAAATCTTTCAGAGAGAAAAATATATCCTTATATTATGTATATAGGAAATGGAGAACGGGGATTATATTGGTATACTGATTCTTTTCAGGGTTTTTGGATGAATAAGAATAAACCTTTTATATACATTGTGAAAGAAAAAAATTGCACTGTGTTAAAAATACTTTTTATTAATAAAAAATGTGTTATTAATCATCCAAGACATTTAAGGTTTGCTTTTATTTCTGTTCCCACAAAACCATTAACTGTTGATTACCGGCCTATGGAATGGAATAGCGGATTAATGCATCTTGGTATTACCGGATGGTGGGGAACAATTGGATGTTTTGTCCTTCCAAATAAACAAGGATGGGAAAATTGGATTAATGGAAAACCCTTTATGTATAAAGGGCATCCTTATCCGGGCAATTTCCCTATTCTTGGTGTACAACAAACATCAGATGGCAAATGGATGTTGAAAAAAGGGGAACAATATGCAACATATCGTGATGCTTCAGCAATTGGTTATCTTCAACCGGAATTTAAGGTTTTTTCCGGAGAGTGGACAGGTGTTACTGATCCCTCTTTGGACCCTGATGCAAGTTTACTGGGATACACAGGCCAAAATGGTAAACCTATATGGCCTCTGCCGCAACAGAGGTCAGTTTATGGTATGGATATGTGTACGCAAAGTGCTTTCAATTATGATGCATATTATTTTTATCTGCAGGCAAAATATACAGGCGCTGGTGGATATTGGTGGGACTGGGGCCCTTTATGGGAAGGACATTCATTACAAAAAAATGAAATGTATATTAATGATGAAGGGAAGCCGGAACCAAAAACAAATTTATTTATGGTAAGGAATTTTTATGAACGTATTGCACGTATAGATTATCAACTTGGTGTTAAGGATACAAATAATAGCTATTCCCCGGGATTTGTCTGTCAGGTGCCATGGTTGACAAGAATGAATGCCATTGAAAGCCTATATTTAGAAACAAAATATGGTGATATGTTCTCAGAACATGGTGTTGATGAATATAGAGCTATAATTGGTAAATTTTCTGGCATTCCTGTACAGCTTGTAATGAATATAGATATTAATAATTTAAAAAATAAACGGGTAAGAACTGTTTGGGCATTATCACTGTTATTTGATAATGGTATATTTGGTGTTAGCGGAACAAATATGGATTGGTTAACTTCTCTTGGGTTTTTTAATCCTGCGACAAAATGGATACCCTATTGGCGTTCTGATAATATTGTTATTAGTTCTAATAAAAATATTTTGATTTCTACTTATATAAATAATATAACTAAACGACTGCTGCTTGTTGCAGTCAATCCTACCAAAAAAGATATAAAAACAAATATTATTATAAAATCAGCAATTAAATCAGGAAAAGATGCTGAAAATTCTATTCCATTATCTATTCGGGGAAATGAAATTTATAATCTAAATATTAAATCACATGATTTTCATTTTCTGGATATATTTTTAAAATAATATAAAATTAAATATAAAAAGGGGGTGAAAAAAATATGGTAAAAATTATAAAAGAAAAAGTAAATAATAATACAGAAAAGGAGGAAAAAAATATGGAAAAACAAAAGAAAAATAAAAAAGGTTTTACATTAATAGAGCTTTTAGTGGTAATAGCCATCATCGCAATTCTTGCGGCAATGTTGCTGCCAGCGTTGGCAAAAGCAAGAGATGACGCAAGAAAAGTTGTTGGGTTAAATAACCTAAAGCAGATAGGTTTGGCTATGTTGATATATAGTCAGGATTTTCAAGGTATACTGCCAACTGCTGAAAATGGTGGAGTATGGTGGCTTCCATATGCTGTTGGTAATTATTTGTCTCTTCCTTATCAAATGGTAAATGGAGTTCCACAAGCAAATTTTTCCGGAAGTGAACAGCAAATGGCGAAAACGGTTCTTTATTCTCCTGATTGGAGATTAGGATGGAATAGTAGAAACCAATGGGCATGGTTATGTCTTTATTATGGTTGTTATGCTCCCAACCGTTATGCTTCATATTTTGGAAGTATGAATGGAAGTTTTTGCCCAATGAATGAAATTCCATATCCATCAAAATATTTTTATTTAGGGGATAGTACAGGTGGTTCTCAGGATATCGCAGCTAAAGGGGACCCTATTACTGAAACATGGTGGAGTCCAGCTGAAAGGTGTATGAATTTGTGTTATGACAATGGAGAGAATCTTTTATTTTTTGACGGTCATGTAGAATATTTACCTTGGGGAAAAATCCCACCAGTAACACAAGCCTGGGACCCTCCAGGTCCTCCATGGGGAAATCCGACGAGTGGGAATGTTTTTAATTGAAGATATAATAAATATATTTTATAAAAATAAAAATGAATTTTCTATTGTTTAAAATAATAAAGGAATAAAAATTTGATGAATTTACCGGGGTTGTATATAGGACATGTTGATTTGCAAACTGAATATCAGCAATTGATTGATGAAGGTAGGGATATTTCAAGTGTTGAAACGAAATTCATGAAATTTTTTGAATTGGCTTCTGATAGTTTAATTGAATACCAAAAAGAAATTCATTTTTTATTTGATAAGATTAAAAATCTTCCTTTAATAAAAGATTATCCCTATAATGAGCCATCAGATTTGAATGAAATTAGAAAATTAAGACCTCAACAAAATAATATAGAAATAAAGAAGTATGCTTTGAATAAAAAAGATTTGTATGACAGGATTTTAGGGGCATGGTTGGGCCGTTGTGCCGGATGTTTGCTTGGTAAACCAGTTGAAGGATGGAAGAAAAAAACGATGTGGGGATTTTTAAAAGATTTAAATCTTTATCCCCTTACAAACTATTTTTCTTCTGACATACCAAAAGATATTCAAAAAAAATATCAAATTTCAAGTGAAGCGGCTTTTATAAATAAAGTAAAGTATATGGTGGAAGATGATGATATAAACTATACAGTTGCCGGATTGGGAATAATAAAAAAATATGGATTTAATTTTAAACAGGAGAATGTCGCAGAATTTTGGTTAAATAATTTACCCATTTTGCATACATTTACTGCGGAAAGGGTGGCTTATAGAAATATATGTAATCTTATTTCTCCTCCTTTTTCTGCTGTTTTCCGCAATCCCTATAGAGAATGGATAGGAGCGCAAATCAGAGCAGATATGTTTGGTTATGCATCCATTGGATATCCATACCAGGCAGCTGAATTGGCATGGAGAGATGCATCAATTAGCCATATAAAAAATGGTATTTATGGAGAAATATGGGTTGCGGCAATGTTAGCAGCAGCACCTTTTTTTCATGATATAAAGAAGATAATTTTCACCGGTCTTTCAGAAATACCGGAAAATTGTAGATTGCAAGAGGCAATTAAAAATGTTATTATATGGTACAAAGAGGGTATGGATTATAAGGAAGCCATTGCCAAAATACATAAAAGATGGGATGAAAATAATAATCACCATTGGGGGCATGTTATTAGTAATGCACAGATTGTTGCAATGGGTCTTCTCTGGGGAGAAAATGATTTTGAAAAATCAATCTGTAGGGCAGTAGAGGCTTGTTTTGATACAGATTGTAATGGGGCAACTGTTGGTTCTATTGTGGGTATGATGCTGGGAGCAAAGAATCTTCCATCAAAATGGATTAATCCTCTTAACGATAAAATAGAAACAGGTATTTCAGGATATTATCTTGTTAAAATTTCAAAATTAGCAAGAGAAGTATTTAATATTTATTTAAATTAAATAAATAATGGGGGTAAAATGAAATTTAAATATTTTAAATTTAGAAGAGATATTTTATTATTGCTATGTTTGACTTTTTTAACAGGCTGTGTAACAATTAATATGAATGTCCCATATAAAAAAACAAAAATGAAAACATTATCATCTAAATTTAAGAGAAGAACCTATATTTGTTATAGAGCAACAGCACCAATAAAAATCACAGGAAAAATGGAATCTGCCGCATGGAAAAAAGCATTTGTAGTAAAACATTTCTACACCTGGGGGAAGGATAATAAACTAAAGCCTGCTGTTTTTCAAACAACAGTTAAAATTCTATGGGACAGTAAATATCTGTATGTAGGGGCGCATATGATAGACCATGACATAGAAGCCTATTATACAAAATTCCAGTCACCCACTTATAATGATGATGTTTTTGAAATATTTATCAAGCCTTCAGAAAAATCCTACAATTTTTATGAAATAGAAATAAATCCCAGGAATGCAACCCTGCAGCTGTTTCTTCCAAGACAGGGTCTTTATGGAGAACTTCAAAGGTATTATGATAATAATATGGGGATTAAAAGTGCTGTCAGCATCCAGGGTGTTTTGAACAATTGGAGAGTCAAATCCAAAGGATGGACAGCAGAATTAAGAATACCATTTTCTGCTTTTAAGCCAAGTAATACACCTGCTCCCCAGAATGGAACAAAATGGAGAATAGCATTTTGCAGATATGATTATGATTATTATTTACCCAAAAGTTATTTTAATGCAGTAGAACTGTCATCTTCAGCAAAACTTGCTCAACCCAATTTTCATCTTTATCAGGATTATGATAATATCCTTTTTGTAGATAAACCATATTCTAAGTAAAATCCAGTAACAGGTTATGTAATGGTTGATATAAAAAGGAAAAATTTTTATGGATTTCATTTCAAAAATAATTGAAGCTTCTGCAGGCACTGGAAAGACCCATATACTTACAGAAGAATTTATCCTGAAATTTGAACAAAGTCCCTCTATAGATTCCCTTAAACATTTTCTTGCTCTTACTTTTTCAGAAAAAGCAGCATGTGAGATGAAAGAAAGAATTATTAGCAGGATATGGAATAAGACAAAGCCGGATATTAATGATGAGTATGAAATAATCAGACTGGAAAATAATCTTTTCCGTATAAGAATTTCTACAATACATTCCTTTTGCAGAGGAATACTAAAAAGATTTGGTTTCCTTTTTGGTATAGACCCTTTATTTATAGTTGCAGATGAAAACACATCCAGTATTCTTTTTGAAAGAGCAAAATATAAATTTCTTAGAAACATTTCTGGTGATGATAGAGATTTTATTTTTCTTTGTCAAAGACTTAAACTGAATGACCTGCTTAAATTTATTAATGATTTGCATAGACTTCATCCTCATATATTTCTTGGCAAACCAGTGGATTCTCAGATTACTTCCATGATATATAAATATCTTTTATCTATAGAAACGATATATGAAGGGATTAAAAAAGAAAAATCTTTTATTGATTTTAATGACCTTGAAATCAAGACATACTCTATTATAAAAGAAAATCCTGAATCTTTGAATATTCTTTATGATTTTGACGAATCAATTGATATTATTTTTATAGATGAATTTCAGGATACAAATTTTCTTCAATGGGAAATAATAAAAGAATTTATATTGGATTGGATTTCAGGCTATGGTTCAAAATTAGAAACAGGCAGGCCATATGGTATTTTTATTGTTGGAGATAAAAAGCAGTCAATCTATTATTTCCGTGGAGCTGACAATGAACTAATGAGTCAGGCGGAAGTATTTCTTTCCCGTAATTTAAAAAAACAATTTTTAACAGAAAGTTTTCGCAGTTTTCCCGGTATTATTAAATTTGTCAATGAGATTTTTAGAAATTTAATTCCTCAGGAGGAACTTTTAAAACCAGGAAGTTTCTTTAATAATGAAACATTTCAGGATAAAGGTTTCATAGAAATAAAAATCTTTGAAAAAGAAGATAGAAAAATTAACATAAGAAAAAAAGATGAATATGAATGGATTGCAAAAAAAATAAAAAAAATTCTTAAAGATAAATATTCTGTATGGGATAAAAAAAGTGCATCTTTTAGACCAATTGAATATAGGGATATTGCAATCCTTTTCAGAAAAAGGACCCATCTTACAATTCTTGAAGAAGTATTAAATAGATTTGAAATTCCCTATGTGAATATAGGCGGAATTGGATTTTATCAGGAACCGGAAATTTTATTTATGTTATCTATTGTATTTGCTCTTATTGACCCTTCTGATGCTCTTTCTTTCTGGCATTTAGAAAACTCCGCATTTAAAATAAACAGGGAATTTATTTTAAAATACACTAATCAATTATCTCAAAAATCAATTGTGGATATAGTTGAAGATATCTTAAAAGAAATTGAATTTAAAGAAAGCCTTAATGTTCAGAAAAAGGCTAATATTGAAAAATTTTTAATTATTTTGAATGATTTACAAAAATTTCCGCTTTTTCAGATAGCGACAAGTTTAAGACATCTTATGAAAAATTCCAATGAACCCAAAGGGGATATATTTACAGAAAATGAAAATGCAGTGAAAATTCTTACAGTTCATTCTTCTAAAGGGCTTGAATTCCCTATAGTTTTTCTTATAGATATAGAGCAGGGTAAATTAGATAAAAAAAATAGTTCTGTTATGTATAATAAGTCTAAAGAAGGAATGGATTCCCAGCAGAAATACATATTTGGTTTAAAAACAGAATCAGAAGAAGAATTATCTGAGGAATTTTATAAAAGAATTAAACAGGATGAAATAAATCTTCTTTATGTTGCTCTTACAAGAGCAAAACAGGGGATTATATGTATAGGTTATAATGATGTAGATAAAAATACTATCTGGATAAAAATTTTAGAACCGTTCTTCCCGCAATATAAAGCAATAGAAGTTTCTGAAGATGAAGATATAAATCTTTTTTCATTTTCTTATGTTGAAGAAGAAAAACAGATAAAAAAGTTTTTGCCTCAGATTCATTCTTTTATTCCTGTTTCATGGACATCAATATCTTCTGTTAATAAAACTATTTCAGATTTTACTGAAAAATATGATGAGGAGATTTTAGGGATGGTAATACATAAAATCCTGGCAGAAATCGGAAACAATAAAATTCCTATAGAATTTGAATCTTTAAAAAAAAGAGCAAAGAATTATTTTGAAAAATTTGGCTCTATTTTTGATGAAGAATTATTGGATATACATATCAACAATATTATTTCTAAAAATATAAAAGAAATTATTTCTTCTGTGCAAAACAGTTTCAATGAACTGAATTTTCTGTTTTTCATGGATAATCAGCTGTTTCAGGGATATATAGACAGGCTGATTATAAAGGATGATATAGTTTATATTTATGATTTTAAAACACATAAAAATTTAAAAATCAGACAGGATGATAAAAAACAATTGTTTATTTATAAAAAAGCCGCTGAGTCTTTGTTCCCGGGGAAAAGTTATAAAACATTTCTCATTTTTACTTTTTATGGTATAATAAAATTAATAAATACTGGAGGCAAAAATGAAAGAAGGAATTCATCCGGATTATAAAGAATCTGTAATTACCTGTGCATGTGGGAATGTGGTTCATACCCGTTCTGTAAAACCTGAGATTAAGATTGAAATATGTAATAAATGTCATCCATATTTTACAGGTAAACAAAGGATTCTTGATTCCACAGGTATGGTTGAAAGATTTAATAGAAGATATGGTAAAAAATCTGTTAGTAAATAAATCTGGGGAAAATGTTAAAATTGGAAATGAGATTATTATAAAAAAAATTCATCAGATAGAAGAACAATATAATAATCTTGTTGGTTTTATTTCTCTTCCTGAAAATTATAAACATCCATCATATAGGGAAAAAATAAAACAGGTGGGAGAGATAGAGGAAATTGTTTCTCTGGGTGGAAAGTATCGGAATTTTATAGAAAAAAGAAAAGAAATTGAAGATATTTTAAAAGATGAAAGTCTTATTGAATTGGCAGAAGAAGAAAAGACTATTTTAGATAAACAACTATTTCAAATAGAGGAAATCCTGCAGGATTTTTTCTTTTCCGAATCTGACGATAAAAAAAATTGTATAATGGAAATCCGTGCTGGTACAGGAGGCACAGAAGCTTCTCTTTTTGCCAGAGACCTTTTTAGAATGTATAGCAGATATGCGGATAAAAAAGGATGGAATATGGAAATTTTAAATTCTCATTCTTCTGAGATAGGCGGATTTAAAGAAATAGTTTTTATTGTTGAAGGAAAAGGTTCTTATGGTGAATTAAAATATGAAAGTGGAGTGCATCGTGTTCAAAGGGTTCCAATTACAGAAACAAATGGAAGAATTCATACTTCTGCTGCTACAGTAGCTGTTTTTCCGGAAATAGAGGAAAAAGAATATGATATAGACCCAAAAGATTTAAAAATAGACACCTTCTGTTCTTCAGGCAAGGGTGGACAGAGTGTTAACACTACATATTCAGCTGTTCGTATTACACATATTCCCACAGGTATAGTTGTAGCCTGTCAGGATGAAAGGTCCCAGATTCAGAATAAATTAAGGGCAATGAAAATTTTAAGGTCAAAGATTAATAGTATTATTAAGGAACAAAAAGAGCAGGAACTTTCTGTAAACAGAAAAAAACAAATAAAAACAGGTGATAGGAGTGAAAAAATCAGAACATATAATTTCCCTCAGAATCGTATTACTGACCATAGGATAAATCTTACTCTTTATAATTTAAATGAAATCATTGATGGAAATATTGAATCTTTTATAGGAAATCTTAAAAAAGAGGCATTAAAGGAGATGGGATAAGATGAGAAAAATAAAATATTTTTTACCCATGTTAATTTGTTTATTTAGTGTTTCTTTGGTGTTTTCACAGGGAAATAATACATCACTTGGCAAAGGGATTTTATATTTAAATAGTAACAATATAGAAAAAGCAATTAAATATTTTAATGGATTGATAAACCAGGGGGAATCAAGCAGTATGTTATATTTTTATTTAGGGGAAGCTTATCAGGAAAAAGGAGACCTGAAAAATGCAATAACAAATTATAATCAGGCAATTCAGTTGGATTCAGGCAATGCTTCCGCTTATTATAATCTTGGTTTGATTGAGATGATGGAAGGGCACCAGAATAAGGCAATACAGAACTTTAATTCTGTTATAAATGCCCAACCCAATTCAATTTTGTCTGAAATGGCTAATAAACAGATAGCATCTGTAAATGATACTTCAAATACATCGCAGATATTAAAAAAATGGAAAGCAGAAGAAATTGCATTACTCGCAGAAGAAGCAAAAGCAGAAACATCTTTACAACAAAAACAATCTAAGCCTGGTATGCCGGGGATGACCCCTGGAATGAAGGGAATCCCTTCTGGCATGCAGGGGATTCCGGGTATGCCTTATAATGCTAATATAAATACTAAAACAACCCGGTCCCAAAAAACAATTGAACAGACAATTGAAGAAATAAAATATGGAATACTTTCAGTAAGACAGACTGCAAGTCAAAGCCTGCCCTATTATTCCCAACAAGACATACAAAAAAACTTACAGTCGCTTATTAACCTTTTTGCTCAGGAGAAAAATTTAGAAATAAGGAGAAATATTATTATTGCGATTGGAATGGCAAATACTCAGGATGCAGGAAACTTTCTTTTGGATTTTCTCAATAAACCAGATGAAAGTTTTTCTTTAAAGATAGTGGCATTGCAATCAATTGGCAATATCACGAATTCTCCTGATCTTTCAGAAAAACTTAAAGATATTCTTAATTCTCTGGTGAATGATTGGCAAACTAGGATAGAGAATGCAAGTTCAGAAATAAGCAATGATGAACAGACTATTTCTTCTTTGCAGGATAATAGGAAAACAATAAACACTGAGATGAAAAAATTAAGAAAAACTATAAATAAGGAAAATAAAAAATTAGGCAGACAGGGTATGATGGGTATGTTTAGACCAGGTGGGTTTAGGAATAATAATATGTTTAATGGTTCCCAAAATACCAATAATACCACCCTGACTTCATCTGAAATAAAAACCATTAAATCTGATTTAAAAAAGAATCATGATTCATTAAGAGAAAAATATAAAGAATTAAGAAAAATTGCCTATAAAGAAAATAAATTAAATGAAAATATAGCAAAAGACAGTGCAATTGTTTCTTTTAATTTCGCGACATTACAATCTAATGTTCCTGCAGTTTCTTCTGTAATGCCTCAGCAGATAGGACAAAATATGCCCGCAGGAATGCCTCAGGGTATGCCAGGAGGATTTGGAAATTTTGGTATGCCGCAAATGCAACAGCCGCAAATCTCTGTTAGTTTAAGTAATTCTTTTAAAGCTCATGCTATAAGGGTGCAAACATTTGCTTTTATGCTTATTGAAGTCCTGGGGAAATTAGGGAACACTAATTGTTTAAATGCTGTCCAAAATGCATGGTCAGTATTTGCCAATAATTCTTTTTTAATTCACTATTATCTTGCAGAGGCTCAGCTTGGTGATTATAACCATATTAACGCTCTTGTAAGGAGGTTGAAAGAAAATTATCCTGCTGGGGGTACACAATTATCAGATGAAATATTATTGAGGCAGGGAATTGTTAAAATTCTTGGTAAGTATCTTGTAAGTAATCCCAATAAAAATTATTCAGGATTACTTCAATACATTTCCCAGTCAGACCCTTATAAAGGGGTAAGACATGCGGCATTGCAGGTTCTTTTAACACTAAAATAAGTGGATGCTCTTGATATTTTAAAATCTGGCAAAGAAATTTTAAAAAATGCCGGGATTAAAGATTATAATATAGAAGCAGAAATAATTCTTTCAAATATTTTAGGTGTGAAAAGATACAAACTCTGGACAGAAAAAATTATTATTCCCAGGGAAAAAGAAAATCAATATTTTTTTCTCATCCAAAAAAGAATAGAATTTATTCCTACAGCATATCTTATAAAACAGGTCTATTTTTGGAAATATAAATTTAGTATAGAACCAGGTGTATTTATTCCAAGGCCGGAAACAGAATTAATTATTGAAACAGCAAAACAAATTTTTCAAAGAAATGATAAAATAAAAATTTTGGATGTATGCACTGGTTCAGGAATAATTGCTGTTTGTTTATCAAAAGAATTTAAAAAATCTGATATTATCGCAACAGATATTTCTGGAAAAGCCATAAAAACTGCGCTAATAAATGCAAAACATCTAAAATCTGCAGATAGAATAAAATTTTTCAAATGCAATCTTTTTCCCCCAAAGAAGATTTTATATAATCTTATTGTAAGTAATCCTCCTTACATTTCCAGCTCTGGAATGGTGGAATTACAAAAAGAGGTGCAAAAGGAACCCAAAAGAGCATTATTTGGTGGAAAAGATGGTCTTATTTACCATAAAAAGATTATTAAATATGCAAAATCTTTTCTTAAAAAGAATGGATATCTTATAATGGAAATCTCTCCAGAACAAAAAGATTTCTTTTTAACTACAAATTTTTATCCCTTAAAAATAGTGGATATAAAAAAAGATTATGCACTCCTTGATAGGGTGGTGATTTTTAAAATGTGGTAAAATTTTATATGGATTTTTTCAATTATAAAAAACCTGTTGCATATAAAATTTACTGGAAACAAAATTTAAATGGCAGTAGATATGGTGTTTTAACTTTTCCTTCTCCTGTTATAACAAAATATCAAGAGAATAATACTGTCTATGTAAATTTTATTCTTCCTTCCAAACCTTCTCCTCCAGTAATCTATATTCATGGTTTATATGAAAAAAAGCATACAAAACCTTTCTTTTTTGTAAAAAAATTATCAGAATTGGGTTTTTCAACTTTTTTGATTGAACTTCCATTTCATATGGATAGAAAACCTAAAGGAACTTTTAGCGGACAGCTATTTTTAACTTTGGACCAGCAGCATTCTGACATGGCTCACAGGCAGGCAATTATTGATGTCAGAGCATTAATTGATATTATCCAAAGTGCTCCGGAATTTGTTTATGCTTCTGATTTCCCTATAAGTGTAATTGGTGTAAGTATGGGAGCTATTATTTTAAATGCCTTATTTGGAATTGACCACAGAATTGATGCTGGAATTTCTATTATTGGAGCGGCAAATTTAGGAAAATTATTTTTTAAAAGTCCTATAACCTTTCCATTATCTTTAACAGCTTTTTTAAAAGGATTAAGAATTAGACATATTAGAGGTGTTATAAGTGATTATAAAGTATTTCTGCAGGATATAAAAGAAAAAGGTGTTGAGAATATTTCTCCAAAATATTCATGGTTTCTTTTAGACCCTCTTACCTATGCATCAAATTTCCATGGCAGAAAATTTATTATGATAAATGGTATATTTGATATGATAATTCCAAGGTCCCAGGTAAAAGAATTTTGGAAGGCAATAGGGAAACCTAAAATTTTCTGGTTTTATTGCTCACATTTTACAATTTCTATTTTTTATAAACAGATTCTTTCTATTATAAGAAATTTTTTAACTGGTAAAATCATATCTATATGCAGGTAAATTTTTATTTGTTTTATATTTGTATTATAATTTACATAAAAAACACATGGAAAAATTTGAAATCAATGGCGGGAAAAAACTCTTTGGGGAAGTGGAAATTTCAGGTTCTAAAAATGCTGTTTTACCAATAATGGCAGCATCTATTTTGGCAGAAGGCAAAAGTATTATACATAATGTCCCAAGGCTTGAAGATGTTTTTACAATGATAAAGATCCTTACTTATCTTGGAGCAAATGTAAAATTTGACAATCAAACTTTGGAAATAGACTCTTCAGGAATAAATAAGTTTGATGCTCCTTATGAATTTGTAAAAACTATGAGGGCGTCTATTTCTTTTTTAGGTCCTCTAATTGCAAAATTTAAAAAAGCTGAATTTTCTCTACCCGGTGGTTGTGTAATAGGCTCAAGACCTATAGACCTTCATATAAAAGGTTTACAGGAATTAGGAGCAGATATAAAAATAAGTGATGGATATATTGTTGCAGATGCTGAAAATGGTTTAAAAGGAAGATATATATTTCTTGGAGGGAATTTCGGTTCCAGTGTCCTGGCAACATGTAATCTTATGTGCGCAGCTGTTTTTGCTCAAGGAGAAACAATTATTGAGTTTGCAGCTTGCGAACCTGAAGTGATTGACCTGGCTCTTTATCTTTCAGCGATGGGCGCAAAAATTTCCGGTATTGGTTCCCCTTATTTAAAAATAGAAGGTGTAAAAACCTTAAAATCCGTGGAATGGACAGTTATACCTGATAGAATTGAAACAGGTACTTTTATTCTTGCAGGGGCTATTACTTCCGGTAAAATAAAAGTAAAAAAATGTCAACCCTATCATCTTGGGGCTTTTTTGGAAAAAATTACAGCCTGCGGTATTACTTGTGAAAAAGGGAAGGATTATATAGAAGTAAGTGGAAAATCTTTCTGGCAGGCAACAGATATTGTTACCCTGCCATATCCCGGTTTTCCTACAGACCTTCAGGCTCAAATGATGGCTTTTTTGTGTCTGGCAGATGGAGTAAGCGTGGTGACAGAAAAAATTTTTCCTGAAAGGTTTATACATGTATCAGAATTAAACAGACTTGGTGCAAATATTATTTTAAATGGAGCGACTGCTATAATTCGCGGAGTAAAAAAATTTTATGGGGCAAAAGTAATGGCATCAGATTTAAGAGCAAGTGCGGCTCTGGTTCTTGCAGGACTTATGGCAGAAGGCAAAACCGAAGTTTCCAGAATCTATCATTTACGTAGAGGGTATGAGAATTTTGAAAAAAAGCTTCAAAATCTTGGAGCAGAAATTATTACAGGAAAGGAGTAATAGTGAAAAAAAAAGTGGCTGTATGTGGTGCGGGTGGAAGAATGGGTTTAACAATCATAGACCTTATCAATAAGGATTCAGAACTTTTGATTTCTGTGGGTATAGAATCAAAAGAGCATCCCTTAATAAATAAAGAGATTGCTCCGGGAATAAAATTATGTTCAGACCTTAACGGCCATGAAAAAAATATAGATATTATTATTGATTTTTCTGTACCGGATTCCACCCTGCAAAATCTTGAATTTGCCTGTTTGAATAAATTACCAATGGTAATAGGAACTACTGGTTTTTCAAAACAACAGAAGGATAAAATATTTGAAAAAAGTAAAAATATTCCTATACTTTTTTCTCCCAATATGAGTCTTGGTGTAAATCTTATGATGGATATTGTGGAATATGCCTCTAATGTTTTATCTGACTATGAAGTGGAAATATTAGAAACCCACCATCATAATAAAAAAGATGCTCCAAGTGGAACTGCTTTGAAATTAGGGGAGATTATTTGTAAAGTAAAACACCTGGAACCTGAGAGTGCCTTTAAATTTGACCGGCATAATCAAACCGGTTCAAGAAATAAAAATGAAATAGGTTTTAGTTCTATAAGAATGGGTGATATTATTG
>JAJYYV010000061.1 GCA_021800535.1 bacterium | reverse complement strand
AGACCGTAGGGCAGGTAAACCAAAAAGAAAGAGAACTAATTGCAGAAGCTATGCGATTTGCAGAAAAATTAGGAGCCAGAACAACTACTCTTGCAGGGATTGATATCGCAGATACCTTAATTTCTTACGCCAGTTCCAAAAATATTACAAAAATTATTTTGGGAAAACCTGAAAAACCGAAATGGCAGGAATATATTTTTGGGTCGGTTGTTGATAGGTTAGCCCATAAAGCTAAAGAGATAGATATATATTTATTAAGTAGTGAAATACAACAAAAAGAGTTTAAACCGTCAATTCTTCAAATTACCATGTCTCCTTTTTCAGGAAAAAATCTTCTTCGGGCTATAGGGATTATTATTTTATGTACAATTATAGATAAAACCATTTTCTTACAATTCGCCCATGTAAACCTTATAATGATATATTTGCTGGGAATAACATGGATTGCTTTTAGATACGGAAAAAGGATATCTATTATTGCTTCATTTTTAAGTGTAATATTTTTTAATTTCTTCTTTTTACCATTAAACAGTATTAATGTTAATAATATAGAATATTTTATAACATTTGCAGTAATGTTGGTAGTGGGATTAACCATATCCTATCTTACCGGGCAACTTAGACGACAAAACACCACTATGCAGTTTAGAGAAGACAGAACGCAGGCTCTTTATGAATTAAGCAGAGATTTATCAAAAAATCCATATCTTAATGAGATTTTTAAAGTTTTAATCAAACATATTGAAAGTTTTTTTAAATGCAGGTCTATTATTTTTATACCTGACAAAAATAAAAATCTGGTTATTGCTCTGGAAAAATCCAATGAAATAAATCTTTCACAAAATGAAATAGCTGTAGCAAAATGGGTATATGAAAATAAAAAATCTGCAGGGAAATTTACAGAGACTTTATCCGGTTCAAAAGGTCTTTATCTTCCTCTTACCGGAGCAGAAAAAATAGTAGGAGTTATCGGTGTTTTTTCGGACAATGAAACACAATTTGTTAATCCTGAACAATTTCATTTACTTGAAATGTTTATCAATCAAACAGCAATGGCAGCAGAAGCAGTCCAGCTTGCATCAACTGCTGTAGAAGTTGAAACAAAAATTGAAAATGAACGGCTTAGAAATCTGCTTTTAACCACATTTTCCTCAGAAATCAAAGAGCCTTTAGATTCTATTTTCCAATCTATATCCAACATTTTAAAATCTGATGCTATTAATGAAGGTTCCAGCTGTTATATTTTAATAGGAAAGGTAAAAGATGAGGTAGAACATTTAAAATCTCTTATTGAAGAACTTCCTAAAATAATTGCATAAATTATTGTAAAAGATTTAAAGCATTTTTGTTAAAGATTAATTTTTCTTTTTTCCCTCCCAAATTAAGACTTTTTAATAATGAAATAGTTTGCCCCTGGTCTCCCCATGGGGAATCAGAACCAAAAAGAATAAAATCCTCATAATAAAAATTTATTATATCACTGGCAAGTTTTTTATCAATAAATTGCAAAGAAAATGAAATTTCCATATATATTTTTTGTCCACATAACAATTTCCGGACATTTTCCCATTCTTTCCATCCTCCAAGGTGAGAAATGACAAGTTTAAGGTCTGAAAATTTTTCTTTTATTTTTATAATCTTTTCTGGCCCAGCTCTTTTTATATATGGGAATGCAAAATCATAACCTGTGTGGGAAACAAGAATAAGCTGGTTTTTGTATATTTCTTCATAAATGGGAAACATCCTCTGTTCATCCAAATCAAATTCCTGATAGTATGGATGCAGTTTAATGCCTTTAAATCCTTCTTTTTTTATTATTTCTATATGTTCTTTAAATTGTTTATCTTCAGGATGTATGGAAAGAAAAGGAATAATTCTTTCAGATCTTATTTTTTTACTCCATTGTAAAATAGATTCAAACTGCTGGGGTTTGGTGGCAATAGAACAGATAACACTTTTTGCAATATTATTTTTATCCATAGATGAAAGAAGGGATGAAATTGTTCCATTTAAAAAAGCCTTCATACCACTTTTTTCTTCTATAGTCTTTATTGCCTTTTCAGCGAGATTATCAGGAAATGCATGAGTATGAAAATCAATAATATCCATCTTTAAGGGTAAGACGCTTCAACAACTGAAGAAATTCCACCTCTGGGTCTGAATTCTCCCTTTACCTTTATCCATACAGGTTTACAAAATTTTACAATATCTTTTAAAATTAAATTCACAGAGTTTTCATAAAATATGGGTAAATCTCTGTAAGATTGTATATATATTTTCAAAGATTTCAGTTCAATAATATCTTTGTCAGGTTGATATTCTATTGTTATAGTACCAAAATCAGGATTTCCTGTCTTAGGGCATATAGATGTAAATTCCGGGATTGAAATAGTAATTTTATAATTTTTAAATTGATTTTTAAAAGTCTCTATCTCAGGAAGTTTAATATCTAATCCTTCTTTTGCAGAATTTTTATATGTTTTTTCCATATATTATACTTTATACTTTTTTCAAAATGCTATTGTAAAATCAGTAAATTTACTGAAAAAAAATTCTTCTATAGTTTCTATATTACTAATATTTTCTCCAAGTTGTCCTTTTTTCAATTCAAAAATAAAATTTTTCAAAGAATCTTCATTGCCTTGAGCAATAATTTCAACTCTTCCATCTGAAAGATTTTTGACATAACCTTTAATTCCTAACTGTTTTGCTATATCTTTTGTATACCATCTAAAACCAACACCCTGCACAAATCCTGATATATAAATATGGTATATTTTCATAAGGCAAAAAGATATAAGCCCCGTCTTTAGACGGGGCTTATTTTACTCTTTTTAAATTTTACTTAATGTTTTAGTACTCAGGATATGGGGATGCAGGAGCAGCAGACATCTTTTCCTTCTTTTCCGGTTTTTCTGTAATAAGTGTTTCCGTAGTAAGAAGAAGTGCCGCAATACTTACAGCATTTTCTAATGCAGACCTCGCTACTTTTGTGGGGTCCAAAATACCCGCTTTTACCAAATTTTCAAATTTATCTGTTTCTGCATTATATCCAAAGTTTACATCATCACTTGATAAAACTTTTTCAACTACAACTGCCCCATCTCTTCCTGAATTTTCAGCAATTTGTTTTAGTGGAGCTTCTAAAGACTTTCGGACAATCTGACCGGCAGTTTTTTCATCCGGTTCAGAAAAATCAAGTTTATCAATTACCTGCTGACATCTTAAAAGAGCAACTCCACCACCTGGTATAACCCCTTCCTCAACAGCTGCTCTGGTAGCACTTAGAGCATCTTCAACCCTTGCTTTTCTTTCTTTCATATCAGATTCAGTTGGTGCACCAACATTAATAACAGCAACACCACCAGCAAGTTTTGCAAGACGTTCCTGAAGTTTTTCTTTATCATAATCCGAAGTTGTTTTTTCTATTTCTTTTTTTATCTGGGATATTCTTCCATGAATATCAGAAGATTTTCCGCCACCTTCAACAATAGTTGTATTTTCCTTATCAATAACAACTCTTTTTGTTTTCCCAAGCATAGATATATCCACATTTTCAAGTTTCATACCGAGTTCTTCCGCTATTACTTTTCCTCCTGTAAGAATAGCAATATCATCCAACATTGCTTTTCTTCTATCTCCAAAACCAGGGGCTTTTACAGCACAAACATTCAAAACTCCTCGTATTTTATTAACAACAAGGGTAGCTAAAGCTTCTCCTTCAACTTCTTCAGCAATTATAAGAAGAGGTTTCCCTGTCTGGGCTGTTTTTTCAAGAAGCGGTAAAAGGTCCTTAATAGCAGATATCTTCTTATCATGGATAAGAATTAAGGCATCTTCCAAGACTGCCTCCATTCTTTCAGCATCAGTAACAAAATAAGGAGATAGATATCCTCTATCAAACTGCATACCTTCAACAACCTTTAATTCGGTTTCTGTTCCTTTTGCTTCTTCTACAGTAATAACTCCTTCTTTTCCAACCTTATCCATCGCTTCAGCAATAATTTTTCCTATTTCTGCATCATTTGCAGCTGCAATTGAGGCAACCTGTTGAATTTCATGTTTATCCTGAATAGGTTTACTCATTTTCTTAAGATTATCCACAACCGCCTTTGCTGTTTTTTCTATACCTCTTCTTAAATGAACAGGGTTTGCCCCTGCTGCAACATTTTTAAATCCTTCTGTTGCCAGGGAAAGAGCAAGGATTGTTGCAGTAGTTGTTCCATCTCCTGCAATATCATTTGTCTTTGAAGCAACTTCTCTTAAAAGTTGGGCCCCTAAATTTTGATAAGGCTGTTCCAATTCTATTTCTTTTGCGATTGTTACTCCATCATTGATTACAGTAGGAGACCCGAATTTCTTTTCAATAACTGCACATCTTCCTTTAGGTCCTAATGTGGGTTTTAATGCTTCCTCAACAATTTCCATTCCTTTTAACATTTCTCTTCTTGCTTCTTCACTAAAAACCATCTGTTTAGCCATATTTTTTCTTCCTCCTTTATTATGTTTTTTATTCAATAACCGCTAATATATCTTCTTCTTTTAAAATTATATATTGTTCTTGAGCAATAGTGATTTCTGTTCCGGAATATTTTCCATATAAAACCTTATTCCCTATCTTAACTTCCATAGGAACAGATTTTCCGGCATCATCAACCTTGCCTTTCCCAATTGCTACAATTTTGCCCTCCTGAGGTTTTTCTTTAGCCGTATCAGGAAGAATAATTCCTCCCTTTGTTTTATCTTCGGCTTCAAGAGGTTTTACGATCACCCTATCCCCTAATGGTTTTACTTTTAATTCTGCCATAGCTATCCCTCCTTTGTAATAATATATTTTTATATAAAAGGTTTAATCAGTCAATATTCAAAAAAATTATGAGATTTTTATCACATAAATTAATATTATTAAATTTTCACATCTATATATTTTAATAAAAATAAAATTCTTGTCAAATTGACAAATAAAAACTTATAGCCCTTTAGATTTATCTTTTAAAAAACTGAAAAAATTATGCCCTTTCTTTCCTCCCCAGGTAATACTTATTAACTTTACCTCATGTGGATTCATAGTCAAAGGTATTATTCCATTTTTATATGGTAATTTAAGTGTCCCAAATGATTCTGCATCTGTTACTCTTAAAATTTTACCTTCCAAACCAAGTTTATTTAAATTAAGATGTAAAAAATACCCTAAATTCCCTTCACTTTTATATCGTGCCTCAGCTAACCAATATGCACTTGTATTAAGAGCAACTATAAGCATCTTTTTTTCTTTTCTGTTTATATAAGCACTTGCATAACAACTCCTCCATTCATTATTTGCTCCATTTGGTGTAAGTCTGACTGCAACTGCAGGGCCTTTTGACCAGTAAGATAAAAATTTTACATCTCTTCCTGTTATTCCCCACCAATCAGATGTTACCTGAATTATGCTCTGGTCTGTACCTTCAGTATCTTCTGTCCATGATTGTATATCATTTGCCAAAAGGATCCCATAGAGCTCATAGGCTCTACCACACATATTTTCATCCTGTGATG
>JAJYYV010000005.1 GCA_021800535.1 bacterium | reverse complement strand
CCAAGATAAAAAGAAAAAAATAAAGAACCTAATATTACAAGTACAGATAATCCTGTACTTTCCAATCCTATGGAAAATCCTGTGAGTATATTTGTTACTATTCCAGTATCAGAAGATTTAATAATCTCTTTTACAGGTTTATATTTGTCTTCTGTATAATACTGGGTAATATGAACAAAAGCCTGACTTGTCAATATGCCAAGAAAACCGGCAAGAAAAAAATTAAACCAGTACTGCGGAAAAAACAAATAGATTGCTATTGCAAAACCAATAGTAGAAAGTATGGTAGTAAAAAGATATCCTCTATTAAGTCCACGCATCGGGTCTTCATCTTCACCAATATTTACAGACATAATCCCTGCTATTGAAGCAAGAAGACCAAAAGAAATGGTTACCAAAGGGAAGAAAATACTGTTCAAACCAAAAACTTTATATAAAGGTATACCGAGAATCATAGCGCCTATACTTTCTGCAACTATAGATTCAAAAAGGTCCGCACCACGACCAGCACAATCTCCCACATTATCTCCAACAAGGTCTGCAATAACTGCTGGATTTCTTGGATCATCTTCAGGTATACCCACTTCAATTTTTCCAACAAGATCTGCACCCACATCAGCTGCCTTTGTATATATACCCCCTCCAAGTTGTGCAAAAAGCGCAACAAAAGACGCACCAAATCCAAACCCTACTATCATTAAAGGGGTAACCTGCGGATTTATAAAGCCACCATAAATAGAAAATATACCTGCAATTCCAAGAAGAGCAAGAGAAACAACAAGAATAGCCGATACAGCACCACCACGTAAACAAATTTTTAGAGCTTTATTTGTACTCTCTGAAATTGCTGTTGCAGTTCTGTTCCCTGATCTTACAGAAATATACATTCCAATAAAACCTGCTACAGAAGAACAAAATGCCCCAAGTACAAAAGCCAAGGCAGTATGCCATCCAAAAGAAGGATTACCACTCAAAGTATAAATAAGCAGTATAAGAGATGCAAAAATAAATGTTAATTTTGCAATTGTACCATACTGCCTTTTCAAAAAAGCCATAGCCCCTTCCTTTATTGCTAATGATATTTCCTTCATTCCAGATGTTCCTTGTGGTTCTCTTGAAATATATCTTGCAATAAGAGAAGATATCAATAACCCTATAATACCTATAGATATTATCCAAATAAACATATTTGTTCTTGTTTTATAATAATACTTTAATAAAATGATAATAATAATCATATACCATATTGATTATATCGTCAAATTCTATAGAAAATGCTTAATTTTCAGATTTGCAAATCTCAGAAATTATTATGTGATACACATAAAATTGACACAGATTTTGCATTTTGTTATAATCCTATAAAATATAAATTAAAATCCTTTACTTATCTAATAATGCATATAATAACAATAGGAATAAATCATAAAAAAGCAGAAATAAACGAAAGAGAGAAATTTTATCTTACAAAAGAAAAAATAAAATATGCTCTTTTAGAATTACATAAAACAAATTTCATAAAAGGAGTCGTTATTCTTTCAACATGTAACAGGATGGAAATATATTCACATATAACCTGTGATTCTGAAACAGGAGAAAATTTTATAAAAGAATTTATTAAAAATTTTTTTATATGCAGTACTAATGAAATTGAAAAATACTTTTATGTATTTAAAGATACTTTTGTAATAAAACATTTATTTGAAGTAGCATCAGGAATAAACTCTCAAATTGTTGGAGAAACAGAAATATTAGGACAGGTAAAAGAAGCTTTTAGAATAGCCAAAGAAATAAATGTCGTAGATAAACTTCTTGAAAAAATTTTCAGCAAATCTATTTCAACTGGTAAAATAGTAAGAGATAAAACAAAAATTTCTACAGGTCATATTTCCATAGCAAGTATTGCTATAAAAAAATGTGAAAATTTTTTTGGTTCCATAAAAGATAAAAAAATAATTATAATTGGTGCAGGCAATATTGCTTTCCTTCTAAGTAAATATCTGAAAGAAAAGAATATACAAGGGATTTTTGTAGCAAATAGAACTTTTGACAAAGCAAAAACACTTGCTGATTTTTGTGGGGGTGTAGCCATAAGATTTAATACATTTCCTAAAAAACTTAAAGATGCAGATATTATTATCAGTTCTACCTCAAGTCCTCATATTATTTTAAAAAAAGAACACATAGAAGATATTATGAAAAACAGAAAAAAACCATTATTAATTCTTGATCTTGCTGTCCCAAGAGATGTAGACTCTTCTGTAAAAAATATAACTGATGTTCATATGTATGATCTTGATAGTTTTAAATCTATTGTTGAAGAAAATTATAAAAAAAGAAAAAATGAAATAAAAAAAGTTAAAAAAATAATAACAACAGAATTAAATTATTTCAAATATCAGGGAAATCATATTTTTTAAATAATTTTCTATAATATATTACATATATAGCCTGCATACCTGCAGCCAATATAAAAGGAAGAGCAAAATATCCTGTATCTAATAAAAACCCTACAAGATAAGGACCAATAGAACGTGGTAATTGCATGGAAAAAGCATCTAAACTTGTAGCAAATCCCCTTCTTTTATTTCTAACAAGACTTATTGAAATAGCCTGCCGTGGTCCAGCAGAACTTATGTTAAATATTTGGTGTAATATATACATAATTGCAGCCAAACCATATATCGGCATAATAGGAATAAGAAATAAAAAAATAACACCTACACTTCTTGAAATTGTGGATAATTTTATAAGTCCCATATATTTGGTAAGATGTCCTGTAAAAAAAGATAATATACCTGTTAAAAAGAAAGATATAGATAAAATAGGGGCAATTAGTTCTACTCCAACATTAAATCTTAGTGCAAACCAATAAGCAATTAAAGGTCCTTTTAATCCTATGGCAATACCATTTATAGAATTTAAGAAAATTAATTTTTTTAAATTATGATTTTCTTTTTTGCAAATTTTAATTTCATCAGTATCCGAAATTTGTTTATCTTCTTCAAATAATTTTAAATTTTGAGTTTTATATTCTTCTTTTATTGTCATCAATATAGGTAGTGTAATTAATGATATCAGGGCAATAAAAATAAAAAAAGGTCTATAAGATAAAATATTATTATGATAAATATGTGCCAATATAGGATGCAACATGGCAATCATAGCACCTATACTCATTCCAAAAGCGCTTAAAGAATTTCTTAAGCTTAGGATATGGCCTCTTTCACGGGCTTTAATTCTTTCTGAAAACCATGCAATGTCTGCAGGACCAAACATTCCTGCCCCACCCATTTGAGATAATCCAAAACTACCAAAAGCAGAAGCTATCAATAAAAAATAATAATTTGTTGTAAAAAGCAGTATAACTGTGGAAAAAAATAAAAAAATTGTATATATTATTAAAAAAGGCTTTCTTTTATATTTATCACTTAATAATCCTACAGCTAAGGACCCACCAGCATTAAATAAACTGATAAAAGCATATAGAATACCAATCAACATACTATTATAATGCAAAGCCTTTAAATATAGAGCAAAATTAACTATTAAAATTCCCTGCCCAAGACTTCTAAGAATTCTTACAATTAATAATTTTTTTATATTTTTATTCATTATATCTTTATAAATAGTGAAATTTGTTAACTTACTTTTTATATTTATTATCATATAAGCAAAATTAAAAAAACAGAAATAAAAAACGAATTATTTAAATTTTACATAATTTTTTAAAAATGTTATTATAAAAAACAAATTATTTTCCCTATAAAGGAGGGACATATGGAAGAAGTAAAAAATGCAAAAATAATCATTATTGAAGATGATATTGACATAACTGAAACATTAAAAATTATTCTTCAACCCCATAATTTCATTATTACTTTTGCCACTAATCCTGAAGATGGTTTACAAAAAATCAAAGAAAATAATCCTGACCTTATAATTCTTGATGTTATGTTTGGTCCTGAACATAAAACTCTTGGATTTGATTTATGTCTTAAATTGAAACAAGAAAAGTCTCTGACTAAAATACCTATTTTAATGCTTACGGCTATAAATGTTGAATATCCTCAATTCAATTTTTCAGATAAAACTGATAATGAATACCTTCCTGTTGATGATTTTTTGAATAAACCTGTGAAGTCTGATGATTTGGTGAAAAAAATAAAAACACTTTTAATACAAAAAGAAAGTAAATGGACTAATTGGCCTGAAAAAACCTTATAAAAATGACAGCAAAAGAATTAAATATCAGATTGGAATGGTTTATAAAATTAAGATGGCTAGCTGTCATAGGTATTTTTTTAATTATATCAATAAGTATTTTTATTCTTAAAATCATTTTACCTTTTATTTTTTTATATGCAGGGGCTATTGCACTTTTTTTGTTTAATGTTATTTTTTATTTCTATTATAAAAAATTAAAACAAATTTCTGAAAACAATACATGGTTAAAAAAAGCAAATATATTTGCCAATGTACAAATTTCCACAGATTTAATAATGCTTATATATTTACTTTATTTTTCTGGTGGAATTGAAAATCCTTTTATTTTTTATTTCATCTTTCATATGATTACCGCAAGTACTATATTATCTAAAAAAGATGCGTATCTACAGGCCACTTTAGCAACCGGCCTTATAGGGCTTATGATTATATTTGAGTATATAAAAATCACACCTTATTATTCTTTGATATATTTGATTTCCGGAAAACATGCAATTATTTTTAACAAAATATATGTTCTGGGAATATTTGGAGCAATAGCAAGTACTTTATATTTAGCTGTTTATTTAACCAGTAGTATTAGTGAAAAATTAGTAGAAAGAGAGCAGGATTTGATATTGGCCAATAAAAAACTGGCAGACCAGGATAAAATAAAATCACGCTATGTTTTAACAGTTACCCATGATATTCAATCCAGTCTTTCCACGATACAGAATTGTATAAAGGTTGTATTAGAAGGACTTACAGGAAACATAACAGAAAAAACAAAAGAAATGCTTGAAAGAGCAGAAAGAAGAACATTATCTTTACTTAATTTTGTGAAAGATCTTTTACATCTTTCAAAAATAAGAGCTTCAGAAAAATTTAAGAAAGAAGAATTTTCTCTGAAAGAACTAATAAACAGTATAATAGAAGAAAATAAATTTTATATAGAAGATAAAAAATTAATATTATCATATGAAATTCCCAATGATGAGGTTTTTATTTTTGCTAATAAAGAAACCCTTAAAGAGGTGTTTATAAATCTTTTAACTAATGCAATTAAGTATACTCCATCCTATGGAAAGATTGGAATTCAGATTAAACCTGTACCGGATAAAAAAGAATGCTTTCATATAAAAGTATGGGATACAGGAATTGGAATACCACCTTCTGATATAAATAAAATATTTGATGAATTTTACAGAAGTAAAAATGCTCAGGATATAGATAAACAGGGAACGGGTCTTGGATTGAGTATTGTTAAAGAAGTTCTTAAATTACATAATAGTGATATCAGGGTAGAAAGTATATTGGGAAAAGGAACAAATTTTTTTTTACCCTTTCCAGTAAGAACAATTGCAATATTTGCAGTTTAAATAAAATTTTTTAAGGAGGGAAAAAATGAAAGATAAATCCATTATATTAATTGATGATGATAAAGATTTTGTTGAAACAATTAAAATATTTTTAGAAGACAGATATCAAATTTTTACTGCATATGATGGAATAGAAGGAATTAAATCTATCAAAAAAAACAAGCCTGATATAATATTATTGGATTTAATGCTACCCGGGATTGATGGAAGTGATGTTTGTAGAAAAATTAAAAATGACCCTGAATTGAATAAAATACCTGTGATTCTTTTCACATCTTTTGGGGATAAGATTTCTTTTACGCAATACATGCAAAAAATTGGAATTCAACCACAGATTGATACTTATTTATCTAAAACAGCAGGCCCTGATGAATTAAAGAAACAAATTGCCAATATCATTAAATCAACAGAAAAGCAAAGTGGTTCCAAACAAAATATTGAAGAAAAAAAAGAAAAAAACAGTCATAAACAAATCACAGGTGAGTTGACAGTTTTGTTAAATGAAAACCGCCGGATTACACCTAAATCTAATTTTGTGGCACAAGCCAATATAAAAGATGAATCAATATATGAAACTGCAAGCAAAAATCCTGAAGGATTCTGGGAAAATTTTGCCAATGAATTATACTGGTTCAAAAAATGGGATAAAGTACTGGAATGGGAACCTCCTTATGTAAAATGGTTTGTCGGAGGCAGATTAAATGCTTCTTATAATTGTATTGATAGACATATACATGCCGGTAAACGTAATAAAGCAGCTATTATCTGGGAAGGTGAGCCAGGTGACCAAAAAGTTTTGACTTACTGGGATTTATACCAACAGGTAAACAAATTTTCTAATGTTCTTTATAAATTAGGTGTACGGAAAGGGGATAGAATTATAATTTATATGCCAATGCTTCCGGAACTTCCTGTAGCATTACTTGCCTGTGCCAGAATTGGAGCTATCCATTCAGTTGTTTTTGGTGGTTTCAGTGCAGAAGCATTATCTGACCGTATAAACGACGCACAGGCAACAGTTTTAATTACTGCAGATGGAGGATACAGAAGGGGAAAATTTTTACCTCTTAAACATATATCAGATAATGCTCTGGAAAAAACCCCTTCCATAAAAAATGTAGTTGTAGTACAAAGAAGCAGAAGCGATTTTCCTGTTCCAATGAAAGAAGGAAGGGACCATTGGTGGCATCAGTTAATGGATAGCGCTCCATCTTATTACAGACCTGAACCAATGGAGAGTGAGGATATTCTTTATACTCTTTATACTTCTGGAACTACAGGGAAACCCAAGGGAATTATTCATACCACAGGTGGATATTTAACTGGTGTATATGCTACTACAAAATGGATTTTTGATATCAAAGATGATGACCTTTACTGGTGCAGTGCAGATATTGGTTGGGTAACAGGACATAGTTATGTTGTCTATGGTCCATTATGCTGTGGAGCAACAGTTTTGATATATGAAGGCGCTCCGGATTGGCCTGAAATAGATAGATTCTGGTCAATAATAGAAAAATATGGAGTAACTATTTTATATACCGCTCCAACTGCAATACGTTCTTTTATGAAATGTGGAACAGAATGGATAGATAAACATAATATTTCCTCACTACGTTTACTTGGCTCTGTAGGAGAACCAATAAATCCGGAAGTATGGATGTGGTATTATAAAAACATCGGCCAGCAACGTTGTCCAATTGTTGATACATGGTGGCAAACCGAAACAGGAATGATTCTTATAACACCTCTTCCTGGATTAACAGCTTTAAAACCTGGGTCAGCTACGAAACCATTCCCTGGAATAGTAGCAGATATCTTAGATGAAAAAGGTAATAAAATTACTGTGGGTGGGGGATACCTTGCAATTAAAAAACCATGGCCTGCAATGTTAAGAGGTATATATGGAGACAATGAAAGATATGTTTCGCAATACTGGTCAAAATGGAACAAAGAAATTTATTTCACCGGTGATGGAGCAAGACGAGATGAAGAAGGATATTTCTGGCTTTTAGGTAGAGTAGATGATGTAATGAATATTTCTGCACATCGGATAAGTACAATGGAAGTGGAAAGTGCTTTAGTTTCCCATAAGACTGTGGCAGAAGCCGCTGTGGTTGGGATTTATCATGAAATTAAGGGCCAAGCAATTGCTGCTTTTGTAATTCTAAAAGAAGGCAATATTCCATCACTTCAGAATGAACAAGAAATTAAGGAACATGTAGTAAAAAAAATAGGCTCTATTGCAAAACCTGAAAAAATAATCTTTACCAAGGAACTTCCCAAAACCCGCAGTGGAAAAATTATGCGAAGGTTATTAAGGGATATTGCAGAAGGGAAAGTTATTGGAGATACAAGCACCTTATCGGACCCTAATATTGTAGAAGGATTGAAGAAAAAGTATGAAGAAAAGGAAGAATAAACTCACCTATGATTACAGAAATAAAAAAAAAAATTGAGATAGAACTTGTTGATTATTTTAATGAGATAAATCAAACTTATCAGTTAAATAAATTCCCATTAATCTTTAACAATATTAAAAATTTTATTTTGAAAAAAGGTAAAAGAATAAGACCAATTCTATTTATTATTGGATATTCAGGTTTTACTAAAAAAAATCCCGAGGGATTATACAAAACAGCAATATCTCTGGAATTATTACACAATTCAATACTTGTTCATGATGATATTATTGATAAATCCAATATGAGAAGAGGAAGACCTTCAATGCATAAAATTTTGGATAAATATGTGGCAAAATATAAAAATGCAAGATTTAATGGCAGTGATTTATCTATTATAATAGGTGATATTATGTATGCTCTTGGAACATATTTATTTTTATCCATCAAAGAAAACCACATCCGCAAGGAAATAGCCTTTAAAAAATTAACTGATGCTGCTATATACACTGGAAAAGGAGAATTCATGGATATTATTTCAAATTTTGAAAATATAGATACAGAGGATGATATTTATAAAATATATGATTTAAAAACTTCTATTTACACTTTTTCTGCTCCTCTTACAATAGGTGCAATACTCGCTGGAGCTGAAAAATATGATATAGATAAACTTTTTAAATTGGGAATATATTTAGGAAGAGCATACCAGATAAAGGATGATATTGATGATATTACAGATATATTCAGTAAAAGATCCGGTAAATTAAATCTAAATGATATAAAAGAAATACAAAAAACATTTCTTATTTGGTATCTATATAATAAATCCAATTTAAATGTTAAGTCCAGTATAAAAAAAATAATGACACAAAAAAATATAACAGAAAATGATAAATTTAAAATATATACATTTATACAAAATTCAGATTCATTAAGATATGTTAAAAATCAAATATATATTTACCTAAGAAAAGCCTTATTGATAAACGATACTTCTAAAATGAATCCAGTATATAAACGATTGATTGAAACCTATTCCAAAAACATTCTTAAAATTAACTGAAGTAAACTTATATTAGATAAATATGCCATGTAGAAAATTTATTAGTTTTTTATTATCTTTATGAGATAAAACAGATATTCTAAAAAAGTGATTGTCAAGTCCTCTAAAGTTTGAACAATCTCTGATAATAATACCTTCTTTTAACAGTTTTTTCATTATAATATCACTGGTTAATTCTTTTTTTATTATTTTTACAAGTAAAAAGTTTGCTACAGAAGAATATGGCATTAAATATTTTATTTTTGAAATTTCGTTAAAAAGATATTTTCTTTCTTTTTCAATCATAGATAATGTATCTTCTCTATACTTTTTATTTTTCAATACAAGATTTATCACAGATAAACCAATACTATTAACATTCCATGGAACCTGATAATTTTTTAATAGGTTTATAATATCTTTATTGGCAATTATATATCCCACTCTTAATCCGGCAATAGCAAAAAATTTGGTAAAAGACCTTATTACTATTATTCTTTTATCTTCTATAGAATATTTTATAAAAGTTTTTCTTTCTGAATCAGGTAAAAAATCAATAAATGTTTCATCAATAATAATAAATTTCTGTGGTAAATTTTTTATTTCATTATAAGAATTGAGAATAAGGTTTCCTGTGGGATTATTAGGATTACAAAGAAAAATCATATCGGATTTAATTATTTTGGATATATCAAGAAAGAAATTATTTTTTTCATCTAAAGAAACAAATTTTATTTTATATCTATTGATTAAGGCGGCTTTTTCATATTCTGAAAAACCAGGCTGAGGAATAAGAACAGACTTATATCTTACTCTTAAAGATTGAAATAATAAGTATATAAGTTCACAGGAACCATTTCCCATTAGTATGTTTTCTTCTTTAATTTTAAAATAATCAGATATGGTTTTTATTGTATCTGTTTGATCCGGATAGTGTGAAATTCCATCAAATTCTTTTAAAAGTTTGTTTTTTATATTTTGAGGAATGGTTAAAGGATTAATATTTGCACTAAAATCAATAAATTTTTTTTTATACTTTCTTTCATATTCATAAATTCTTCCACCATGAGAAAAATTTATATTTTTTATATCCATAAGTCTTTTATTAGATTGTTATTTCAAACGAGTTGGTCATATCAGAATTCCAATTATCCCATAAATATGCATCTTCTTTGCCATCTGCAATTAAACGAAAGGCATATCTTACCTGTTGTTCATATAATTCACAGAAAGCACCCACAGTATTTATATCCCCATTCATTGAATATGCTTCAGCAGGACATGGAGCCCCGCAAAAATGTTTTATTGCACACCGAAAACATGGATTAATATTTTCAACTTTTCTTTGTTTTACCGTCATAAAAGGAGAAGTATTAATAATATCTTTTATATTATCTTTAAAAATATTTCCTCCACAAAATTCATCAAGCCCAATAAATTCACTACATGGAAAAGTATTCCCATCAGCGGATATGGCCAAAAAACATCTTCCTCCTCCGCATGGAGAAATATCACACATTAGCCTTCTGCCTGTAGGTGCAAGAATACTCATAAGTACATTGGCAAAATTAGCAACTACTATTTTTCTTCCTGTTTCTTGATATAATTGATATGTTCTATCAAGTGCTGAAAGATAATATTGAGCCATTTGGTCATCCCTGGGTTTTATTTTTCTTGCTCCAGACATAGTACATCTAACAGGATTAAGCATACAATAAGGAACTTCCAATCCATGAAAAAATTCAATTATATCTGTAAGACAATTCATGTTTTGAGTTGTTACTGTACAGATAACACTATAATTATGATAACCTTTTAATTTTTTTATTGTTTCTACAACTTTTTCAAAAACTCCTTTCCCTGCCCAATTCTTTCGTGTTATATTAGCAATATTATCTATATGCCCATCCAAAGATAAACCAATACTTATATCTCTGGAAGTTAGAAATTCCAGATCTTTATCATCAAAAAGGGTTCCATTTGTTTGTACTCCAAATGCAAAATCATTTTTAAAAGCATCTATTGTTTCAAATAAATACTCTTTGTTAAGCATAGGTTCTGCCCCATGGAATATAATCTGGGGTTTTCTATTTTCAGGCAGAGTTTTGGTAAAATATTCTTTTAATATATTCATTGCTTTAAAGATATCAGTTTTGGACATGTTTTTACCATTTTTACGCAAAGATTCAGGTATATAACAATAATCACAGTTAAGATTACACTTTTCCGTAGGATTAAAATATACAGCAGAAAGAGAAAGATTAAAACGAAGGTCATACATTTCAGAAGAAAAATCTTTAATTTTTTCTTTATATTGTTTTATAAGCGCACTGTTTTCTTCTAAGTTTTCAGAGATATTTTCTTTTTCAATAAGAGCCCAAAAAGCAGTATCAGGGTCTACAACTGCAATATAATCAGGATGTTGTATATCTATAATCTGAAAGTTATATCCATTTCCTGTATTAAAAAATTTACCAGTTGAAGATATATTTATGTTTTTATCTGTTTTATTTAAATTTACCATTTTGTCTCCATAAGTATCTAATCTGGAACAGAAATTTTTATTCTGTTCCAGATTAGATTATTTTTTTTATCTTTTAATCATTTTTTATTAGTTTTCTTGTTCACTAAAATATAATGAGATAGACCTGTTCCTTTTGCATCACAAGACTTTCTATTAGCAATAACTTTTTTCTTCATTTTTTTTCACCACCTTTCTTGTTTTTAAATAAAAAAACCACCTTTCGGTGGGTATACCCTTTTTTAACCCAACTTTTCTCTGAAATCCGCAGAGAATCTTTATTGCAGACAGGTCTTCTGACTCGGGTTTAATCCTCAGGTCAACCTTCCCGCTTATAAGCAGTGGTGCTTTCCCTTTTATGGTAAGACCTTTGTAACCCTTACAGCGCCGGGAGCGTGACTGATTTTCACAGTCTTCCCTATTAAACTTTTAAAAAGTATCTGCAAATATTTACTTCTATTTTTAAATATTATATACTTCTATTTATCAATTTTATTAATATCTAAAAAGATAAAGTATTATAGCATATATCATAAATTATGGAAAAAACAATCAATAAATTATCTCTAACAAAATTCATAAAAAGATTAATCAATTTAAAAATATTAAAAGTATTGACAATAAATTTTATCCCTGCTAAAATTTTAAATGTATTAATTTTAACAGGAGTATAATTATGTACATTAAAAGAACTCTGGAAAATAAAATTAGAAATTATTTAAATAAACCTGAAATATTAGCTATTATAGGGCCACGACAATCGGGCAAAACAACTCTTTTAAAAGAAATTATAAAATCTCTTGAAAACACATCGTATATCACTTTTGAAGACAGAGAAATTCTTGATTTGTTTAATAATGACATAAAAACATTTTATAGTTTATATGGAAAAAATATTAAATATCTGGTTATAGACGAATTTCAATATGCGAAAAATGGTGGACAAAAATTAAAATACCTTTATGATACTTATAATATTAAAATTATTATTTCCTGTTCATCGGCTCTTGATTTAACTCATCAGGCTGTTAAATATCTTGTAGGCAGAATATTTATATTTTATCTTTTTTCTCTTACCTTTGAAGAATTTTTAATCTATAGGAACCCTTCTCTTTATGAAAATATATATACCGATATTCAACAAAAAATTTATGATTATATATATAATAAAAGAATAAAGCCTCCTGTTATATCCAGAGAAATAATAAATGAAATAAGTAAATATTATTATGAATATAATTTATTTGGCGGATATCCAAGAGTTGCGATAGCAAAAGATAAAGAAGAAAAAATAACTATTTTGAAGAATATTTTTAATACTTACTTTTTAAGAGAAATACGGGATATTCTTCAATTAGGAAGTGAAGACCAATTACAAAAACTTATAAAAGCACTGGCTTTACAAATAGGTTCTACTGTTGTTTATAATGAATTATGCCAAATATCTTCGCTTAATTATAGTAATCTGCTGAAACATATTAATATTCTTGAAAAAACTTTTGTGATAAAAAAAATATTACCTTTTTATAAAAATAAAAGAACTGAAATTGCTAAATCACCTAAAATTTATTTTTTAGATAATGGATTCAGGAATATAGTACTTAATAATTTTCAGGAAATGGATAAACGAATTGACAGAGGAAATCTTAATGAAAATTTTATCGTATCCCAAATGTTGAAAAAAGAATATAATATAAACTATTGGCGAACAAAATCTGGAGCAGAAGTGGATTTTATAATTGAACTAAATAATATGATTATTGCTATAGAGGTAAAATCAATTTTAGGTTTTAATAAAATAGGAAAATCATTATTTACTTTTAAAGAAAAATATTCTCCGGGTAAAATAATAATTTTATCTGAAAACTATAGTTTTTTTGACAAAAATAAAAATGTACTTTTTATGCCTCTATTTTTCATGTAAATATATAAACAATAAATTATTTTTTATAAAGTTTATTCTAAAATACTATTTATTTTTTTAAGAACACTTTTTTTTATTTTTAAATAAGTATAATCAATAATCAGTAGTTATTTTTTACATTCAAAAAATATTTATTCTATTATAATTTATAACTCCACTGAATAAGATGAGGATAAATGATATTATATAGAACTGAAGAATTAATTAAAAGATAACCAAATATCAGAAGAAGAATTCCTGTAATAGATTGAATTTTTTTATAATGTTTCCTTATAAATTCCTGCCATTTTTTTAATTTGGAAAAAGAGAATCCTAAAATTAAAAATGGTATGGCAAGACCAAAAGAAAAAAAAGTAAGAAAAATAATTCCTGTTTTTAATGTTTTGGCAAATGCTGCCAATGTAAGAATTGCTGCAAGGACAGGACCTATACATGGAAGCCATGTAATTGATAAAACAGCACCAAAAACAAAAGAACCAATAAAAGGTATTCTTTTTTTTATATGTATCCGAGGTTCTTTTAAATTAAAAGAAAGATTAACAAGCCCAAGAACATTTACAGCAATAAATAAAATAAAAATACCTCCTATGATGCGAAAAATTTTTAGATTTTTTAATACAAATGTTCCAAATGATGTTGCAGTTGCTCCCAAAACAACAAATACGAATGAAAAACCAAGAATAAAAACAATTGTTTCCCTTAACAAAAACCATCTTGTTTTATCTATAGTATCTAATGATTTTCCTGTGATAAAAGTAAAATATATAGGAATTAAAGGAATTATACATGGACTGAAAAAAGCAAGAAATCCTCCTAAAAAACTTAAACCAAAACCTAAATTTCCATGTTCTATTAATTGTTCAAGAAAATGTGTAAGCAAATCATTTCCCTTTATTTTTATCCAGATATGGTTTTACAAAATCCTTAATTGAATTTTCCCCAAAAAACATTCCAACCTGTTTATTTACAATATTTCCATTTTTATCTATTAAAAAATCTGTTGGAACCGCATTTATACCGCCGTAAAGATTAGCAATGCTTCCATTGGTATCCATTATAATGGGATATTTTATTTTATTTTGTTTTACTAACTGTTCAACATCTGATTTGGAAGAGCTTTCTGCAACTCCTATAATAACCAGTCCTTTACTTTTAAGATTGTCATAAACTTTTGCCATATCAGGAAGTTCTGCCCTGCATGGAGGACACCAACTTGCCCAGAAATTTAGCAAAACCACCTTTTTATTCTTATAATTGTTAAGAGAAATTCTCTTTCCCTGTAAATCTACGGCTTTAAAATTTGGGTCTGATAATGTTTTAGTTATATAAATTTTACTTTCTTTTTCCTGTTTATTTTTTAAATAAACAGACATTCCACCTGCAAAAATTATAAAAATCAACAATATTATACCTACATTTATTAAAGTTTTTTTCATCTAATTTTTCCTCCCTTTATATTTTATATAAATAATATCATAAATTTGTTATCTAATAAAGAAAAAAATCTATCTATAGTTGACAAATATAAAAAAAAGATTGTAAAGTATAATACAATAATATATATTTAACAAAAAACAGGGAGAAACCATGAAAAAAAGTATAAATTTATGGATACAGCCAGCGGGAATGTCTCTTGATAAATGTTTGGATATTATAAAAGATGCAGAATTTAATGCAGTAGAACCAAATATTTCAGAAGAAGACTATCTTTCTTTAAAAAGTTCTGAAAAAGATATTGAGTCATTGAGAAAAAAAATTGAAGGCAAAGGACTGGAAATTGCAAGTGTATCTTCAGGACTTTTATGGCAATATCCACTTTCATCACCAGATAAAGAAATAAGAAATAAAGGAGAAAAGGTAATAGAAAAAGCTCTTAAATCCGCTAAAATTTTAGGAACTGATGCTATTTTGGTTGTACCGGGAATTGTCAATGAAGATACTGATTATGATGACTGTTACAGAAGGAGTCAGGAATCTTTAAAAAAAGTAGCAGAAACAGCTGAAGAAACAGGCGTATATATCGGAATTGAAAATGTATGGAATAAATTTCTTTTAAGTCCGCTTGAAATGAAAAGATTTGTTGAAGAAATTGGGTCTAAATATATTGGAGTGTACTTTGATGTTGGAAATGTTCTTGTTAATGGATATCCGGAAATGTGGATAAAAATACTTGGCAAAATGATAAAAAGAATACATCTTAAAGATTTTAAAACCTCTGTAGGAAATATTACAGGATTCTGTGAACTCTTGGAAGGAGATGTTAACTGGCCTAAAGTTATAGAAGCACTAAATAAAATTGGATATAATGAATATCTAACTGCTGAATTGGGACCTTATAAATTTTATTCTGAAACAATTATATATAATACTTCTTTAAGTATGGATAAAATATTAAATAAAAAATAACAAAGGGAGAAAAAAATGAGTGTAAAAATTGTATTTATAGGTTGTGGAGGTATTGCAAATGCGCATATGGAAAGATTAGCAAAAATTTCAGATGTTAAATTTGTTGGCATGTGTGATATTGAAAAAGAAAAATCTGAAAAAGCAGCCAGGATTTATGGAGGGCAAGTATTTACAGATTATAAAAAAATGCTTAAAGAAATTGAAGTAGATGCCTGTTATATATGTATTCCTCCTTTTACCCATAAAGACCAGGAGATTACCTGTATTGAAAAAAACATTCCATTTTTTATAGAAAAACCTGTGCATCTTGACCTCAAAAAAGCAAAAAAAATAGCAGAAAAAATAAAAGAAAAAAAAATTATTACTTCTGTAGGGTATGTCCTTAGATATTTTGATATTGTGGATAAAGCAAAAGAAATTTTAAAAAATGAAGAAATAGGTTTAGTAAGAGGCACATATTGGGGTGAAGTTCCAGGCGGAGGATATGGCTGGACACACAAAAAGGAAATGTCTGGAGGTCAATTAATAGAACAAGCAACACATACTGTTGATATGATGAGATACTTCCTGGGGGAAATAGAACAGGTTTTTGCATATAAATTTGAAGGAATAAATAATAAAATTTACCAGGGATATAATTCAGAAGATGCCTCTACTACTCTAATAAAATTTACCAATGGTATTATTGGGAATATAAGTTGTACATGGCTTTTGAGAGGATTCTCTAGCTCAGTAGAAGTTATTGGCAAGGATATAATTTTAACATACCAGGGAAATACAATAACTATAGAAAAAGGGAATAAAAAAGAAACATATATTTCCAATCTTGACCCTATGTTAGAAGAAGATAAAGCTTTTATTTCATCTATAATAAAGAAAGATCCCTCTATGATTAAATCTGATTATATAGATGCTTTAAAAACATTTGAAGTAACAATTCGTGCGAACGAATCAATGAAAAAAGGTAAAGTAATAAATATTTAAATTAATGTAAAAAATGGTAAATAAAAAAGATATAAAAATTTTACAGGAATTAGCCAGTCGTGTTAGAGAACTTGCTGATTTGCCAATTCAGGAGGAAAAACAAACTTTATGGCGTAAATTAAATTCATTGAAACCAGAAAGACCAATGGTAATGATAGATCAGATATGCTGGAACGAAATGAATATTAATGATGAACTAACTCTCCAGTGTACTGACCCGGAATGCCGCATGTATGAAGATAATCTACGACGAATTCTTTATCAATGGAAATACTTCCCTGTTGATATGGTTGTTGAACCCTTTATTAAAGTAAATAAAGCAATTTCCGGATATCTGGATTTTGGTGTTGGAATTATTGAAAATACTGAAACATTAGACCCCACAAATTCAGTAGTATCCCATAAATATATAAATCAATTTGAAAAAGAAGAAGATTTAAATAAAATTAAATGCCCGCATATTATATATGACCAAAAAGAAACACAACGGCGAATAACAGTAGCGCATGAAATCTTTGATGGATTTCTTAATATTAAACTATGGGGAGCCGGCCCATATGCTTCTTTATGGGATCCAATTAGTATGTGGATGGGTGTAGAAAATGCTTTGTATTCATTAATTGATAAACCTGATTTTATGCATAAATTGGTTAGAAAATTAACAGAGTGTTATATAAATATGTTCCTTCAATTAGAAGAACAGGGTTTGCTTTGTGAACCTCAAGAATTAATTCATTGTACAGGAGCATATACTTATGAACTACCAAAATCTAATTATAATCCAGATAAACCCCGTCTAAAAGATATATGGGTAATGGGCATGGCACAAATGTTTTCCACAGTATCACCAAAAATGTTTAAAGAATTTGAAATTGACTATGTCAGTCAAATTTATAGATATTTTGGTCTTGGTTATTATGGATGCTGCGAACCTTTAGATGGAATGATGAAAGAAGTCCGTATGATTCCAAATGTAAGAAAAATTTCTATGAGTCCCTGGGTTAAAAAGGAACGAGGAGCTTCTGAAATAGGACAGGATTTTGTCTATTCATGCAAACCAAACCCTGCTTTTGTGGCAACAACGACTTTTGATGAAAATCATATACGAAAAGACCTGGAAGAAACAAAAAATCTATGTGCAAAATATGGATGCCCTCTTGAAATTATACTAAAAGATATCAGTACTGTTCGTTATCAGCCAGAAAGACTTTTTAAATGGGGAAAAATAGCAATGGAAGTTGTTAATAGTCAATAAATAAAACCCACCATTTATTTTTTTGGGGTTTATTATAATAATAATTTAGAAATGTAGACTGTTATGAAAAAATGGATTATTTTTACAATAATTATATTATTTAGTTTGTTAGAAAATCATATATGTATGGCTGGAAATGAAATAAACAGTATAAGAAAAGAAATGGTTTTAACTCACTGGGAATTCCAAGCAGGTGTAAGTACTGCCAGAAAACCTTCCAATACCAAATGGATGCCAATAAATTTACCTTTTATATGGAGTACAAATAGTAAATTTATGATATCAGGGAAATGGGGACAATCAAATTTAGATAGTGGATGGTTTCAAACCCAGATTAATATACCTCAGGATTGGCAAAATAAAGCAGTTTATTTAAAAATTAACGGTCTTCAATGTAATGCAATTATTTGGATTAATGGCAAAAAAATTGATGAAATAGATACACCTATTGGCAAAATAAATATTACTAAATTTATTGTAATTGGCCAAAATAACAAAATACTTCTATGGGTAACAAAATGGTGGCAGGATACAAAGATGACACGGCAAAAAGATTTTTTTAGAAATACATGGATTAAAGTTATGCTTAACTGGCATAATTATAAAAACATTAATGATATTAGAAAAAGTATACCCGGTGGAATTTCCGGATATGTAAAATTACAGGCAGTTCCTTATTCTATTAATATTAAAAATATTCTTGTTGAAACAAATTATAAAAAGAAAGAATTAATTCTTCATATTAAATATACTCAAAGGGCGGATATTACAGGATTGAAATTTAAATTTCAGGTAAAACAATTAAACGGGCAGATGAATAATCTGCCTTATGCTGTAATACCATTACAAAAATCAAACTATTTAGGAACTCATAATGCGATTCTTGCCTTAAAATGGCTGCATCCGCATTTGTGGTATATAGGAGCTCCATATCTTTATAATCTTGATGTATATATTTTAGGAAAAGAAAACAATGTAATAGATAAATATCCAACTATAAGATTTGGATTCAGACAAATCTGGACAAAAGGAAAAGAATTAATACTTAATGGACATCCAATAAGGTTGAGAATGGCATATTTTGTTCAAAGTATTCCTGAAATGTTATTTTTTCAAAGGATGGGCTTTGATGCAATGGAATTTCAGCCAAATGCAGGTTTTTGGTATGGAACAACAGGAATGTTTCCTACACCTTCTGAACCCATACAATATGGTCCTAAAGATGTATTAAATGCTGCTGATACTCATGGTTGGGCTGTATTGATGTTAGTACCTACCGTCTATTATGTAGGATATAGTGGTATAGGAAATGATTTTTTAAAAAAAGATGTGCAGAAGTTATATTTACAATATGTAAGAGAATGGATAGAACAAGAGGACAGAGAAAATCATCCTTCAATATTAATGTGGTGTCCTGATATGGATATTGCAGGCACTTACAATCCAATGAAAATAGGTGAAAAACCCACCTTTTTTGATTCATCTGCACCTGCAAATATAGCAGAGAAGATTATCAAATCTGTTGACCCTACAAGACTTGTATATTATCATTCAGGAGGACAAGTTGGCGGCGATATGCAAACAATGAATTTATATTTAAATTTTGTGCCTTTGCAGGAAAGAGAAGATTTTCTTTCATACTGGAATAAACATGGGCAAGTATCCTGGGGAGCTATTGAATTTGGTCCTCCATCAGCCTTTAATTTTTTCAACAAAGGAGGAGATGTTCCAAATATTACTGAATACAGTGCCATTTATTTTGGTGATACCGCATATAAGATGGAAAAAAATATGTATATTAAAGAATCATTAAAAGATATAGCAAAAGAGCCAAAATCATCAAATTTTTGGGCAGACTATAACGCATTTGGTAATATGGTGCCTAAAATGGGTAATTGGACAGCATATTATAAATTTATGACCCTGTTTATTAGAAAAACCAATGAGACATGGCGTGCTTGGGGAGAAAATGGTGGAATGTTTCCATGGATATTTGATGTAGGATTTGGATGTCCGCCAGGTGGATGCAAACCTACAGGATGGGGAGCTATTCTTTATCAAAACCTTACATTAAACAGTCCTGCACTAAAACATACTCCAATCTGGGTAAGTCCTATATATTATGCATATAAAAATACAATGCAGCCATTACTTGTATTTATTGGAGGAAAGGAAAAAAGATTTACAAGTTCCAGTCATGACTACTATTCTGGTACAACTATCCAAAAAACAATTGTGGCTGTTTGGGACGGTCCGGGTAATAAAAAAATATATGTTAACTGGACATTTAAAATACACAACAATATAATATCAAGCGGAACAGACAATTTTAATCTCTCTGCCGGAGATATAATCAAAAAACCTTTAAATATAAAACTGTCAATTGTTAAAAAACAAACAAAAGGAGTTTTAAGTATAAAAGTTTTTGAAAAAGGCAACAAAAACAATCCATATTCTATTGATAACAAAACATTAACAATTTTTCCAGCAATGGAAAAAATTACAGATATACAATCATCAAGCTGGGCAATTTATGACCCGGCAGGAAAAACGATTGAAGAACTTGCAAAACTTGGGTTTTATCCAAAACCTATAAAATCCGGTAATAGTCTCCAAGGGATAACTCATTTAATTATTGGATTCAAAGCATTAAAATTTACAACACAGATGCCATTTACTTTACAGGATATTAATAATGGATTAAAAGTTCTAATTATGGAACAGAATATATCAACATTGGAACATCTCGGATTTAGGGTTGAAGATGTTGTTCCGCGATATGTATTTAAAAGAGTAAAAAACAGCCCAATCCTATCTCAAATCACTAACTCAGATTTAACAAACTGGAGATGGAAAGGGATTCTTTTACCAAATTCAGGAATTCTTTCACCAAAAACATGGAAAGGAATGGAAACCTCCTGGCCTGCCCCACAATATCCATGTAATTGGGATACTTATGGTTCTGTTGCATCAGTAATAATAGAAACACCAGAAAAGGCAGGTTTTACTCCAATTCTTGAATGTGAATTTGACCTTGCATATAGCCCGCTTTTACAATGGAAATATGGAAAAGGGCAGATTATATTTTCTCAATTAGATATCACCGGGAGAATAGGAAAAGAACCTTCAGCAGCTATTCTGCTTTCAAATATGATAAAGTATTTAAATAATTATAAAGGCGAAGAAAAAAGAAATGGGACAATGTTATTTATTGGAAAACAAGGTAAGACTTTTATAAAGAGTTTAGAATTAAAATGTGATTTCTGGGATAAAAACAATAAAAATCCATCTGTAGATTTTCTTAATAAATATGATGCTGTTGTAATTGCTGAAAATTCTCTAAATATAATGAAAAACCAGATAGAAAATCTTAAAATATATGTAAAAGACGGCGGCAAAGTAATTATTTTACCGCAGTCTGCTAAACAATGGGGGGAAATACAACTCCCATGGGATATAAAAGCGCAAAGTAAACAAATAGCGCGTTTATTTCCTGGTAATAATTCATTATTAAGAGGAATTGGACCTGAACTTTTACATTTCAGAACATTTCTTAATTTTCAACAATTGACTTGTAGTAATATACAATCTAAACAACTGTTAGATGGATTTATGTTAAAAATACCTTCTGGTAAAGGATATTTTTTATTTGACCAGATAAACCCTCAACCAATTTTTTCTAATAAGGGGTCAAATTTAATAAGAACCAGATGGAATATTACAAGATTCTATACACAACTTTTTACAAATATTGGAATACAAACAAATGAAAAAATAGCAAAAAAGGTTCTTTCTTTATCTTTTCAGCAATATGCTCCTTTTATAAATATTGAACCATGGCAAACAATAATAAATCCAATTCAAATATCATCCATGACAAAAAGTATTGATAGAAAGATTGCTTTACCGGCACTTGGCGAACAATTACAAGGAGATAAATGGGTAAAAAATCCTGAAGAAGTAAAAAATAAATGGGTATTGTTAAATATGGCCAATAATGGTGAAATTAATTTTAAAACTTCTGTGGAAGTCGGGAAAGTTGGATATGCTATAACATATATTTACAGTCTCAAAAAACAAACAATAAATTTTGCACTTGGCGCTGACTGGTGGTTTATATTTAGTGTAAATGGAAAAATTTATATTGATCAAAGTAAAACAGGAAGAATACCTGAGCCTGCAAGAAAAGATGAAATAAAAATCAGAGTTTCATTGAAAAAAGGATGGAATAAGATTGAAATGAAAGTTGCTTCAGGTTCTGCAGGTTTTGGATTTTGGTGCCAGGCAACAAATCCTGGTAATTTAGAAATATCCGCATCTTTAGAAAGACCATCTTATATACCTTCTGGTAGAATAACTAAACTTTTGACTGTCGCACCATTAAAATTGAATTTGTCAAAACTTTTTTATGTATCATCATTAACAAAAGATGATGACCCATATGGATTTACCGCATGGTAGAAAAGAAATAAAAAGTAAGAGATAAATTACGGCAAATTAGCCAAAGGCTGAAAAGACAATTCAAACTTATCATACGACTTTGTTAAAATATTTTTCTAAGGGGTTTCAGAATAAGTGGCGAAGTTAACTTGACAAAAAAAATATAGATTGATATAATTATTTAAAAGTGTATAATACACTAATACACATATATTTTAAAAAATTTAAAATTTTTTTGAGAGTTTTAATGGAAAAATTTAAAACCATAACGAAATTTCAAAGGGTTGCAGACTTTCTTGAAAATGAAATTAGAAAAGGACTTTATTCCCCTGATACAAAACTTCCTTCAGAAAGATATATTGCAGAAAAATATAACATTTCCCATATGACGGTAAATAAGGCAATAGCAACACTTGAATCAAGAAAAATTGTCAAACGAATTCATGGAAATGGTACATATGTTCTTAAGCCCAAAATAAACATAGCAACAAAAACAATAGGAGCAATAATAGATACTGAAACAATACTACATGCACCTTTTTCTCATATTCTTCCTCATTTTTTTCAAAGTAAAGGATATTTAACAACAATTTTTGATATATCCCAACAGATTACATTAAAAAGAACCCTTTCACTTTTTTTACAGGATGCGCCAAAATCCCTGTTAATAGACGGATATTCCATATTTCCATTTTCCATTATTAACGAACTTCTCCCAAAAATAGAGATTATTTTTATCAATAGATTTGAAGGCACTAAAAAATATAAAGCATCCTATGTTTTATACGATTACAAAAGGGCAGGATATATGGCAGCAAAACAACTAATAAAAACCGGCAGAAAAAAAATCATGATTATATCTTTTACGATACAACCCGGGTGGACATCAGATTTATTTTTTCAGGGATGTAAAAAAGCTTTTGAGGAAAAAAACATAAAAAAATTTATTTATATGGATGATGTAAAAAATACTGAAGAAGAAATTATCAGAGAATTTAAAAAAGAAAAACCAGATGGAATTATTTCTTTTGGAGATTCAAGGGTAATTCCCATAATTAATTACATAAACAAAAATCATACAATTAAAATCCCTGAAGATGTTGCAATTATTGGTTGTCAGAATTCACCATGGGCAATTGCTTATAATATGACATCTATTTCTTTACAAGAGGAGGTGATGATAGAAAAAGCATATGAATGTATTGAAAGCAGAAAAAGAAAAAAAATAATTATAGAGCCAAAGATTGTTTTTCGGAACTCTTGTCCTAATGAATAAAGCAGGAATGAATTAAAACAAAAACAATGAAAGGGAGGTAAAAAACAATGGATAAAAAAAACACAAAAATTGGTTTTACCCTTATAGAGCTATTGGTGGTAATAGCAATCATTGCTATCTTAGCCGCAATGTTGCTACCAGCATTAGCAAAAGCAAGAGAAAAAGCAGAAGAAGCCGTTGATATGAGTAATTTACATCAAATAGGATTAGCCTTTGCAATGTACGAAATGGATTTCAAAGACTTTTTTCCAAATGCTGGCAACCCAAATGTCGGAGTACCTACATGGGAAATGGTATTAACTAAGAATTGGGCTCCTGGTTATTGGCCTACATATAACCCCGGAGCAATCCTGGATGCACCGGTTCAATTTAATGCCTCTACAGGTTGGAGATATAATCTAAATAGTCCATTATGGAATCCTACAAGTCTTCAAACACTTATTCACACAATCACACCATCGCAATATGCTGAAGGATGGTATGGTTCTTATGCTTATCCTACTGGAGGAAGCCTGTTTAATAATGGCTCTTCTTGGCAGCCTGCACTTGGTGGTTGGATAGGTGGTCCTTCTGGAGCTGTAAATCCTCCCATAGTTGATATGATAGCAGACCCAGGAGAAACCTTGGAGTTAGTTGATAGCTCTTTGGCTTATTGGAGTTTTGGTACACTTTTAGCAACATGGAATGGAGGAGGCAATCCCCCTAATATGTTTGTCCAAAGTGAACTGGAGCCTGGCGTCAATATTTTATATGTTGATGGACATGTAGCATATTATCCTGATGGATTAGCGTTAGGAAAACAGTTTAACAATGGAAATAATGCTAATGGTCCACATCCAAATGTAACAGACCCACCATTTGATTTTGGTGTTTTACGATAAGTTATAGATTTTTGGAATAAAGGATACAATTTTAATATATTCAATATTACCAAGGGGAAAAAATATGTTGAAATTAAGAAAGGGATTTGTGTGGTTATTAATTTTAATAGTTTTTTGTTTTATTTCAGGTAAATTAAGTTATGCAGGAGAAAAGATAGAGGTTCAGGCAAAAAATTTTATAAGTACAGAGTATTTATCGCATAATCGGATAGAACAAATCAAAAAAACAGGAATTTTGACAGGAGATGGAGAGGCAACATATAGTTTTGCCATTCCCAAAACAGGATGGTATGAATTTTATGTTCAAGCAACACAATGGCCAACAAGTATTTATTTAGATGGGAAATTTATGATTTATACTCCTTTTGAAAGTGGTGTCTGGAAAACAAAAGAACCTGGCAATTTTAAGGTTATGAATCTTTATTTAACAAAAGGAGTTCATAAAATGATGTTTTCCCGTCTGCCATTTCCCGGACTTCCATGGATGACTAAATTTTCTTTTGTCCCCTCAAAAAACATTACAGGAAAGGTCCGTCTTATATTCAAAAAAGATTATATGGTATTTAAGGAAGGAGAAAAGTTTCCTGTAACTTTAATAGTGGGGAAATCAACTCATCCGGAAACCCTGATTCTGACAATTACAAATGTTCAAAGCAAAACAAAGATAAAAGAACAATTATATTTTCCTGCAGATACAGAAACCGGCAATTATCAGACACATTTCAATCTGCCAACCTCAAAACAAGGGGTTTTTGATATAGAAATAACCACTGTCCAGGGAAAACCCTGTGACAGGGAATATCAATATGTTGTTATTGATACACAAAGAAAAAACCAATCTCCTCAACAATTAACAAAAAAACTTATTTATATTATAGATGCCAGCAAACAGGAACCTGACTATTCCAATGGAGCCACAAAAGTCATCACAACTCCTTTTGGCAGTTACAGACAATCCGGTGATATTGGGAGAGAAAAAGGTCCACAAAATGCTGATTGGTTTGGCTATAAATTACACTTACCAGGCATTCAGCAGCCATATCTTCTTAAAATCAAATATCCTGATGATGAAGAAAGAACCTGTGAAATTCCTATTTCTGAGAAATATGGTGCTGATATGCCTTCATTAGGTTATGCTACAGGTGGAATATATCCTCTGTCAAATAAAATGGATACCATGGACTTTTATTTTTATCCAACGCAGAAAGACCCACGGATTGCATTTTATAATTGGATAACAGGACAAACAGCAGCCGTCAGTAAAATATATGTATACCGTATAACCAGCAAATTTCCTATTTTAGATACAAAGAATTCCAATAGACTTTATGGCACCTACCAGGAAGAACCCTTTAGAGTTGTAAACTGGTATGGAGCAATGCCTACTGGCAATGGCTGGCTCAATTTATTAAAACCAATAGAAAGAAAATGCAGGTTATCTGCATATTCTGGTATTAATCTCTGGTGGCCAACAATAGCAGTTTATCAGTGTATGCTCTGGCCGGGAAAAACAATTCCCGGGTATCAAATAGGAATTTTACCAACAGGTCCTTTTACTTTAAATCAGCCTTTCAAACAGGACTTTATGAGACTTATGCTTTTAGAATCAGAAAAATATAATATTAAGTTTATAGGGGAATTATATATTCCGCCAAATTGGATTTTAGCAAAATATTTAGATAAGAAATTTGGAGGGACAGGACATCTTAAAAATAATGGATATCAAAAACCATGGCTGGTTGTTTCAAATCAAGGAGAAGTAGCTCCAGGTCTCTCCATTACATCCTCCCCTTATTTTAATCCTGTTTATCCAGGAGTCCAAAAGTGGGCAGAAAGTGTTATAAGAGAACTTGCAAATAGATATAAAAACATTCCATCTTTTGCCGGATTATCTATAAGATATATGCCTGGCTGGGTATTTGGTGGCTGGCAGGGCTGGCCTGATATTAACTGGGGATATGATGATTACACAATCAATCTGTTTGAAAAAGAAACAGGAATTAAAATACCGGTTTCCAATACTGACCCGCAAAGATTTCAGAAAAGATATGACTGGCTGATGAAACATGCATATAAAAAATGGATTAACTGGAGATGTGAAAAAATGTATCAATATTATACTAAACTTGCAAGGATTCTGACCAACGCAAGACCAGACCTCAAACTTTATATTCTATTTTATCCAAATGTAGGAAATTGGATTGATAATGCCCGTGAATGTGGAATTAATCCAAAATTGTATTATAAAAATTCATCTATTAGAATTCTGTGTAATAAAACATATCCTGCGGGAAGAATATTAGCTAATAATGCTCTATCAAGTGCAAAATATAGAGATGAATACTTTAATCCTTTACCTATAATTGACACTTCAAAACCAAAAGATTCCGGGACAATTGGATTTGTTCATTTTGATGCTGAATCTGCAGAAGGTCCATTAATAGAAACAAAAAAATTGGGATATAAATCAAATTTAGATGATGGCTCTAATCTTATTTATCCTGCAGGGGTTATTAATCCATCCGGCCGCAACTATCTTGAAAGATTTGCAAATGCAATGGCAGATGGGAATATGGTGGTTATAAATGATGGAAGTCATGGTTATTCATTGGGTCAGCCGGAATATCTAAGACAATTTATGTCAGAATATCATTCATTACCTGATATTGGTATGAACCTGCTTTCTGGTTCAGGAGACCCTATAGCATTATGGTATGGTAAAACAGGAACAAAAACTTATTTTTACATTGTCAACAGACTATATACAGATGTAAATGTTTCTGTTTCGTTTGCGCAAAAACCTTTGCTATTGAAAAGATTATCAACAGATAAAAACATTGATATAAATGGAACAACATTTACAACTAAATTACCGGGTTATCAGATGATAAGTTATGAAAGCAGTCAACAGCCAATATCAATTAAAACAGAAGTTCCTAAACAGATATTAATCCTGACTAAAAACCAGATTACCTTTGTTGAAAAGATTTTTACCATGCTGAAAAACGGGGCTGATAACATACCTGAGGTTTTACAACTTTCACCTGTTGAAATTATAAAAGACCAGAAAAAACTGAAAGAAGCAAAAAAAGAATTTGCTGAAGGGCATTTATGGGAAACAAGAAATATATTAATGAGTAAAGACATGGTAAAACTTTATAAAGCAATAAACGCATATCCGCCATCTCTTTTTTATAAAAAATTTCCGCCAATAACGCAATCTGTCCTGACACCAGACAAAATAAAGAATCTTGTAAGTCTAAAGGATAAAAAAAAAATAAAAATTGAGAATGGGGAAAACATATCTTCTTTATTGGCAGGCAGAAATGTGTTTTTATGGGCAGGAAAAAAAATCCATTTAAGAATAAATATACCTTTTTCAGATTTTTATCAGATAAAGTATAGTTATTTAGAAACAAAAACTTATTCTGCACCTTTCATTTATGTTAATAACAAGAGAATTGAAACAAAAATACCTGCATGGAAAAACGAAAAATGGGGGGAGAAAACAATTGAATCAGTATTACTAAAAAAAGGAATCACAGATATAATGTTTAAAAAACAAAAAAATGCAGGACTTTTTTTTCTTGATATAGAACCCATCTATAAGGACATAAACCCGGATAAATTTTATGTCTTGGGGCCATTTAAACCCCTTAAAAATCCTGATAATTTACAGGATGTTGTTAGTAGTTTAAATCAGGTTCTACAACCGGAAAAACAGATTAATTTAAAAGAAACATATTATGTTATGAATGGGAAAACAGATGATTGGATTAAACCGCAAACAGGCAGGGATTTATCAGACCCAACTGCCAAAAATTTTATTGATTTTTATAAAACTTTTGGAATCTTAGGGAATTCAATAAGTTATGCTATAACATATATTAAAAGTCCTGAAAACAGAGATGCACAATTAAGTTTTGGTGCTGACTATTGGTCAAAAATATGGTTAAATAATAAAGTTATTAAGAAACCTGAAATCAGATTACCGACGCCCCCGCAAAAGGGTGAAGAAAAAATAAACATAAGATTGAAAAAAGGAATAAATGTCCTTTTAATTAAAGTATATTCAGGCTCAGCAGGATATGGTTTTTGGTGTTCTATTTCAAACCCGGGGGATTTAAAATTTATGGGCAAAATAAAAATGAAAAACTGTCCTTCAGTGGAATTATCAAATGGAATTATAAAGTGCAAATTATATATTCCAGATGCAAAAAATGGATACTACAGAGGTTCCAGGTTTGACTGGTCAGGATTAATAAGAAAGGTTATATATAAAAACCACAGATTTTTCGGGCCATGGTGGCCCGGGACAGAAACACGAAGTCCTGAAGCAAATGACCAGGTGGTAGGTCCTGCAGGAGAATTTGGAATGGGAACTTTTAATATGCCTGCACCTCCCGGGTATAATGAAGCAAAAATAGGCGGGGAATTTTTAAAAATAGGAGTTGGTATATTAAAAAAATCAAAATTAGACATTGACCCAAAAACTAAAAAAGCAAACTATTTTTTTGGTCGCAACTATAAAATTATAGAGCCTATTCCCTGGGTGATTAAACATGGAAAAGACTGGATTAGTTTTACGCAGGAAGTTAAAAACTTTAAAGGATATGGATATATCTATACACATAAAATTTATCTTATTAAAAACAAGTCTGAATTTATAGACCAGTATACCCTTAAAAATATCGGGAAAAAAGAAATTTATCAGACACACTATGCTCATAATTTTACTTCTATAGACAATCAGCCGGTGGGGACAGATTATGAATTGACATTTCCTTTTAACCCACAAATAGTTTCTCCATCTGACTATATGTTTGTCAATGGGAAAAAGATTTTATTTTCAAAATCTTTAAAAACAAATGCAGTATTTACTGTAATAAAAGGATTTAATACAAACAAATCTACAGACAATCAGGTGATTATAAAAAATATAAAAACTGGTGCAGGCGTAAAAATTAAAGGTAATCATCCTTTTATATGGTGTTGTTTTTTTGCCACTCCAAAGGTGGTATGTCCTGAATTTTTTGTTAATATTAAAATCAAACCAGGTGAGACATTTAAATGGAAGGATTCCTACAAGTTTTTTATAAACGGATAATAAAATTATGAATATAAAAAAGATAAAAATTTTAACATTAGCCATATTAACAGGATGGGTGGTTTTTGCTTTTGGAGAAACTGTCCCACATCTTAAATTTCAGGCTATTATTGGGGATATGCGTGGTAAAGGAATGCAGAACCTTAGTGTTGCATGCAATAAAAATGGCAGTATTTACTTATTAACATTAAACGACTGGATAGAGAAGTTTAATTCTAATGGAAAGTATGAAAAAAGCATCAGAATAAAATTAGGCTGGCCACATACATATTACTATTATCTTGCTGCATTTGGAAAAGTGATATTACTTGGAAACTATAAAAAAGATTATCCATGGGTTTTTTCTATCAGTCGGACAGGAAATTCTATTGGTAAATTCAATAATCCCACTATGGTTGCCACAGATAAAAAAGGGAATCTTTATGTGTGTGATAATGGAAATAACAGAATTCAGATTTTTTCTCCTGAAAATACAAACCTTCCTAAAAGCATTATTCCTATAGGAGTGTCTCCTGTTTTTGTTTGTGTCAAAAATGGTTTTATGGCAGTTTTGACTGCCAATGGAAACCTCTTACTTTATAAGAAGGAAAACAATTCATTTATTTTGATTTCTTCAATGGTAATTGGTACTGGAGCCGTTAGTGCATGTTTTGGTTCACAAAAAAGCATTTATGTCGCTTTTAGAGGTGGACCTGATTTTTTCCAGATGACAAAATATATTTTTCAAAATGGCAAAATTGTACTGTCTAAAATTATAGCACCTTCCTATATGGACCAATGGCCAAACTTTTTTCCTGCCGGTGTACCAATGGTTAATAGTCCTGATGGACAAATCTGGTTTGGTACAGACCTTTACAGTTCTGTGCTTTCTTTAAATCCATTAACAGATAAAATTAAACAAAGATTTACCACTGGTTGGAGACAGGATATTGCTCTTGGTTTTGATTCTGAAAATAAAATTTATGTTGCAGGATATCCTGACAGTAAAGGTAATATAAGAATAAATATTTATAAAATGGAACCAAATGGAAATATTATTAAAACAGGCACATTTCATTCAAAAACACAAAAACCATTGTATCATAATGATGGAGTTCCTGTTTGGGGACTTCTTCCAAGACCTGATGGAAAAAGTATCTACATACGGGTGGTAAATCCCCAACAAGGATGGCCGGCATTTACCATATATAAAGTAGAACAAAATGGTGCTATAAAACCTTTTTATGATTTTGGACAGGCATACGCTAAAAGGATAACTTTCGGTCCATCGGAAGCAGTGTACTCCTTGCAATTTTATAATAAAAACAGCATTCTTCTGGCATCAATCCCAACTGTTTCTGTTATCAGACTTTCTTTAGATGGTAAAGTTCTCTGGGAAGCAGGACACTGGCATTCTGCAGGTGCATCAAACATAAATTTTGGCGCTCCTGTGGAAACCGCTATTGACAGCAAAGGTAATATATGGGTGGTGGATTCTGAGAAAAATAAGGTGTTTTGTTTATCTCCACAAGGAAAATTACTGATGTCTTATGGGGGATTACATGGTATAGATGATACTAAAGGAAAAGGATTTTATCATCCAACAGGAATTGCCATTGCCAGAGTAAATGGAAAAGATTATCTTTTTGTCGGAGATGCTGGGAATTTGAGAATAGTTAAATATCAGATTGTTTATTAAACTCTTATAAGCGCCGCCTACCTAAAAGATATCAGTACTGTCCGGCATCAGCCAGAAAGATTTTTTAAATGGTGAAAAATAGCAATGGAAGTTGTTAATAGTTAATAAACAAAATTCAATTTATTTTTTCTACTATTTCAAAAAAATTTAAATACACTATACATAATTGGCATCTTAAATAATAACGATATAAAATATCTCTTGACAAAAATAAAATATAAAAGTATAACATAATAAAATAAGAAGAAAAAGAATACATAGCGAAGAAATATAAAACAAAAAAAATTGATTTAAAAACGATTGCAAAATTAATTATCAGGGAATCAACATCATATGCATCAAAAAAAATTTTTAAAAAAATGGTGTAAAGGAGGTGAAAAAATATGAAAAAAGGTAAAAGTGGTTTTACATTAATTGAGCTATTGGTAGTAATAGCAATCATTGCCATATTAGCGGCAATGTTGCTGCCGGCATTAGCTCAAGCAAGAAAAAAAGCCCGTCAGGCATTAGATGAAAGTAACCTTCATCAAATTGGATTAGCCTTTGCCATGTATGAAAACGATTATAATGGCTTTTTCCCAAGATATACAGCTCCAGATGGTAAAGGAGGGGAATATTGCTGGATAGATAAACTTAAACCCTACTTAGGACTTTCAATATCTACTAAACCTGCAGGTTGGGGAGGCCCTTTATATGGGCCATATGGTCCATTTGTTAAAATATTTGCCTGTCCAGAAGCAACATATGTAGACCCTGCTGTAAATGGTTCGGTTTCATATGAATATACTGAGGGAATAGGATATAATGCTGAGGCTTTAGGTGAAAATAGCTGGCAGGTTCCTATAAACATCACTGAACTTGATGAGCCGGCTAATATACTTGTCTGTGCAGATTCATGTTACTTTGCAAGCCAAAGACTTAGTCCTGAAGGAGTTTATGGCTTATATGACACTGACTATGGATTACATGTTTGGTATCCATGGAATGGAAGAACAGATGTATTATATGCTGATGGACATGTGAATAGTGCAACTCCTCTTATGATTGAAAATAATGACCCTACCAGTGAAAATTCAAACTGGTGGACAACAAGTAATTACTGGACAGATTTTTGGGGCCATTATCCCTGGATGTCGCTAACTATGCAAGGAGCATATTATTATTAATCTTAGATTATTTTTAGACTACCCTGCGGCTTGCCGCAGGGTAGTTCATTTAGGCACAAATAAATATAAAAACGAGGAAAAAATGGATAAAATTAAAGACAAAATATTATTGTTTTTCTTTTTAATTTTTTTGTTCTGTTTGGTTAGTAGTTCATTTGCTCAAATTACTTTCACAGGCGACACAAACAAACCTCAAACAAGTACATTTGCAATAGGAGATAAAGTTATCCTTACTTTTGACATCAAAGGAATAAAAGAAAATAATCTTAATCTAAAATTAAATATTGTAGATGCCCTTAATAAAACAATAAAAAAAGTTGAAATTCCAATAAAACCTGATAAAAAAGGTAATTGCAAAATCTCATATAATGCTCCAACTCAAAAACTTGGTTTTTACAGGGTTTATGCAGAAATTTCAAATGGGATAGAATTACCTGCTCTGGGCAGTAGACCAGAAGGATTTCTCACATATTGTATTGTTCCTAATCCTGCAAAAAGAATTTTATATCCTGAAAATGAAACTTTCTTTGGAATGCAGGGAGGATTTGTTCAAGCCATTAATATTATGTCCTATCTCGGGATAAGATGGGTATTAGGCGGTTTTGGCTGGTCTCAGGAGGAACCAAATGGACCAGGTGAATTTACTAAAAAAATTACAGAAACCAAAGGAAATTTTAATACTCTGGAATTATGGAAAAATGCAAAAATAAAAATACCAGGTACAAAAACAAACTGGAAGGTTTATGCTATGCCCTCTTTATATATGGCTCCAAAATGGGCAGTAATTCCTGGAACATTTGCAGGCTGTACAGGAGCATTAACTCCACAAGGAGAAACATATTGGAAAAAATATTGTTCTGAAGTAGCCGCAACATATAAAAAAATTTATCCTGATGAAAAAAGAATATATCAAATAACATGGGAACCAGTATACCCATGGGGATATAAAGGAACAGACAAAGAACTTATTCAGATTTATAAAATAGCATATTCTGCCATTCATCAGGCAGACTCAAACGCATTAGTTATTGGTCCAACTGAAGACCAGATTAAAATAGATAATGAACAAAGAAATCTATTTAAAGAAGGATTAGGCAAATATATAGATGCATTTTCAATTCATCCATATATAGCATATCCTCCTGAAAAAAACAATCTTGTTCAGGATATAAAACAATGGAAAGAATTTTTATATTATGAAACAGGAAAACATCTTCCAATGTATGGAACAGAATCCGGAGGACAATCAGGTTACACGACTTCAGGAGAACTTTCCCAGGCAACAGGAGATATAAGAGAAAATTTAATTTTAAAAGGAGAAGGATTTAAAGCCAATCTTAGTTTTTATGTTGTTGATTTTCCTCCAGCAGGAAATAACAATAACACCTATGGTTATTACTATGATTTAACTCCTGGAGTATCCTGGAATTCATCTAAAATCGGTCCAAAACCAGCAGCACCAGCGTATGCGGCTATGACCTATCTTTTAGAAGGAACTAAATCTTTAGGCCCCATAAACTGGTTAGGAAATAATTCTTTAGGATATGTCTTTGAGAATTACCTCACAAAAAAAATCACTCTGGCACTCTGGAATTATGGAAATAAACCCAAAATCATTAGTTTACCTGTAGGAGTAAAAGAAATTAAAGTTTATGATTGGATGGGTAATGAAAAAAATGTAATAACAAAAAATGGTCTTTTAAAAGTTACTCTTACTCAAGAACCCATTTATATTACAGATGTTTCAAGTAAAATCTGGGGCAAGAATGCAAAAAAGCCCATACAATTAAACACCAGCAGTATAATAACATTTCCCGGTAAAAAAATTAATATTTCAGGTAAGGTCCTTGGAATAAATAAATCATTCACAGGAAAAGTGATAATTAAATCAAAAGAATTAGGTATTAACATAGAAAAAGATATTAATGTTAGTAAAAACATAGAAAAACCTTTTAATGTTTCTCTGAAAATACCAGAGAGAACATCTAATGGAACATATACTGTTGAAGCCGATTTAATAAATAACCAGGGAAATCTTGTTGGATTAACAGGATTAAGAGTATTAGTGGAATCTCTTATTAACATAGAATATGTAAAGCCATTTTTTAAAGGAAGCCAAAAGGGTTTAAGTATAGCAATTCAAGAAGAGCAAAATGAGCCATTCAAAGGGAATATAGAAGTCAGAATAAAAGGTATTCCTAATTCAAATAAACAAACAGAAGTATTTATTTTACCCCAGCAAGAAAAAATTATTAACATAAATTATTCAGATATAGATGTCAATCCTGTGTTCTCCTATAAAACAGCAATTAAAATTATAAGTAATAATGGTTATCAAATAAAAAAAAACTTTCTTGTAAACTTTTTGCAAGCTCCAAAATTTAAAAGTCCTCCTTTTCTGACAGGGAATCTTTCTTCCTGGAAAAATATCCCTGCAATTACTTTAAAAGGCAAACAATGGGTTGTTCGTGGAGCGCCCTATTATACAGGTCCCCAACAAACATGGGGAAATTTAAGATATGGATGGGATGAAAAATATTTATATTTTGCCTGTGAGGTATATTATGATGTTTTTTCCCAGCCATATACCGGATACAATACATGGGCAGCAGATTCTCTTCAACTTGCATTTAATTTAGACCCATATAAAAAACAACAAAAAACTGGAAATGCTGTTGCTGATACAAATTCAATAAAAAGATATAGTGAAATAGATTTTGCTTTAACAAAACAAGGTCCTCAGACATGTAGAACTATAAGTTTTAATCCGGATAAATTTCCAATAGGTTTAATATCCCCTGATATATTAAAATTTACTGCAAAAAAAGAAAATTTAAAAAACGGTCAGACAAAAGTTATTTATGAGGCTGCAATTCCCTGGAAATTATTAGGAATGCAAAATCCGCCAAAAGCCGGACAGGTGATAGGAATAGCCGCAACAATGAATTATCTTTCAAAACAAAAAAAATTAATCGCAATAGGAATATTTAAAGGAATTGCAGATTCTAAAAATCCAGACGAATTTGGTTTATTATACCTTGGTGGTACTGAATAATAAAATAAAAAAGGAACAAAATGGAACATAAAGCAGATTGGATGTATGAAAAAAAATGGGGAATTATGGTTTGTTATTTAGCAGATTATGCTGGTAATTCCTCTCCTATGGAATCCTATGAAGAACAATGGAATAAAAGAATTAATCAATTTAATGTTAGAAATTTTGTTAAACAGCTATCTGAAATAAAATGCGGCTGGTTAATATTTACTATGGGGCAAAATTCCGGGTATTATTGTTCTCCAAATCAAACCTATGATGAAATAGTTGAAAGAAAAATATCCCGGCTTTCCAAAAGAGATTTAATTAAAGACCTTGCAGAAGAATTAAATTCAAAAGATATAAAACTTATATGTTATTTACCATCCCATGCTCCGGTTTTAGATACTTATGCGGTTGAAAAATTAAAATGTACTCCATCCTGGGATGGAAGTATGTGGGGATTAAAAAAAGGGCAATACAAAATACCTGAAGAAATAGATGAACGGTTAACAGAATTTCAAAAAAATTGGCAAGCCATTATAAGAGAATGGTCAAATAGATGGGGAAAACTTGTATCAGGATGGTGGTTTGACGGTTGTTATTATGCAGATAAAATGTATAACCATCCGGATGCGCCAAATTTTAAAAGTTTTGCGGAATCTGCAAAAAGTGGGAATAAGGATAGTATTGTTGCTTTTAATCCTGGAGTAAAAATTCCTGTAATTTCTTTCACTGAATATGAGGATTACACTGCAGGAGAAATTTCTCATGCATTACCTGTTTTTTATAGATGGCTGCCTTTAAGCAGATTTATCAAAAATGTCCAATTTCATATTTTAACTTTTCTTGGAGACGACTGGGGAAGAGGTAATGTAAGATTTTCCAAAGAACTTATTACAGGTTATACAAAGCATATTAATTCTTTTGGTGGGGCTATAACCTATGATATACTTCCTCCTGATGAAAATGGTAATATCCCTCCACCTTTTTTAGATATATTTAAAAATATTAATGATACTATATAATTTCTATTTGAAATATAACTAATTTTTTCTTTTACAATTTGAGGATTAATAAAATGAACTGGTATACAAATAGTTATAGAAAACTTTTTTTTGATTTTCATAATATAAGTTCTACTATTGACTTAGCTAAAGAATTCAATGCTGAAAAATGGGCTGAAAAATTGGAAAATGTCCAGGCTCAGGCTGTTTCTTCTTTTGCCAAATGTGGAGCTGGATGGAGATATTATCAAAATGGTAAAATTGGATGGATACATCCTAAGCTGCCCAAAAATTTGGATATCTTAGGAGAAACTATTACAGTTTGCCATAAAAGGGGAATAAAAGTTATTGCTTATTATCACACATTTTATAGTGAACCTATTGCTGAAAAATTTCCAGAATGGAGAGAAAAAGAATCTGATAATAAATATAAAGGGATTTCCATTTGTATGCTAAGTCCTCTTTTAGAGGAGCATATGATTCCCCAGTTAGAAGAAATTGTAAAAAATTATGAAATAGATGGTCTATTTCTGGATGGAACAATTGCTCAAAATTCATGCTATTGCGAATCCTGCAGAAAAAAATTTAAAAATTTTTCAGGTTTAGATATACCTATAGATACAAACAGTCCTGATTGGAAAACATATATCAAATGGAAATTGGACATTTTTAAAGAAATAAGAAAAAAAATTATAAAAACAATCTATGAAAAACGAAAAGATGTTTTAATTGCTTTTAATTATGCCTATACAATCAGACAACCAGAAATTCCTCCTGCAAATTTAGGTTTTATCACTTTGGATATTAATCCTAAAAATCAAGTATTTACTGCAAGTTATCAAACAAAATATCTTTCCACATTAAATACGTCTTTTGACATTATGAACACAGCTTTTTTACAGTGGTGGGGAGATTATGGAATGAAACCTTCTACATCTTTAAAACAGGAATGCGCCACAATCATTGCTAATGGGGCAAAAACATTTATAGGACATCAAATGTATCCTCAATTTAAAGTTGAAGATGCTATAATGGGAGAATTTAAAAAAACTTTTGATTTCGTAAAAAAAAGAGAGGATATATGTAAAGATACTACACCCCTTTCTGATGTTGCTGTTTTAAGTTCTACACATTCTTATTTTACACATAAACCGAATTTTTTTATAGATGAAACACCGTTGAGAGGTTTACATAAAATTTTATTAGAAAGCGGAATTTCCTATAATATTCTTAATGAAAAAAATCTTTTAGAAAATATAAATAATTACAAACTTATAATTCTCCCTGACCAGAGATATATTGATACAGACCTTATTCAGAAATTAAAAAAGTTCGTAGAAAAAGGTGGAAGTTTGATTGCAACTTATTTAACAGCCTCTCAAGATAAAAATTACCAGTTTAAAAATCAGCTTTTTCTGGAAGATATACTGGGAATAAAATTTAAGGGATTTTATCCAAATTCTCATGCCTATATAGATATTAGAGATAATCAATTAAAAAAGAACTGTTTGGATATGCCTATTCTTACATGGACAGAGTTTACATATGTTAATCCTGTCACATGCAGGGTTTTAGCAGATTTAAGAGATATATATTTAAGAAATGATAATAAATTGCAATTTCAATTTGCAGCTTCATCTCCACACACCCTTACCGGATATCCTTCTATTACTCTAAATAATATAGGAAAAGGCAAAGCTGTTTATATAAGTGGAGATATTTTTTCCGCATATATTAAAAAAAATCAGTGGAATCTCAAATATATAGTTAAAAATCTTATAGATATGCTAATATCTGAAAAATTAATTGAATTGGATGCTCCGGATGTAATAGAAGTAGTAGCAGCTAAAAAAAATAATAATATTATTATCCATCTTATTAATCATAATGGAGAAAGGTCCATTGATGATAATTATGCTTTAACTGAACATATAATTCCTATCTATAATATGAAAATGAAAATAAGATGCAAAAAGTATCCCAAAAGCATCAAACTTTTACCTGAAAATATTCCTTTATCCGGAAAATTTGATAATAACACAATACTGATAGATATTCCTAAAATTGAAATTCACAGCAGTGTAATAATAGAACAATAAAATTCTATCTATTTCTATATCTTTAAAAAATTTACCACTTATAAACCTTTATTATGATATAATCTTAATAAAACAGGCACAAAGTAATACCTGATATAGGAGAATGCAACACTTAGGCACAAAGTATTTTCAGTGAATATTTACTATGAAAGAAATATCCATTCTTATAGGAGGTAAAGCAGGCGAAGGAATTGATACCTCAGGAACACTTATTGGAAGAATTTTAAGCCATCTTGGATATAAAATATATATCTATAGGGATTATCCTTCCCTTATAAGAGGAGGACATACCTACTCAATAATAAGGGCTTGTGAAAAACAAATAGGTTCACACTATAATTCTATTGATATTCTACTGGCACTCAATCAGCAAACTATTGATATACATAAAGACAAACTAAAGAATAATACTTTTATTCTTTATAATTCAGATGCTGGCAAATCCGAAAAAGGCACTGGCATACCTATTGATAAAATTATAAAAGAAGAAAACGGTATTGCTGTAATGGGTAATACATGTATAATTGGAGCTTTATGCAAAGCCATTGGTATTAACTGGGACATTGCAGAAAAGGTGTTAAAAAAACATATACCCAAAGAAACAGAACTCAATCTTAAGATTGCAAAACATGGCTACGACTATGTATCACAATTTATAAATATTGATACTGGTTCAAATGAACCCTCTGCTTTGATTACAGGAAATGAAGCTATAAGTCTTGGACTTTTAAAAGCAGGATTAACAACCTATATGGCTTATCCAATGACTCCTTCAACAGGCATTTTACATTTTCTTGCCCAGGCTGGTATAACAGACCCAACACTTAAAACCCTGCAGCCGGAAAGTGAAATCGGAGTTATACTTATGGCTTTAGGCGGTATCTATGCTGGTGAAAGAATAGCAATAGGAACTTCCGGAGGAGGTTTTTGTTTAATGGTAGAAGGTTTAAGTTTTTCTTCAATGGCAGAATTACCAATTGTTATTATTCTTGGACAAAGAACTGCTCCAAGCACAGGACTTCCAACATATACAGGGCAATCAGATCTTTTATTTGCCATTACATGTGGTCATGGTGGATTTTTCAGATTTGTTGTTGCTCCCGGAGATGCCAATCAGGCATATTTCTGGTCTGCATTATCCCTTAGTTTAGCCTGGAAATATCAGATACCCTCAATAATAATTTCTGATAAAACCCTTGCTGAAGGAGCATATAGTTTTCTTCCAGAACTTTTAAATCTTCAAGAAAAAGATATTGGTTTATGGGAAAAAGAAAAATCTCAATTTAAAAGATATCTTAATACAGAAACAGGTCTGTCTCCCCTCGCCTTCCCAGGAAATAAAAATGCAATTATAAAAATAAATAGTTATGAACATGATGAATATGGCATAACAACTGAGGACCCTTATATAACAAAATCTATGCAGGAAAAACGATTTAAAAAAAACAAATTAGTATTTGAAGAAGTAGAAAAACATGAAACATTAAAAATATATGGAAACAAAAATTCTAATGAGGCTATTTTGACCTGGGGTTCAAACAAAGATGTTTGTATTGAAGCAGGAGAGATACTTGGAATGCGTGTTATTCAACCTATTGTAATGTCTCCATTTCCAATTAATAGATTAAACGATGCTTTAAAAGGGGTTTCAAAAATTATCTGTGTTGAAAATAATATTGATGGACAATTGGCATCTCTGGTCAAATATTATGGTATTACTGTTGATAGAAAAATTTTAAAATATGATGGCAGACCATTTACTGCAGATGAACTTATAAACAAAATAAAACAATGATAGACATAAAAAATTTAGATACTTATGCCAAAAACACATGGTGTCCGGGATGCGGAAATTTTTCAATCCTTAATTCTATTAAATCTGTTATCTCAGAATTAAGCGGCCAGATACCAATAGAGAATTTTGTAATTGTTTCAGGAATAGGATGTCATGCTAAAATTGTTGACTATATAAATGTAAATAGTTTTTATTCTCTTCATGGAAGAGCAGTACCAGCCGCAGAAGGCATTAAAATTGCAAATCCCAGGCTAAAAGTCATTGTTTTTGCCGGAGATGGAGATGCATATGGAGAGGGATTAGAACATTTAATTTTTGCGGCCAAAAGAAATATTGATATTACAGTAATAGTACATAACAACAGGGTTTATGGTCTTACAGTTGGACAATGTACTCCTACCTCTCCTTTAGGATTTAAAGGAAAATCAACACCAGCAGGAACAGTGGAAATACCATTTAATCCTTTGCATCTGCTTTTATCTTCAGGAGCAACATTTATTGCACGGGGTTATACACACGGAATAGACCTATTAAAGGATATTTTTAAACAGGCTGTCTTGCATAAAGGATTTTCCATTGTTGACACTTTACAGGTTTGTGTCAGTTTCTATAATATGTATGACTATTATAGTAAAAGAGTGTATACATTAAAAGACCATAATATTTATGATTATCAATCTGCTCTGAATAAAATAAAAGAATGGGATTATAATACAGATAGTCCCATATCTTTAGGGGTTTTCTATAAAAAAGAGACAGCCACCTTTGAAGAAAATATTGTAAAAAATAAAAATGATGTATCCGGACAAAGAAATATTTCAAAAATTATAAATGAAAGACAGGAAATTATAAAAAAAATTCTGGCAAGTCTAACATAGTCTGATGAAAAAAGAAAATATTTTAATAGATAAAAACTCTCTATTTTTTATACCGAAACTTAAGATAAATCAAAAATATTTAAAAGAATTTTTGTTAACTATCTCTCCTTATAAAGAACAAATTAAAAAAAAATGGATTAATAAATATAAATCTGTTTTTGGAAAACAAGCCTCCCTGAAAGATATTCAAAGAGATAAAATATTTTCAGAATGGATTGATATATTTTTAAATGTTTTAAAAATCAAAAATATTAACTCTCATTATAAAGATATGATTAAAATTGGTCGCAGTTTATCAAAAAATAATACACCAATAGAAGAAGTTATTTTATTTGTACATCTACTTGAAGAAATTCTTTTTCCGATAATGCTGAAAAACTTCAAAGACAAAAAAAAATTAGGAAAAATGATATTTTCAAACGATATGCTCTTTCACCATGAACTTGCCTGTTTAACTATTGCTTATTTTTATAAGTATAAAAGTAATATAGACAAATTAGAAAAAACCAGGGAAGACTTAACTCATATGATAATCCATGATATGAAAAATCCTGTTTCTGCTATTATGATTGCCTCTTCATCTATTTTAAAAGATTTTAAGGAAAAAAATAAAATGGATAATATAAAATATATTGAAATCATAAATAAATTAGGAAATGAATTATGGAATATGATAAACAATCTTCTTGATATCAGCAGAATAGAGCATAAAGAATTCAAGCCATATCTAACCCAGAACAAAATTGAAGATATATTAGAAGAAATTGTTGAAGAACATAAACCTGTTATTGAACAAAAAAATATAAAGATTTTTATACAAAAAGATAATCTACCGACAATATATATTGATAGAAATTTGATAAAAAGGGTTATACACAATCTTTTAGATAATGCAATAAAATATTCCCCTAAAGATTCTGAAGTAAATATAGGTTTGACAAAATTAAAAAATGAAATTATTTTTTCTATTTCCGACAAAGGACCTGGAATTCATAAAAAAGATAAAAAAAGAATTTTTGAAAAATTTGCCCAGGCTGAATTTTCAAAAGCAGGTATTATACATGGAACAGGATTAGGTTTAACCTTCTGTAAAATGGCTGTAGAATTATTTAAGGGAAAAATCTGGGTTAGAGATAATAAAGAATCCGGAGCCATATTTTTCTTTTCTCTACCAATAAAAAATTAACCTATGGAAAAATCTCCCAAAATAGAAAATAGAAAAGCATATCATGAATATGAAATTATAGAAAAATTAGAAGCAGGACTTTCTCTTTATGGTCCTGAAGTCAAGTCTATCAGACAGGGCTCTGCAAATCTTAGAGACTCTTTTGTAAAAATAGAAAAAAAAGAGGCTTTTGTTTATAATTTTTATATAGCGCCTTATCAATCTGCTTTTGAAAAAATTAACCCAAGAAGAAAAAAAAAACTCCTTTTACATAAAGGACAAATTATAAGACTTGAAAGAAAAGTCCAGGAAAAAGGATTGACAATAGTCCCACTTTTGGTGTATTTTAATAAAAATGGTATCATAAAAATAGAAATTGCTCTTGTAAAAGGTAAGAAATTTTTTGATAAAAGACAGGTCATAAAAGAAAAAGAGGTAAAAAGACAAATAGAAAGAAAGATGAAAGGTAGGGGGGCGAAATAGGCTTCGACATTAGAGAAAAAAGGAAAAGATTGCCTGTAAAGGTGCCGGGCCCTTTAAAAACCGGTAAAACATAACTGCCACAACGGCAAATTTTATGGCTGCTTAACTAAACAGCCACTCGTTCAAATTCCCGCCCTTGGAATTTGAAAACGAGTCGCTAAAGGGCTTATTCTGAGAAACTTTTGTTTCTGGATATCAGAAGAAAGTATAACAGAAACATCTTTTCCATAAATCCTGCTTCGGGGAGACTGGAAAAAGATAAAAAAACCGGAGATACATAGGTAGATATCTTTCCTGTTCTCTTCTGGACGCGGGGGCAGTACCCGCCGCCTCCACATCTAAGGAATGTCCACGCGGACAAATAGGAGTATGAGGAAAAAGGTTTTCCTCATGCTTTAGGGGGAATATTAAGGGGGAACCTGTTCCCCTTTAAGGAGCGAGCAAAGCGAATGCGACGGATGAGGGGGCAGTACCCGCCGCCTCCACATCTAAGGAATGCCCACGCGGACAAATAGGAGTATGAGGAAAAAGGGTTTCCTCATGCTTTAGGGGGAATATTAAGGGGGAACCTGTTCCCCCTTTAAGGAGCGAGCGAAACGAATGCGACGGATGAGGGGGCAGTACCCGCCGCCTCCACATCTAAGGAATGCCCACGCGGACAAATAGGAGTATGAGGAAAAAGGTTAAAAGATGAAAAAATTTATATTATATGTACTATCTATTATTTTAATTATACTTATTATTATTTTATTTGCACTGCAAAGCGGGTTTTTATATCCTAAGATTAAATTGTATTTTTTTAAAACAAAAGGACATCATGCTGTTTTGATTTCCATACAAAAAAAAAGCAATAAATATTTATTAACTACCAATGAAAAAATTCAATATGCTATAGAAGAATTGTTAAAAGGACCAGATAAAAAAGAAAAAAAGTTAAACTATTTTTCTTTTATTCCTTCAGGAACTCTACTAAATAATATAGAAATAAAAAATAATATTGCTTATCTTGATTTTAATAAAAAAATAGAATCTGGAGGCGGAATAGAAAACATGGAAGGAAGACTTTCACAAATAGTTTTTACTACAACACAATTCCCTCAGATTAAAAAAGTTCGTTTTTTAATAAATGGAAAAGAAATAAAAAGTTTTAGTGGAGAAGGTCTAACAGATGTTGATAAACCATTAGGAAGAAATAATATGAAAAAAATACTTCCATAAAATTCAAAAATAAAAAAAGGAGGTATATCTTTTGAAATTTAAAAAATTTTTATTTTTATTAATTGTATTTCCAATTTATATTTGTTTTTCTTCTGTCTTATCATCACAACAGCTTGTTAATCATCATATATATATTGTAAATAATCATAAATATATCAGTTTTAAAACCATTTCTTCCATACTCTATATACAGAATTTTGCCAAAATAGAAAATAGAATATATTTTCAGTATCATGGTGTATTTATTAAAACAGCCACAGGCTCTTCCACACTTATTGCCGGAGGACAAACATATAACCTTACCTATCCCATAGAAGAAGTATCAGGAAAAATTCTTTTTCCTTTAAAATCCATTGACAAAGTATTATCTTCTATCAAAGAAAATCATAAATCCTCTCCTGCTCCTTCTGAAAACCCAATTTCTGTAAATTCCACTTCGCCAACAAATATTTCTATATCCGGCAATACTACTCCTTATGTTATTCTTATAGACCCGGGTCATGGCGGTATTGATACCGGGGCAATAGGGCCTACCGGACTTGAAGAAAAAAATGTTAATCTTGATATTGCATTAAGAATGAGAAATTTTCTTATTAAAAAATTAAAAAATTATCCAAATGTAAAACTATATATGACAAGAGATAAGGATGAATCAGTTTCACTGGAACAAAGAGTGGAAGATGCAATAGATGTCCATGCTAATATGTTTTTTTGCATTCATACGAATTCTTCTATAATTGATAGATGGTATATAAATGGGTTTGAAACATTTTATCCAAGGTATAAACAAGACCCAACCTTTATTCCTGGAGATAATAAAACCCTTAATAAAATACTTAATAGTTCTTCTGTTATAAAAAATAGTATACTTTTATCCCAGATTGTACAAAAAGAAATGGAAGACAGATTAAATACTCCGGATTTAGGGGTAAAGCATGCAGAGTTTTATGTTCTTAGATACACACCCTGTGTTTCTATTCTTACAGAGGTAGGTTTTATTTGTAATCCAAATATAGAAGCGAATTTAAGAAATCCACAGGTAAGGGAAGCAATTGCCCATGCTTTAGGTAGTTCTATACTGGAATATCTTAAATTGAAAAAAATCATCTAAAATATTTATATCCCGCTATTTGTATAGAAAATATAGTAATGCCTGTTGCACAAAAAGACGATTTTCTGCCTGTTTAAGAATAATAGAATTCGGTCCATCCAAAATATCATCTGTTACTTCCCAATTTCTATGGGCTGGAAGGCAGTGCATAAACAAAAATTTTTTTGGGGCATTTTTAACAAGCTGTTTGTTTACCTGATATGGTAAAAAAACTTTTTTCCTTTTATTTTTTTCTTTTTCCTGTCCCATACTTATCCAGCTATCTGTATATATAATATTTGATTCTTTAATAAATTTTTTTGGTTCTATTGTCTCGTTAAATAAGTTTTTATTTTTTACCATGTCCCAGATTTCTTTTTTTACTTTATACTTTTCAGGTGTACAAATATTCATTTTTATTCCAAGTATATCAGCTCCAAGAATAAGTGTATTACAAATATTATTTCCATCTCCTATATACAACAAGGTAATATTTTTAAAGTTTTTATATATTTCCCAAAGAGTAAAAAAATCAGCCATAACCTGGCATGGATGAAATTGGTCTGTAAGAGCATTTATAACAGGAAAATCCACATACTTTGATATTATTTCCACTTCTTTTTGCTGAAAGGTTCTTATGATAAGCCCATCCAAATAAAGATTGAAGATTTTAGCAGTATCAATTATATTTTCTCCGCGGATAAGCTGAAGGTTTTCTGAAGACATAAAAAGAGGAAATCCGCCTAATTGATATATGCCAACTTCAAAAGAAAGTCTTGTTCTAGAAGATGGTTTTTCAAATAAAAGGCCAAAGGATTTACCCTGCATAATTTTTTCCAAAGGAATTTTATTTTTTCTTTTTTCTTTATATTCTTTTGCTTTTTCAAAAGTATAAAAAATTTCCTCTTTTTTTAGATCTGTTATATTTAAAAAATCTCTTTTCATTTAACAACCTCAGGGAAACAAGAAAATTCTTTTAATGAGTTTTCAAGGATTTTTAATCCTTTTTTTAGAAGAGGTTTTTTTATATTAATTGCAGGCATTATTCTTATAACATTACTATGTGTACAATTTATAAGAAGACCTTTTTGTCTACAAATTTCAACTAATTCCTCACCCGGTGTTTTCAATTCCATTCCCTGCATAAAACCTATACCTCTTATTTCCTTTATTACAGGAAATTTTTCTTTTAAATTTTCCAGAAATTCTTTAAAAAAAGGAGAAAGAATATTTACATTTTTTAGTAATTTTTCATTAATAATTGTTTCAATAACAGAAATTATTGAAGAACTGGCCAGCGGATTTCCTCCAAAAGTTGAAGCATGTGTTCCCGGAACAAATAAATCTGCTATTTCATTCCTTGCAATCATTGCTCCAACAGGAAACCCTCCTCCCAGTGTTTTGGCTAAAGTCATTATATCAGGTTCAATTTCATAGTTTTGATAGGCAAAAAATTTCCCGGTTCTGCCAAAACCAGTCTGAACCTCATCAAAAACAAGGAGAATATCTTTTTCATCACATAGATTTCTGATTTGTTGCAAATACTCTTTTTCTACAACATTTATTCCTCCTTCTCCCTGTATAATCTCAATAAAAATAGCTGATGTTTTATCATCAACCAAACTGTTTAATGCAGAAAAATCATTGATGGGAACATAAGAAAATCCTTCAGGAAGAGGTTTGAAAGGAAGAGAATATTTTTCCTGTCCGGTTAAGGTGACAGTAGCCAAACTTCTACCATGAAAAGAATCTTTTAAAGATATAAATTTATATTTACCTTTTTTCATTCCATAGATTCTGCAAAGCTTTATTGCTGCTTCATTGGCTTCTGCACCACTATTACAGAAAAACACTTTTCCATTAAAGGAAATATCTATGATTTTTTTTGCTGCCTGGGCCTGCCATGGATGATAAAAATTATTAGATAAATGCATTAATGTTTTTGCCTGTTTACAAATTGATTTAACAACAAGTTGTGGGCAATGGCCAAGTCCTGAAACTGCCCATCCAGGGAAAAAATCAATATATTTCTTACCATTGATATCCCATAAATATGAACCCTTCCCTTTTACAAAAACAATATCATCCCTTTTATAGGAACCTATTATAAACTCTTGATAAATCTGTTTTATTTCCTGTTCATTCATTTTGTTCAGATAAAATAATTTCTGTTCCTATACCCTGTTGTGTAAAAATTTCAAAAAGCAAGGCATGAGATATAGTTCCACTGATAATATGTGTTTTTTTTACTCCTTCTTTTAGAGAAGAAATACAGGCTTTTGTCTTAGGTATCATTCCATGTTGAATAATATTATCTTTTATAAGACCTTCTGCCTGTTCCACAGTAAGAATAGAAATAAGAGCATCCGGGTTTGATATGTTCCTCATAATTCCCGGCACACTTGTAAGAAAAATAAGTTTCTCTGCTTTCATTATCTGGCTTATATAAGCAGAAACAGAATCACCATTTATATTATACAACTGGCCTTCTTCTGAAATACCAATAGGAGCAATAATAACCACCCCTCTGGTAATCTGGCTTTCTATTTTGGGAATATCTACCCCTGTAATTTGTCCTACATAACCAAGGTCTATTACTTCATCTCCTTTTTGCCAATGGATTTTTTTTGCTAAAACAATCCTATCTTCAGGATTAAAACCTGTACAACAAGTGTTAAATTGCGTTTCAAGAATATCTTTTATTTCATTTTTTACATTTCCAAGAACCTTTACGACAATTTCTAATTCTTCTTTATTGGTTACCCGCAAACCCTCTATAAATTCAACTTTTTTACCTGTTTTTTCAATTTCTTCCGTAATAAAAGGTCCTCCTCCACATACAAGCAAAACATTTATTCCTACAGCATTAAGAAAAGCAACATCCATTAAAATACTTTTTTTTACATCCTGATTTCTGAAAATACTGCCGCCCATTTTTATTACAAATAATTTCCCTTTATATTTTTGAATATAAGGAAGTGCTTCAACAAGAATTTCTGCTTTTTTAAAAATAATTTCTTCCAACTTTTACCTCCCTGCGCTACATAAATTTATGTTTATATTTTATTATTAAGATACATATTCTACCATGTTTTTTAAAATTATATAACCATAACCAAATACTTTTTCCCTTTTCTGTCTTGTCCAATCAGGCAAATGTATACTAAGAAGAGCTCTTTCAGGATGAGGCATCAGACCTATGATTAGTCCGCTTTCATCACAAACCCCTGCAATATTTTCCTGTGAACCATTTGGATTATAAGGATAACCTGATATTTCTCCTGATGGTTTTACATATTTTAATATAATTTGCTTATTTTTTCCAATTTTATTAAGAGTGATTTTATCTTTAACCACAAATTTACCTTCTGCATGTGCAACAGGAAGTCTTATTATTTCCGGAAGATTTTTAAAAAAAGGGGACAGACTGGATTCTATTTTTAAATAAACCCATCTGTCTTCATATCTACCGCTATTATTCCATGTTAAGCTTGCAGAATTTTTTCCCCAAAATGGTATAATCCCAGCCTTAACCAGAACCTGAAATCCATTACAAATCCCAATAATTGGTTTTTTACTTTTTTTAAATATCTCAATAGATTCCCATATTTTTAGTTTAATTTCATTTGCAAAAACCTTACCTGCTCCAAGGTCGTCGCCATAAGAAAATCCACCAGGGATAACAAGAATATCATAATTATTTATATTTTTTTTACCATTTATAATAGAAAGAAGATGCACTCTTTCTGCTTTTGCCCCACAAATATTAAAAGCCCATTCTGTTTCAAAATCACAATTTGTTCCTGATGTTCTTAGTATTAAAACTTTTACCATTTAAGTGCCCCTGTCCATACCTGTTTTATTTTTTCACCATCTATATCAATAATTTTTTCTTTATCAAAGAATATATTAAGCCGAAAATCAGGTGTTGTATTTCCTATACAATAAAAAGGTGCTCCTGAAAATATTTTTTTAAAAGCGTCTGAATTATCTTTATCTATTTCCACTATAAATCTTCCCTGACTTTCAGAAAACAATAAGGATATTTTTTTATCAGTTTGTTTTGGTAATTTTTCTATATCCACATTTGCTCCATAACCACCCCCAATAATCATTTCACTTAATGCAACAGCAAATCCACCTTCAGAACAATCGTGACAGGCTTTTATAATACCTTTATTGATTGCATATCTAATTTTTTTCATTAAAGGCAATGTAATTTCCGGATTAGGTTGGGGAACATTTCCTGCTTTCATATTTAAAACTTTATAAAGATGAGAACCTGCCATCTCATCCTTTGTTATACCAAGCATATATATAAAACTATCCGGCTCTTTAAAATCTGAACTAACAATTTTTTTTACATCTTCAATGATGCTTACAGCAGAAATAAGAAGGGTTCCAGGTATTGAGATTGTATCTTTTTCAACTGTATAGTAATTATTTAAACTATCTTTTCCTGAAATAAAAGGAATATCATATTTAATAGCAAAATCATGACATCCTTTAACACATCTTACCAGAGTACCTAAAATATTTTCATTGTTTATATTTCCCCAGCAAAAATTATCCAAAAACGCAGTTTTTTCAACATTTCCACCAACAGAAACAAGATTTCTTAAAGATTCCTCTATACAACAACCTGCCATCATATAAGGGTCTATTTCTCCATAATATGGATTAATTCCACATGAAACAACAATCCCTTTATTGCTATCATACATAGGCCGTAAAACAATAGCATCCAGAGGTCCACATTCATCAATTCCAGCAAGAGGTTTTAAAATTGTATGAGACTGCACTTCATGGTCATACTGTCTTATAACGGCTTCTTTGGAAGCAATATTGTGATGAGAAAGTAATTGAATAAGAACCTCCTGGAAATTTATATTTTCAGGAAAAATATCCGGCTGATGGATATAGGTAAAATTTGCTCTTAAAGAAGTACCAGGAATACCTGAAAATAGAAACTTTAGGTCTATATCACCTACAATATCTTTATTATGAAATATTTCTAATTTCCCGCTATTTGTAAATTCTCCAATACATGAATAGCCAACATTTTCATTATCAAAAATTTTTTTTAGTTTTAAAAAATTCTTTTTATTGGCTGAAAGAACCATTCTTTCCTGTGATTCAGAAAGCCATATTTCCCATGGTTCTAATCCATAGTATTTTAGTGGAACCTTTTCAAGAAAAATTTTTGCTCCGCAATCCTGTGCTAACTCTCCCACAGCAGAAGAAAGTCCCCCTGCTCCACAGTCTGTAATTGATGAGATTAATTCTTTATCCCTTGCAATTAAAAGAGCATCCAGCATTTTTTTTTCTGTAATCGGGTCTCCAATCTGAACAACACTATTGGGAATATTTTTTTCAAGATTGGCAGAAGAAAACGTTGCCCCATGTATCCCATCTTTTCCTGTTTTTCCTCCAATAAGAATTATTAAATCTCCAACAGATACTTTTTTATTTATATATTTTTTTGGCATAATACCAAGTGTTCCGCAGTAAACAAGAATGTTGTATATATATCCTTCATCAAAAATAATTGCACCATTTCCTGTAGGAATACCCATTCTATTACCATAATCTCTAACTCCTGATACAACCCCCCTGAAAAGTCTTTTTGGATGGAAAATATCGGCAGGAAGATTTTCAAAAGAAATATCCAGTGGGCCAAAACAAAAAACATCTGTATTAAGAATGGGTTTGGCTCCAAGTCCAACACCTAAAATATCTCTTATTACCCCGCCAATACCTGTTGCTGCGCCACCATAAGGTTCAAGAGCAGAAGGATGATTATGTGTTTCAACCTTAAAAGCTATGGCTGTATTTTTATCAAATTCTATTATTCCTGCATTATCTTTAAAAACAGACAGACACCACTTTTTTGAAATTTTTTCTGTTGATTTTTTTATAAGAGAAAAAAGTGAAGGGATTTCTTCTGTAGAGAAATCCTCATTATAAATTTCTTTATACAAAATTTTACTTTTAAAAGTTTTATGAAAACAATGTTCCGACCATGTTTGTGCAATAGTTTCAATTTCAAGGTCAGTAGGATTTCTTTCTAAATTTTTAAAAAAGGTCTGTATGGTTTTCATTTCTTCTAAATTAAGAGAAAGCAGTCCTTTTTTACTTAAATCCATTAGTTCTTTGTCTGCCAAATTGATAATTTTTATTTCTTTTGCTTTCATTTTTTAAGATATCCTATAATCCTGAATAAGTGTGTTAGCAATCAATTTTTTACAGATGGTTTCTGTTATATCTTTATCAATATCAGCATCAATTTGATATTTTTTACCGCATCGTATCTGAATATTTTTATTAATACCCATATCTTTAATACCTTTTAAAGCTGTAATAGAAACCGGGTCAGAAACCTGTTTTTTATACCATACCTCTATAATCTTTTTGTTATGAACTTCTGGAGGCTTTGTATATATTGTTAATGTCTGGGTAATACTATCTAAAAAAAGATTTTTTGCTATCTTTTCCATTTCTTTTTTAGAAATTTCACCCTGTAAAAAATATATGTCTGAAACATATATATTGTTTATTCCTGTAATACCCATTTCTATGATTGATTTTTTAAGATCATCTCCAAAAGCATCAAAAAAATTTTTTTTAAGATGGATTTCTATATAAAAATTTTTGTTCATTTTTTTATTCCAAGTATGAAGCGGACTGTTTTTCATTTTCCCATACAGTAATCTTTTTTAATTTTAAAGAATAACCTTTTAATGCTAATGTCATTTTTTTAAATATATATTCTGCTATATTTTCAGAAGTAGGATTATGTTTCTGAAAATATTTTATTTTATTTATATAGCAATGGTCTAATTGAGAAATAATACTATTAATCTTTTCTTTTAAAATTTTAAAATCAATAACCAATCCTGTTTTATCTATTGTATTTGCCTCAACAAATACCTCCACCTTCCAATTATGACCATGAAGATTTTCACATTTGCCCTGATAGTCTCTAAGTTTATGAGCAGATGAAAATTCACTAATCACTCTTAATTCATATATATTCATATTTTTTAAAGTATTATGCGGCGAACTATCATTTTTGAATCATTCCAGAAAAAATTTATAATTTTTTTGTGGTCTTTTGTAATATCTGTAAAATATAAAAGAGGTTTTTTTTCTTTTCTATATTCTATCATATTTTTTTCTTTAAATAAATTTTTTACTTTTATTGCCACAACTTCTGAAGCATCTATAAGTTTTATATCTTCTCCAACAACTTTTTGTATAATATTTTTTAAAATAGGATAATGGGTGCAACCAAGTATAAGGGTATCAATTCTTTTATCTATTAATCCTGAAAGATATTTTTTGGCTATAAGATAAGGAATATCCCCTGTAATTAATCCTTCTTCTACAAGCGGAACGAATAAAGGACAAGCCTGAGAAAAAATTTTTATTTTTGGATTTAATGTTTTAATCAGATTCTGATATTTGCCACTTGCAATTGTGGCAGGAGTTCCTATAACTGCAACTCTATAGTTTTGGGTAATGTTTATAGACTTTTTTGCTGAAGGACTGACAACATCTATAAAAAGTATTTGAGGAAAATTTTTTTTTAAAAAATTTAATGCCAGAGAAGATACTGTGTGACAGGCTATTACTATAATCTGGGGATTAAATGTTAAAAGAAATTGTGTAATCTGTTTGGCATATCCTTTTATTACATCAGAAGATTTAGTCCCATAAGGAACTCTTGCTGTATCTCCCAAATAAATAATATCTTTTCCAGGTATTAATTTATGGATTTCTTTTACTACTGTAAGTCCTCCCATTCCAGAATCAAAAATCGCAATTGGAGAATCATTTTTACTCATTTATTCAGAAATCCGGGTAATTCTTTTTATATCCGGGTCCGTAAACAGGTCTGTTTCATCATTACTTTGAGAAGAAAATTCTGATACTATTGCCCCCTTATCTCCTGCCTGAAACCAATGTAATGTATTTGGAGAAAGAGTATATTGGTCTCCTGGTTTAAGTATAATCTCATGCCGGCAGGTAAAATATTGTTTTCTTGTTTTAATTTTAGCTTTTGATTTTTTTACAGATTCTCCAGGAATATATAAATAAACCTCTCCCCATCTACATCTAAAAGTTTCCTGTTTCCCGGGGTTATTTTCTGATAATGGAGGATGTCTATGTTCAGGACATATCTGCCGTGGAAATAAAATCAACTCTTTTGCACAATATCTATCATTATTTTCATAAACGATAATTTCCAATCCAATATGTTTTAAGTCTCCAAGTCCATTATCTGCCACCTCCATATTTTCATATTCTTTTTTGGTAATGGCAATTTTTGCTTTTTTTAACATATGATACGCTTTCTTTTTTGCTTTTTCAGCTTCTTTTTTGGTAATCATTTTATTTGCTCCTTTTAATTATGTATTTGTGTCTACTTTATACTATAGACTCTTCATTAAGTATTTAATAAATATTTATCTATATTATAAGCACAAATTCTACCATCAGCAATAGATCTTACGATTAAAGATTGTCCTGTTCTCATATCACCGGCAGAAAATATTCCAGGTATAGAAGTCATATAATTACTATTGGTTTTTATATTTTTTCTTTCATCTAATTGTAATTGGAGTTCTTCTAAAATATAATTATGTTGCGGATGAATAAAACCTAAAGCAAGAATAACCATATCAGCATCTATTTCAAATTCCGTACCAGGAATCTCTTTCATAATAGAACAACCTTTTGCATCTTTTGTTGAAAAATCAACACGGACACAGGAAATTTTTTTAACAGATGTGTCTCCAATAAATTCTTTTGTTAAAATCCCCCATTCTCTTTTAACTCCTTCCTGATGACTACTGGATGTTTTTAAAATCATAGGATATAAAGGCCATGGTTGATTTTCAGGTCTGCATTCAGAAGGCTGATTTAAAAGTTCTATCTGGACAACACATTTTGCCCCCTGTCTGTTTGCTGTACCTACACAATCTGCTCCTGTATCCCCCCCTCCAATGACAACAACATTTTTGTTGCAGGCATTTACATTATCTGGTAAGTCTTTTCCCCCGGTATATCTATTGGAATGAATCAAATAATACATGGCAAAATAAATATTTTTTAAATTTCTTCCTTTAATTTTTAAATCCCTTGGGACACGACATCCTCCGGTAAGAGCAATTGCATCAAATTCTTTTCTTAACTGGGAAAATTTAATAGACACTCCAACATTAGTATTGGTAATAAACTCCATCCCTTCTTCTTTGAGAAGAGATAATCTTCTGTCAATAATTTTTTTATCTAATTTAAAATCAGGAATACCATATCTTAAAATCCCACCCAATTTATCACTTTTTTCAAAAACCATGACATTATGGCCTATTTTATTTAAAATATCTGCGCAGGCAAGACCGGAAGGACCTGAACCAACTATAGCTATTTTTTTATTTGTTCTTTTTTTAGGCGGCATAGGATGTACCAAACCTGAATTAAATGCATATTCAATAATATCAATTTCATTTTCTCTTATAGTCACAGGGTCATCATTAATTCCAAGAACACATGCATATTCACACATGGCAGGACATAATCTACCTGTAAATTCCGGAAAATTATTGGTAGATTGCAGCAAATAATAAGCAGTCTTCCATTGATTTTTAAATATACAATCATTCCATTCGGGAATATAATTCCCTAAGGGGCATGCCCAATTACAAAATGGTGTACCACAATCCATACATCGTGAGGCTTGCAGTTTTGCCACTTCCTCACTTCTTAACAAAACAACTTCATTATAATCCTTTATTCTATCACAAATAGGTCTGTATTCGAGAAGTTTTCTTTTAACTTTCAAGAATCCTTTTGGATCACCCATCACTCACCTCAGTAAGTTCAAGTTTTTGTTCAATTTTTTTACTTTCCATTAATTGTTTATACTCCAAAGGCATTACCTTAATAAATTTTTTTATTTCTTTTTCAAAATTATTTAAAATAGAATCCGTTACAGAACTCAAAGTAAATTTGTAATGATTTGTAAGAAGATTCTGTATTGTTGTTATATCCTGCTGGTCTAATTCTTCCAATTCAACCATACTGAAGTTACATCTTTCTTTAAAATTTCCATCTATATTATAAACATAAGCAATCCCCCCACTCATTCCAGCAGCAAAATTTCTACCAGTTCGCCCAAGAACCACAACAATTCCTCCTGTCATATATTCACATCCATGGTCTCCTGTTCCTTCAACAACTGCATAAACTCCTGAATTTCTTATACAGAATCTTTCTCCTGCAATTCCTCTGATATATACCTCACCTGAAATTGCCCCATAAAATGTAGTATTGCCTATTATAATATTTTTTTCCGGAATATATTTTGATTTTTTATCTGGATATATAATTAATTTCCCACCGGATAAACCTTTTCCCACATAATCATTGGCAAGTCCTTCTAATTCAAATGTTATACCCTTTGCCAAAAAAGCCCCAAAACTTTGCCCTGCATAACCTTTAAATTTACAAAAAATAGTATCTTCCGGCAGACCATTTTCTCCAAAAATTTTACATACTTTACCGCTTAACATCGCTCCTGTTGTTCTATCAAAATTTTTGATATCCATTTTTATTTTTACAGGTTGTTTTTTTTCTAGTGCGTCTTTTGCTGATTCAATAATCTTAATATCTAAAACATTATCAATTTCATGATTTTGAGATATTGTACATCTAACACTTACGGTTTTATCCACTTCGGGTTTATAGAGTATCTTTGAATAATTCAAATTTTTAGCCTTCCATGGAAAAATTTCTTTATTGAATTCCAATAAATCCACCCTGCCAATCAAGTCATCTATTTTTTTAATTCCTAACTGTGCCATAATTTCTCTGGTTTCCTGGGCGATAAAATAAAAATAATTAATTAAATACTCTGATTTTCCTCTAAATCTTTTTCTTAAAATTTCATCCTGAGTTGCTACACCAACAGAACAGTTATTTAAATGACAGTGTCTTAACATTACACAACCAATAACAATAAGTGCCGCTGTTGCAAATCCAAATTCTTCGGCTCCTAAAAGTGCAGCAATAATTATATCCCGGCCTGTTCTCATCTGCCCATCTGTTTGAAGTATAACCCTACTTCGTAAATCATTTAGAACTAATGTCTGATGGGTTTCTGAAAGACCTAACTCCCATGGAAGCCCTGCATGTTTTATAGAACTTAAAGGAGAAGCACCTGTTCCGCCATCTCCACCTGAAATAAGAATCATATCCGCATGACCCTTTGCCACCCCTGCAGCAATTGTGCCTACTCCTATTTCTGATACTAATTTTACACTTATTCTTGCAGAAGGATTAACATTTTTAAGGTCAAAGATTAACTGTTTTAAGTCCTCAATAGAATATATATCATGATGAGGCGGAGGAGAAATAAGTGTTACACCGGGAGTTGTATATCGTGTTTTTGCAATTATGGTGCTAACTTTATGACCAGGAAGCTGTCCTCCCTCTCCTGGTTTTGCTCCCTGGGCTATTTTAATCTGAATATCATCTGCATTGATAAGATAATTAGTTGTTACACCAAATCTTCCAGATGCCACCTGCTTTATAGCGCTTCTTAATGAATCTCCATTTGATAAAGGAATAAATCTAACAGGGTCCTCACCTCCTTCCCCGGAATTTGATTTACCACCAATTTTATTCATTGCCAGAGCTAAAGTTTCATGTGCTTCCTTGCTAATTGAACCAAAACTCATTGCTCCTGTGACAAATCTTTTAACAATATTTTCAATGGACTCAACTTCTTCAATAGAAATTGGAGAGGTTTGTTTAAATTTTAAAAGACTTCTTAATGTTGTTGGATTTTCAGATTGTTCATTTATCATTCTGGAAAAATATTTATACTTATTATAATCGTTATTTCTTGTGGCATCCTGTAATGCTGATATAGTTTCAGGATTCCAGAGATGAAATTCTCCATCTTTTTTCCATTGATATAAACCTCCTGTTGAAAGTATAGGAATAAATCCTTCTTTTTCTGAAAATGCCTGTTTATGTTTTAAAATTGTTTCCTGTTGAATTTCCTCAAACCCCGCTCCATCAATTCTTGATACAGTTCCGGTAAAACATCTTTCTATAACTTGTTGGGAAAGACCAATTGCTTCAAATATCTGGGCGCCTTTATAACTTCGCAATGTTGAAATTCCCATTTTTGATAAAATTTTTAATAATCCTTTATTAACAGCTTTTATATAATTTTTTTGTGCAGAAGAAAAATCAATATTTATTTCTTCCTGCTTAATTAAAAATTGTAAAGTATCATAAACCAAATATGAATTTATACAATCAGCACCATAACCAAATAATAAGGCAAAATGATGCACTTCTCTGGGTTCACCCGTTTCAAGAATAATTCCAATTTTGGTTCTCATTGATTTTCTTATTAAATGCTGATGTATTCCACCTATGGCTAAAAGAGAAGGTAAAGCAGCATATTCTTTGTTTATGTTTTTATCAGAAAGAATAATAAAGGTATAATTATCTTTTATTGCCTGTTCGGCCTCCTCACAAATTCTATCTAATGCATTAATCAAACCTCTTTTCTCGGAAATATTAAAAAGCATTGAAATTGTTTTTGTCTTAAAATCATTTTGATTAATATTTCTAATTTTTTCAATTTCCTGATTGGATAAAATTGGTTGTGTAATCTTAAGTTTTTTGGCATGTAAAGGAGTTTCCTCTAAAATATTTCTTTCCTGTCCGATATATGTTTCCAGGCTCATAACAATTTCTTCTCTAACAGGGTCAATTGCCGGATTAGTAACCTGAGCAAATAATTGTTTGAAATAGGTAAATAACAATTGAGGTTTTTTGGATAAAACCGCATGAGGGGTATCATTACCCATTGAACCGGTAGGTTCTGCGCCTGTTTCCACCATAGGTTTTATAATAACTTTTATGTCTTCTCTGGTATAATCAAAAGATTTTAAATGTTTGATAATACCTATGCTATTGCCTTCATTTTGTTTTTCCTCTATTGTACCAGGCAGATTATTTAATTCTATAAGATTTTCTTTTATCCAGAAACTATAAGGTTTTTGTCTGCTCATTTTATGTTTTATCTCCTGGTCATCAATAATTCTCCCTTCCTGTGTATCAATATAGAATATCTTACCAGGTTCAAGTCTTTCAGAAATAGAAATATCTTTTGGCGGTATATCCAAAACTCCAACTTCCGAAGCCATAACAACCAAATCCTGTTTTGTCACTATATATCTGGCAGGTCTTAACCCATTTCTATCAAGAACAGCCCCTACACTTCTTCCATCAGTAAATGCAACTGCTGCCGGGCCATCCCATGGTTCTGTTAAACAGGCATGATACTTATAAAAGCTCTTTATTTCATCAGTAATAAAATTATCCTGTTCCCAGGCAGAAGGGATAAGCATCATCATTACATGAGGCAAAGACCTGCCGGAAAGAGTAAGCATTTCAAAAATATTATCCAGGGAAGCAGAATCGCTTCCATCAGGAATTATTATAGGTTTAATACTTTCGATATTATTCAGAAATAAATCGCTTTTCAAAAGACCTTCTCTTGCTTTTGTCCAATTGATATTCCCTCTTAAAGTATTTATTTCACCATTATGCGCTAAAAATCTAAATGGTTGAGCAAGATCCCATGTAGGAAAAGTATTTGTACTATACCGGGAATGTATAAGACAGATAGAGGTTTTCATTTTTTCATTTTGAAGGTCAAGAAAAAATTCATCAAGTTGTGATGGCATTAAAAGGCCCTTATAAGAAAATGTTTTTGAAGATATATTGGTAATATAAAAAAAAGATTTTTGGGATATCTGAGAATTTCTTATAACATTTTCTATTTCTTTTCTTATAATATATAAAATTCTTTCAAAATTCTCCTGTTGTTTTATATCCGGATTTTTTTTAATAAAGGGTTGTTCAATAACCGGCTGGGTTTTTTGTGCGGTTTCTCCAATATTAGAACTATCCACTGGCACACTTCTCCAACCAAGTAGTTCCTGCTGGTTATCTTTAATAATCTTAGAAAAAACATCTTTGCAGAACTGTCGGTCTTGTTTATTTTGAGGAAAAAAAACTAATCCTGTTCCATATTCCTGTTCAGGGGGAAGATTTATTTTGTTTTTTTGACAGACATCTAAAAAAAATTTATGAGGAATCTGAAGTAAAACTCCAGCACCATCTCCTGTTTTTGGGTCTGCTCCTGTAGCCCCACGATGGGATAACCTTTTAAGGGCTTTTAAAGAATCCTTTAAAAGTTTATTTGTTTTTTTACCTTTTACATTGCATAAAAAACCGACACCACAATTATCGTGTTCAAAAAACGGGTCATATAACCCTTGTTTTTTAGGTAAATAAAAGCTCATAATAAGATGGTTACTGGAATGCGAAAATGTTATATATTTCGCATTCCAGTAATATGTTCCTTAATTTAGTGTTTGTTAAATATCAAAGTAAAGATAAAATTCATATGGATGAGGTCTGATATTAATCTGGTCTATTTCTCTTTCTCTTTTATATTCCAACCATGTTTCAATAAGGTCATCTGTAAAAACCTTATCCTTTAAAAGAAAATCATGGTCTTTTTCCAGAGCATTTAAAGATTTTTCTAAAGAACCTGGAACAGTTGGAATCTTTTTTATTTCTGATTCTGTTAATTCATATGTATTTTTATCCAGAGGTTCTCCCGGGTCAATCTTGTTTTCTATACCATCCAAACCTGCCATAAGCATTGCAGCAAAAGCAAGGTATGGATTAGAAGAATTATCAGGTGGTCTGAATTCTATTCTTTTGCTTTTTGGATTATCTGTATAAACAGGGATACGAACAGCTGCAGACCTGTTTCTCTGAGAATAGGTTAAATTTACAGGAGCTTCATATCCAGGGACTAATCTTTTATAAGAATTGGTTGTTGGTGCACAAAAAGCCATTAAAGCATCAGCATGTTTCAAAAGTCCGCCTATATAATATTTTGCAGTCTGTGAAATTAAGCCATATCCTTTTGCATCAAAGAAAATATTTTTTCCGTTTTTCCAAAGTGATTGATGTGTATGCATTCCACTGCCATTATCTCCAAATAAAGGTTTTGGCATAAATGTAGCCACCATATTATTTTTTTTGGCAATATTTTTAACAATATACTTATATAAAAGACAGCTATCAGCCATTTTAACAAGATCACCATATCTCATATCTATTTCACATTGACCAGCAGTTGCCACTTCATGATGATGAACTTCTATCTGAATTCCTGATTTAATCATTGTTAAAATTATTTTACTGCGAAGATCCTGGAGAGAATCATGAGGCGGAACAGGAAAATAACCTTCTTTATATCGTGGTTTATATCCCAAATTAGGCTTTTCATCTCTGCCGGAATTCCATTCCCCTTCAAAAGAATCAATGTAATAATATCCGGAATTTTCAGTCTGGTCAAAACGGATATCATTAAAAATGAAAAATTCCATTTCCGGCCCCCAATAACTGGTATCTGCAATACCGGATGAAACAAGAAAATTTTCTGCTTTCCTGGCAATAAAACGCGGGTCCCTGGTATATGGAAGTTTTGTTATTGGGTCATATATATCACATATTATACTCAATGTGGAAATTTCACATGCAGGGTCTAATATTGCTGTAGCCGGGTCTGGAACCAAAAGCATATCTGATTCATGAATTTTCTGAAATCCCCTGATTGAAGAACCATCAAAACCAATACCTTCTGACCAGATAGATTTTGATATATCTTCTATATCTGAAATCTCAGATATAGGTAAAGAAAAATGTTGCCATAGACCTGGTAAATCATTAAATTTTAAATCCACTATTTCAATCTTATTATCCTTTATTAATTTAGAAATTTTTTCTATAGCCTGTTTATTAACATCACTTTTAATTTGAGCCATTTTTTCCTCCGTCTATATTATGCTTCAAACTCACTTCTTCATTGAAATGAATATTTTATATTTTAAAAAGGACTTCTTTGTCCGGATATTTTTATAATTATTATATTATAAACAATAAGTCAAACTTGTCAAAAAAGTGTGGAGTCAGATTAATTATGTGTTATTATATTATTTATAAATATGAATAGAAATTTATTAAAAAGAATATTTAATATATTAAAAATTTTGGGACCTGGATTTATTGTTATGATAGCAGATATGGATGCCGGTTCCACAGCAACAGCCATACAATCAGGTGCACAATATGAATATAAACTTATTTTATTACAAGTAATTCTTATACCATTACTTTATATAATTCAGGAAATATCATTACGGCTTGGTTGCGTAACAGGAAAAGGTCATGGCGCATTAATAAGGGAATACTATGGTAAAAAATGGGCAATATTTACTACTGTAACATTATTGGCAGTTGTATTTTCCGCTTTGTTAACTGAATTTGCAGGCGTTGCTTCAAGTGGAGAAATATTTAATATTCCCAAAATATATTCTATTTTAATTAGTGTTTTTATATTAATCTGGGTGGTTTTAAGAGGTAAATACAGAATGGTGGAGAATATTGCTTTGTTTTTTTCATTTGCAGGATTTATACTTATTCCTGCGGCTATTCTTGCTCATCCACATTATGTAAATATCGTAAAAAATATTATAAGCAGCCAGCCTTTAAATGAGAAAAGATATCTATTACTTATAGCAGCTAACATAGGAGCTGTAATTATGCCATGGATGATATATTATCAACAAAGTGCTACTGTGGACAAGGGTTTAAGTTGTAATAATCTTAGATTAGCCAGAATGGATACATTAATAGGAAGTTTTGCCACTCAATTTTTAATGATTGTTGGTGTTATATTAGGTGCATCTACACTTTTTAGATACCATATGCCGTTTAAAAGTTTCTATATATTTGCTCAGGCAATAAAACCTATTATAGGTCAATATGGAATATTGTTATTTGCTATAGGATTATATGCATTAAGTATGCTTGCGGCTTTTGTAGTATCTGTATCTTTTGCCTGGGCATCCGGAGAAACATGGGGATTTAGTCATTCTTTAAATACAAAATTCAACCAGGGAAAAAAATTTTATAGTATTTATATATCCGTAATTGTACTTAGTGCTATAATTATACTTATACCTCATATCCCACTTGTTAATTTAATGGTTGATGTAGAAGCATTTAATGGATTTGTATTACCTATTGTACTTGGATTTTTAATAGTGCTGGCAAGCAATAAAAAAATACTAAAGGAATATTCATATTCAAAAAGAAGATTATTCCTTGTATATTTTTTATCTTTAGCTATTATAGTATTGGGAATTTTTACTTCTTTACCTGTACACTAAAAGGGCGGTTGGCTCAGCGGCAAGAGCGCTTCCCTCACACGGAAGAGGCCGCAGGTTCAAATCCTGCACCGCCCAGTATAGCAATCTCTATAAGAAGTGCAGGATTGAAATCTCTCAAGTATTATTTCTGCTGTTTGCCAAGACTTAAATCCTCTTGTTGTTTTAGTTCTTTCTTTTATTGTTCCGAGAAATCGCTCTATTAAGTTAGTATTTATATCTGCTGTAAATCCTTGTGATTTTATATGATATGCATAATCTTCAAACCCTTCTTTTATTCCTTTATCATAAGCCTTCATTTTGGCTTACTTGTCCTCTCACATTTTTCTTATATACTCTTTTTGTTCACAATTGCAGTTGCGGAATATTTCTGTCTTGTTGTTCAGGAATTGTACCCATTTTGTAGGGTATCCACCATGCTGTGTGGTGGATATTTCTGTTAAAAGGTTATTGTAGTCGTATGTATAGGTTGTAATCCATGTCCCGGGCACAAGGTTATTATCACCCCTCATCCAATCTCTCTCCCCTGAAGGGCTAGGGTTCATTGTCATTCAAGGGAGAAAAAACCTGTAATTGTTTTGAAACTCTAAGATATGCACTTTTAATTATTTGTTTTGGAAACCAACTTTCCATATCAACATTTTGATATATACCATTTTTAGGATAAATTTCTAAGGCTTTTTTATATGACTTCAAAGCATTTTTTAAATCTCCATTTTTTTCATAAAAAAACCCTAAGGCAAATCTATATTGAGGGTTAGAAGGTTCTAACTCTATAGCCTTATGAATTTCTTTAATTGCCTCTCCAAAAGATTTTTTCATAAAATAGTTTGAGGATAAAAGATAATAAACTTCAGCATTTTTTGGGTTTTCTTTAATAAGATTTTTATATTCTTGAAGAGATAAGGGAAGATTTTGCTCACCCACTAAAAAGGCTAAATTAAGTTTTGTACCATAATCAAGATGTCCTTTATTCGCAAGTTGAGTACATAAATATTCTGAAAAAAACCATAAGAATTTGTTTTCCGTTTTTAATTCTCTTTGTATAAAAAAATCTTGTAAGATTAAAATACATAAAACTCCTGATAAAACTAATAACCAAAATTGCCATTTTAATAATATTTTTTTTAACATTTTTTAATAACTGAAATATTTTGTGACTTTATTATCTATATCTTGCCAAAAATTTTTTTGACTGATATTCAAAGATAAAGTAAGTTTACTATATAGAACCCATTCATTTATTTTTTTACTAAGAATTTCCATCAATAACTCTGGTTGTGTTTCCATGAGATAGCGAGTAATCCAATAACCGTGCAGGTAATTATAAGCCACTTCTTCGGGTTTCATATATATCAAATTTTTATATCCTGCAATTCGATTTTTCTGTGAAAACATGCTCATGACTTCTAAGGGTTTTTTTGCTACGGTCATTTTTTCAAAGAATTTGTCAACAGTAATCATAGCAATTCCTTCATTTAACCACATAGGAAGTTTTAGTGAAGCGCAAAATGCATGAGTCATTTCATGACAAACAATATGTTGAATGTGTTTGTTAATGTCAGATTCTGGTGTAAAAATAATCTTCCCAATATTAAAATTTATATCTTTTATATCTCTCAATCGTGGAGATTTTATGCCAATTACAGTTCGAGTTGCATAATTTAATGTCCATCCTCCAATATCAGGCCAAATCTTTCTAAAATGTTCAGCCCAAGAGAAATAATAGAAAACATAATAAATTCTTACATACCAAGGTGCAAATTGAAAAATAAAACGGATCCAAGAAGTCATTATATAAATACAACATCGTTTGGATAAAGAAAGGTGCCATGTTTCTTTAATAATGGAAATACTCCGTAAACATGCTGATTCAACTATATTTGCCGTTTCATGATCCTCAGGATGGAAGTATAAAGTAATATTGTTTGCGATATATTTTGTTTTCAAATGTTTAATTTGTCTTTTGCCCATCGTATTTTTTTTATTATATTGGGTAAAAATACATATTTAGGAGTAAAACACCTCGAATTTTATTCCCCGCAAATTTTCTACTTTTTAAAAGTGTCCAAATAGATTATACCCTAATTAAACACTTCTTCATACCCCGTTTTTCTGTTCAAATAGAGTTGCTTTTTGAATTTTTATACACTTTTTTACTTTTTCGTGGAACTTTTGCCATAAATGTATAGATTGACCCATTTGTTTAATTATACCCATTGTTCTTGTATGATTTACTTGTTGATTGACTTTTTGTTGTTGGAATTATGTCAGAAAAATTTTGGTTATATTGTTGATGTGTCAAGCGTTTTTCAGGATAAGTTACTTTTTGGGCTAATAGATTACTATAAATAGACGAGTAAAATTACGCAGTGTTTTAAGTGTTTTACTTGTATTTATTTAATTATCCCCAAGTTTTGCCAATTTTTCTATTTGGGGAATTTTATTACATATTTTTTTTAGATGATTTATTTCAACTTTTGTGAAAATTAAAAAAGTAATTGATAAACCAATAAACAATAGGAAATGACATTTAGATACGGTAATTTGCATCTTATCAGCACATATTTTAGATAGACTTCTACCTTCCTTTTCCCCAAGAAATTTTCCTGCAAACCATTGAGATGGGTTTTTATATTTTTATTTTATTTCTTTTAATTATTTTCTGTCAAAAAAAATTATCAAAATCTCCTAATTTTAAATTTTGACTCAAAAACAACAAAGTTTTATCACCAACCTACTTTTTTCATTATTTGTTTTGCTTCTTCTTCAGAAGAAACATGCATTTGTATAAATAAACCTTCTGGTTTTAGATTTTTTAGAACAAGGTCTATTTCATTTATTTTGGGATATACAACAATAGATTTTTTCTTCTCCTGTATTTTTTTATATAAAGGAAACCACTTTTCTATACTTTCAGAATCAAAACGGGCACCCCGCACCCATTGAATTGCATTTAATCTGGAAATATCAAGAAGGATATCAAGATGCTGAAGAGCTTCAACGCCATCTAAATGATAAATAGAATAATCTAAATATTCAATCTCGGATAAAATTTCTTCAAGTAAAGATTCTTTATATGTTGATGAGGAAACAAGACATGAAAGATCACTCTGCACAGGATACATTTTACCAGATGGATTCCATATATTTATCCATGAAGTTGTTCCTTTTTGCTTGTCTTTAACTATATCATAGTAATCATCATATATTTTTTTCCAGACATCAAAAAGTTTTCTCATAGCAGATTTTACTCCATCTGCATTTTCTATAACATCCAGACAGGCTTTATCAGGTCCATTTCTTAAAACAGACAGAGAATCAAATCCTCCATGAAGGTCTGTAGCCCCTACTATAAATTTTCCATGAGCCCTTTCAACAGCCATTTTTATCAGTTCTATATTCTTTTTATAAAAAGGATTTTCTTCTTTGATTGAAAGACAGGATAAATCATCATAAGATTTCAAAGCATTAAAAGACCAATCAATCCATGAAGTTCCCTGGGAATCTTCAGAAAATTTTATTGGAGTACCAAGAAATCCTGAAAAAACATCAGGTCCAAAATTAGGCCAAAAAAATGGAATAGCAAGTCCGCCAAAAAATGTATTGTTAATACTATCTTCAAATGCATCCAAAATTTGTTCAGATGAATAATTAAAAACATTTTTTGGGTCCCAACAACTCCAGTTAAATTTATATTGGTAATGTTTATTTCCGGGTGCTGTTATTAAAAATGCAGGTTTATTTAAAATCTCACAATTCCAAAATGCTTCATAATAAGGTATAATCTCTTCAAAGTTTTTTTTATATTCCATCTCTCTCTTTTCTCCTTTTACATTATTTCACATTTCTATTTTATCTATCTTACTTTGTAAAAATTTTTTTGACAAAAAATTTTTTAGTGTTTTAATTTATAAAAATGGAAACAGTTCCTAAAAAAGTTTTTCTTACAAAAGGGGTTGGTAAAGACAGGGAAAAGCTGACAAGTTTTGAAAGAGCATTAAGAAATGCAAATATTGCTCAATTTAATCTTGTATCAATATCTTCTATTTTCCCTCCAAATTGTAAACTTATTTCAAAAACAGAAGGACTTTCACTTTTAAGACCAGGTCAGATTATATTTGTTGTTATGAGTAGAAATTCAACAAATGAACCTCATAGGCTTATTACTTCTTCAGTAGGTCTTGCTATTCCCAAAGATACAAATCAATATGGCTATCTATCTGAACATGAAAGTTTTGGAGAAACAGAAGAAAAAGCAGGTGATTATGCAGAAGATTTAGCCGCTACAATGTTAGCAACAATTCTTGGTGTTGAATTTGACCCAAATTCATCATATGATGAAAAAAAACAAATCTGGAGAATGTCTTCACAGATAATCAAAACAACTAATATTACACAATCTGCTATTGGCGATAAAAATGGTTTATGGACTACTGTAATCGCATCTGCTGTCTTTGTATTTTAAAAAATATAAAATGAATGAAACTTTCACATATACTTTTTTAGGAATGCAAAATCCTCCTTATGAAGAATCAAAATTTCTTATTTTACCTATACCTTATGAAGCAACAGTTTCATTTGGCAGAGGAACCAGATTTGGCCCTGAAGGAATAATCCTTTCTTCCAGATATTTAGAACTTTTTGATGAAGAAATTAAATCTGAACCTTATAAACAGGTGGGAATCTTTACATTACCTGAAATATCTATTGAAAGCAATTCTGTTCCCCAAATGTTTAGAAAAATAGAAATTTCAGTACAAAAATATCTTGAAGATAAAAAATTTATTATAAGTCTTGGTGGTGAACATTCAATCAGTGTCCCTTTAATCCAAAAACATAGAATATTTTATCCTGACCTTAAAGTCATACATCTTGACGCACATGCTGATATGAGAAAATCTTATGAGGGTAGTAAATATAACCATGCTTGTGTTATTAGAAGAATCGTAGAATCAGGATGTGAAGTATTTAGTTTTGGAATAAGAAGTTTATCAAAAGAAGAATTTGAATTTATTTCAGAAAGTAAATTAAATCATATGTTTTTTGATATAAACATTCATGATAAACCTTTGGAAAATTTTGCCAATAATATTCCTGACGGCAATTATTATTTAACTATTGACCTTGATGTTTTTGACCCGGCTATTGTTCCTGAAGTAGGAACACCGGAACCTGGAGGACTGAATTGGTATTCCTGTTTAAAATTTATAAGAAGGCTTATTATCTCAAAAAATGTAGTAGGAGTTGATATTGTTGAACTTGCGCCTAAACATCCTTATAGCACTTCTTCTTTCTTTTCAGCAAAGTTAGCATATAAAATAATTTCTTATCTTTCCCAGAAATAATTTTATCCAGAGAGTAAAACAACATTGGATATACCATAATTGAATTCGCCAGATAACAAGGCGGGGAGAAGGAAGCAAGGAAACATACGATAAATGTATATTGACGAAGCTGACGACGAAACCAACGATGATATCTGGATGGATTCAATTATGGGGTGGCCCATCCGCGTGTATTAAGGTCATATATCATTCTTTTGGCAACACCTTTAAAATCTGTATGCAGTAGTTTTTTCCATTCTTTTATAGCCTGATTGATATGCCCATCCTTTTCATAAGCATGGGCTAAAACATCTTTCACATAATCCGGGCCAGGATATATAACAGCCTGTTTAAGATATTTTACTGCATTTGAATAATCTTCTCCTTTATTATAATAGGTCCATCCTGTTTCAAAATATAAATCATACCTACTAGAATTATATGAAACCCCTTTTTTTAAGAATTGTATACCTTGCTGATACCAATAATATTTCCCCTGAATATTTTTAACACCGGCAGGAACATTATAAGCCATATGCCAACCTCCCAAAGACCAGGCTAAAATCCAATGAGGCTGAAGTAATGTAACCATATAAAACAAAGGTATCATTTTAAAATGTTCGCCTCTATGCCAATAATTTTCAACATTTATCCATAAAAGATCAGCTGCAATCCCTTTAAATCCGGCTAAAACCATATCTCCGGCTTCTCCAGGCATAAGAACAAGATTTGTCTGAAGATTATCAGCAACTGTTTCGTAATTAATCTGGTTCTGTATAAAGCCCAATGGTATAAACAGAAGAATGGCTATTAACAAAATCGGCCAAATTTTTTGTTTCATATTTCTCTTGTCCTGAAAAAGTATATTCCTATTAATAAAGCAATTACTATATACATAATTCCATAGCCTGTAACAATTAATACATACTGCCATGGAACAGGGATACCAACAACCACTTTATCTCTTATTGAAAAATTTTGATAATTAGGTAATATTGTATACATCATATCTGCAAGTCCTTTTATAACAATATTTTTTGTCATCTCTATAACCTGTCTTCCATAACTTGTAAGGTGCCCGATGATATAAAGAAAACATGAGGCTATAATATTAAACGCATCCGAAGTAAATGTTGCCAACGCCAAACTGATAGAAGCAATTACAAGTAATTCCATAAATATAAGAAAAAGTGTTTTAAATATTGCTATATTGATTGGAATTTTTTTAAAGTGGATAAGTAAAAGGAAAAAAATTGTCATTATAACAAAATTTATAAGCAGAATAAAAAACATCCCAAGATATTTTCCAAGTATAAAATTTGTCCTTGTAATAGGTTTGGTAAGAAGTGTATATATTGTTCTTTTTTCAATTTCAGAACTCACTGCTGTAATACTACCAAACATAGCCAGTAAAAAACCAAAAAATTCTATTACTGCAAAACTTGTATCCATTATCATTTTTGTTTGTTCCTGGGCACTTAAAAATGCAAAAAATTCTGATGCAGCAATCATAATTAAAGCAAAAAGAATAATAATATATGTAGTTTTTTTTCTAAAAGATTCTCTTACTGTATTCCATGCCAAAATCCATGTTTTTTTCATTGTGCAACTCCTTGTGTTTGTATTTTTTCTTCATATTCATCAATTGTTTTAATAAATAGGTCTTCTAGATTTACTGATTTATATTTATCCATTAATTCATCAAGTTTACCTGTAGTAAGAAGAACTCCTTTATGTAAAATAGCTATCCTTGTACATACTCTTTCCACTTCAGAAAGGAAATGACTGGATAAAAGAATTGTTTTCCCGGCGTCTTTTAATTGAATAAGAAGATTTCTTGTATCCCGACACCCTATAGGGTCTAAACCTGTTGTTGGTTCATCCAAAATTAAAATTTTTGGGTCATTTATCAAACTTGCAGCAAGACCTATTCTTTCAAGCATACCTTTTGAATAATGTCTTAAACTAAGTTTTTTTGTATTTTCCAAACCAACAAGTTTAAGAAGCTCTTCTATTTTTTCTTTAAGCACTTCTTTATCTATATCAAACAGCTTGCCATAAAATAAAAGCAATTCTTTTCCTGTAAGATATTCATAATAATAAGGATTTTCCGGAAGAAAACCCACATGTTGTTTCATTTCTACATCATAAGGAGTTTTCCCCATAATATATGCTTCCCCTGATGTTGGAAAAAGTGTACCCAGGAGAAGTTTTAAACATGTTGTTTTTCCTGAACCATTAGGGCCTAAAATTCCAAATAATTCACCTTCTTCTATTGTTAAATTAAGATGATTTAAACCTACAACTGTTTTATTTCTTCCAATTGTATAAATTTTTGTAAGATCTTTTGTTTGTATAATTGCCATAAATCCTCCCCTTAATTTTATATCATATAATTTTTAAAAAACAAAATTGTAAATATTCACTGAGTATTTATAATATAGACTTTTTTTAGTCTATCTTTTCCTAAATTACATAATATCTCATGTGGAACAGTTTTGCAAATCTGAGATATATTTTCTATATTTAATTCATCATCAATAAAAATACATTCATCTCCTGGTTTAATATCTAAATTTTGCGGCGTTTCAATGATAATCTGGTCCATGGATATATTACCTATTATTGGTAAAATTTTATTTTTTATTTTTACAAAAAACTTATTAGAAAGTTTTCTATTTAAACCATCTCCATAACCAATACTTACCAAGGCAATTTTTATATTTTTTTTACATATATATGTTCTACCATACCCAACTGAAGTTCCACATGGAATATCCTTTATAAGCAGTACTTTTGCTCTTCCTATAATTGCCGATGTAATAAAAGATTTTTTTTTAAATGTTCTTAAAAAAAGACTCGGATAAACTCCATAAAGAAGCAAACCAGAACGAACCATGGAAAAATCCTTATAACTTTCAGGAAGATTGATTATTCCTCCGGAATTTGCAATATGTGTAATATATTTACGGCCGGGAAATTTTTTTAAAATATTCTTAAAAATATTTATCTGCTCTAAAGCAAAATTTTTATCCGGGTCCTCAGAAGTTGCAAGATGAGAAAAAATTCCTTCTAAATTTATATTTTTTGAAGAATGAATGACTTCCAATATTTTCTCTGTATCCTTAGGGGCTATACCCAATCTACCCATACCTGTGTCAAATTTGAGATGCACAGAAATTGAATTTTTTGTTTTTTTAGAAATTCCTTTTAAAAATTCCAGAGAACCTATAGTAATAGCAACCTTATACTTATCAGCATATTTAATATCTTCCTGTAATGTTTGTCCAAGAATAAGAATAGGTTTTTTAATATTATTTTTTCTTAGTTGTACAGCTTCTTCTATAGTCTCCACACCAAAATAGTCTACCTCCTGCTGTATATATCTACTTAAATGAACTGCTCCCATTCCATATGCATCACATTTAATTACAGCAAGAAATAATTTTTTTGTCCAGTTTTTTATACCTATAATATTATTTTTTATATTATTAATATTTATTTCTAAAGTTCTATCATTCATATTATTGTTTTAATTGCTGAATTATTTCCTGGACTATGTTTATAGGATTGGGATTGTTTATAATAGGTCTGCCTATAACAACAAAATCTGCTCCTAAAGATACAGATTGTTTTATACTGCCTACCCTTTGATGGTCATCAGGAATTTCTGCTATTCTAATACCAGGACATACCATAATAAATGGACATGGAAACATTGGTCTTAAAAACTCAAGGTCATTTGCTGAACACACGATTCCATTAAGTTTATTTTTATATGCCAAATTGGCCAGAAATATTATTTCTTCTTTTAAACTTTTGTTAATCCCTATCTGATTAATATCTTTATCAGAAAAAGATGTAAGAAGTGTAACACCTATAATACTACATTTATTCTTAAATTTTTCTCTTTCATTTAAAACAGATTCTATGACTTTTTCTCCGGATAATAAATGAATATTAAACATATCTATATTATATTCAAAAACTATCTTTGAAGCGCTGGCAACAGTATTAGGAATATCAAAAAATTTTAAATCTAAAAATATTTTTTTATTTTTATTTTTCAGATATTCAATAATGGATGGACCAAATTTTATAAATGGAATCATTCCAATTTTATACCAATTAACATACTTCTCAGTTATGTTAATAATCTCTTTTATCTTTTTTTCTTCATCTATATCAAGACTTAATATCAGTTCAATCATGTTTTTTTCTTCCAATACCTTCAAGAATAATAACACATATTAATATAAGAATCACCTGGAAAATAACAAGAAAACCTTCAAAAATATTCAAATTCCCAAGAAATAATACCGGAATTCCACAACAAAAAGTTAAAAGATAACAAAACAGAATAGATTGCTTTTTTGTCATTCCAAGACTAATTAACCTATGAGATATATGATTTCTATCCGCCAGAAAAATTGATTTTTTATTTTTTATTCTGATAACAATGACACTTATAGTATCAAAAAATGGAACAGATAAAATAATTAAAGGACTAAAAATCGGCAAAAAACTCCTGGATATTTCATAATGATAATATGTTCCCATAATTGCAGCAACACCCAAAAAATATCCTATAAGACTGCTTCCTGATTCCCCCATAAAAATATCTGCTGGCGGGAAATTATAATATAAAAATCCTGCCATAGCTCCGACAAAGCAGGAAATAAGTGTTGCTATAAATAATTGTCCATGCATTACAGCAAAAATAAAAAATATTATCCCTGCTATCAAAGCCACTCCAGAAGAAAGTCCATCCATATGGTCAAGCAGATTAAAACTATTCATACATAAAATTATCCAAAAAACAGTTAATAAAAAATCAAGAGATTGAAAAGGTAAAAAGTTTATTTTAAAACCTAACAGAAATGTGATAATCCCACAAACAATCTGAAAAAAAAGTTTTTGATATGAACGAAAATGATAAATATCATCCAATAAACCAAAAAAAACAACTATTCCCAGGATAATAATTAATGAAAAAATTTTAGGAAGAACAGAAATAATTCCATTGTAATAATTATAAAAATGTGCAAATAAAAAATTTTTAAGCCAGAGCCCTAAAAGAATAGTAAAAAAAATTGAAAAATATATACCCAAACCACCAAGAAGCGGCATGGGTTTTAAATGAACTTTTCTTTGAGAGGGATAATCAAGAATATGGAAATTAAAAGCTAATTTTTTTGATAAAGGAACCAATAAAAATGAAAGCAATAAGCTTGTAAAAAAAACACCTGCGTATAAATAATACCACATATTACTCCCAAGAAATATTTATTAAAAATTTATTTATGCTAAATTATCTCTACTATTTGGCAAGTTCAATATGTCTTTTTTCTCTTATTACAGTAACTTTTACCTGTCCAATATATGTTAAAGTTTTTTCTATTTCTCTGGCAATATCACGAGCCAAAAGTAATGCCTGCTGGTCATTTATTTCATCAGGTTTGACAATAATTCTAACCTCTCTTCCCGCTGATATTGCAAAAGCCTGGTCTACTCCTTTAAAAGAAGAAGCTATTTTTTCAAGTTCTTCCACTCTCTTTAAGTAACTTTCAAGAGTATCTTTTCTTGCTCCGGGTCTTGTTGCAGATAATGCATCGGTAATTTGAACAATTACAGTATAGGGGGAAGAAATATCTAAATCTTTATGATGATTCATTGCAGCATTTATAATTTCTTCTTTTTCATTGTATTTTTTTAGTATTTCTCCTCCAATTTCAGGATGACTTCCTTCAACTTCCTGGTCAATTGCTTTTCCTATATCATGTAAAAGAGCCGCTCGTTTGGCTATCACAGGGTCAAATCCTATTTCAGAAGCAAGCATTCCTGCAAGAAAAGCAGATTCTTTGGTGTGTTGAATAACATTCTGACCATAACTGGTTCTATATTTAAGTTTACCAATAAGTTTAATCAACTCAGGATGAATATTTTCAACTCCAACCTCAAATATCGCATTTTTACCTTCATCTACTATTTTTTCTTCAATTTCCTGCTTAACTTTATTTACTACTTCTTCTATTCTACCGGGATGAATTCTTTCATCGGCAATAAGTCTTTCAAGAGAAATCCGGGCAATTTCTCTTCTTAAAAGACTAAAAGATGATATTGTAATTGCCTGGGGGGTATCATCAACTATCAGGTCTACTCCTGTTGATGCCTCAAATGCTCTTATATTCCTTCCTTCTCTTCCTATAATTCTGCCTTTAATTTCATCATTTGGAAGATTAACTACGGAAATTGTTGTTTCACTGGCTGTATCTGAAGCGAGTCTTTGCATTATTGCCAAAAGAATTTCTCTTGCTTTTTTATTTCCTATTTCTTTTGCTTCTTCTTCTATTTTACGAACTATATTTATCCCATCGGTTCTAGCTTCTTCCTGCATCATTTTTATAAGAATATTTTTAGCCTCATCCCTGGACATTGTTGAAATAGATTCCAATCTCTTTTTTTCTTCTTCAATCACAGATAAAAGTTCTTGTTGCTTTCTATCAAGATTATTCTCTTTTTCAAAAAAAGATGACTCTCTGTTTCTAATTTCACTTTCTTTTCTATCTATAATGTCTGCTTTTTTTTCAATAAGTATTTCTTTTTGAGCCAATCTTTTTTCAAGAAATTGTAATTCTTTCCTTTTATTTCTGGTTTCTTTATCAAATTCAGATCTTAATCTATATAAAGTTTCTTTTGATTGAATATCAATTTCTTTCTTTTTAATAGAAGATGAATTTTCTGCTTCCTTTATAATTTCTTTTGCTCTTTCTTCTGCAGATTTTAAGGTTCTTTCTCCAATATATTTTCGCCATAAATATCCTAAAATAATACCAATACATATACTAAAAATAGTTACAGTAATAATCATTATTAACCTCCTTAGATATAACCTGGAAAGAAAAAAGAAAATCAGGTATGTTTAAAAATCTTATTAGTCTCTAACATTTTACAAGTTTAATCCACCATATTCCAGAAAATTGTTTTATTTCTTTAATTGTTTGGTTGTCAATTTCTGAATCAAGGTTTAAAACAGTAATTGCCGGACCACCCTTTTCTTTTCTTCCAAGTGTCATAGAAGCAATATTTACATTTTGCCTGCCTATAACTGTACCTATATAACCCATTAAACCAGGTTTATCATCATTAAAACAAATAAGCAGATAACCCTGAGGTACAGCTTCAACATCAAAACCATTAATTTTTACAATTTTAAGTTTTTCAGATACGACTGTCCCGGTAACTGAAAAAGATTCCTCTAAATATTTTGCTTCTATAGTAATAGTAGTAAAAAATTCACCTGCCATTTCACTTTTTATTTCGCTTAATTTAATAGATTTTTCTCTTAATATTAATGGTGCATTTACATAGGTTACAGGATAAAATTTTTCTAAGAACCCTTTTAAAATATAGGCACGCAGAGAACTAATATCATAATTTACAATCTCACCAGCATATTCTATTGTCAAAAATTCAGGTAAATTATCCACTAATTGGCTTAAAAACATACCCAATTTTTCAGAAAGAGATAGATATCCTTTCATTTTTTCATACAATTTTTCATCCATAGTGGGTAAATTTACTGCATTTCTTATAATCTTCTTTTCTATAGCATCTATAATCTGTTGGGAAATATCCCTGGCAACATTTATCTGTGCTTCTTTTGTTGAAGCTCCAAGATGGGGTGTAACAACTACATTTTCCATTTTTAAAAGCTCACTTTCCACTGGAGGTTCTTTTTCAAAAACATCAAGAGCAGCCCCCTTGACCTTTCCATTTTTAATATATTTAATAAGAGCACTTTCATCTATAAGTCCACCACGGGCTGCATTTATAATTATTACTCCTTCTTTCATAATGGAAAACTGTTTTTCAGAAAGAATATATTTTGTCTCTGGTAAAAGCGGGGTATGAAGGGAGATAATATCAGACTGTTTACATAAACCATCCAGTGTTAAAAGACTTATATTTAAAGATACAGCATCTTCCTGACTAAGATATGGGTCAAATCCTAAAATCTTCATTCCCAAAGAATGAGCGATAAAAGCAACTCTTTTCCCCACTCTTCCTAACCCAATAATACCAAGTGTTTTACCAAATAATTCAGTTCCAATAAATTTATTTCTTTCCCATTTACCTGCTTTTAAAATATTATGAGCCTGGGGAATATTTCTAACCAGAGAAAGAATAAGGCCAATAGTATGTTCTGAAGCCGAAAGCGTATTACCTTCTGGTGCATTCATAACAATAATACCTTTTGCTGTTGCAGTTTTTACATCCACATTATCCACTCCAACACCTGCGCGGCCAATAATTTTAAGTCTATCAGCTTTTTCTATAACAGAAGATGACACCTTGGTCCCGCTTCTTACAATAAGAATATCGTATTGTCCTATAATTTTTTCAAGTTCTTCCACAGAAAGTTTACCTTTTTCCTCAACATAAAAATTGGCATTTTTTAAAATAGATATTCCTTCCTGCTCCAAATTATCTGTTACAAGTACTTTTATTTCTTCCATTTTGATATTTCTCCATTTTCATTCATATAAAAAAATAAATTATATCTTAATAGACTATCTTTCGTCAAAATTTTTAAAAATTTACAATCATCCCATCATAGGCGGCAATTACATCTACTCCGGTTTTTTCTTTTATTTCCTCCTGTTTTTCCCATATTTTATTTTTTAACATTGATGTTCCAAAATGAGTTAAAATTGCTTTTTTAGGTCTTATGGCAGAGATTATATTTAAGGCTTCAGAAAGACATAGATGAAGAATCCCATCCCTTTTTTCATAAAAAACCACACTTATTATTAAAATATCTGTATTTTTATAAGAATCTATAATCTGTGAAAAATATTGAGTATCAGGAATATAACCTATTATAGGAATTTTTTCTGAATAAATTTTAAAACCATAGGTTTCACAACCATGATTTTGATTAATTCCTGTTTCAATTTCAATATTATTAACTTTATATCTGGTATTTGGCTTTAAAATTTCAATTTTATCAAGAAATTTACGGGTATATTGAAAAACAACCGGGTCATCTTTTAAAGCATCCTCCGGGCATAAAAGAATGCCTCTTTTTTTAAAACCTCCTTCTGTCATTACTTCAATCATTACATTTACATCCCCTGAATGATCCAAATGTCTATGAGAAAGGTATATAGCATTAATTTTATCTAAAGGAAGTTTTGGTCTGGTTTTATTAATTCTTACAATTGTACCCGGTCCTGGGTCTACAATAAAGTTCGTTTCATTAATAGAGAACCATATTCCAGCAGAAGCCCTCACTTGTTTTATCATAACAAAACGAGCGCCTGCTGTACCAAGAAATTTTATATAATTCAATTTTTTAAGAAAAGTTTAGTTTTTCCAAAAAGGATTTTAACTTACTAATTTTAGGAGAATGTTTAAGTTTTAAAACCGCCTTACTTTCAATCTGTCGGATTCTTTCTCTTGTTAAATCAAAGTATTTACCCACTTCTTCAAGGGTTCTTGGATATCCTTCACCATCCAGTCCAAATCTTAGCCTTAAAATTTTTTCTTCTCTTTCATCTAAAATATCAAATGCCTTTTCAAATTCTTCTCTTAACAATTTTATATTTGTATATCTCAAGGGGGTTGAATTTTCTGAGTCCTGTATAAAATCTCCTATAGTCGCTCTTTCTTCATCGCCAATCGGCATATCAAGAGAAATTGGTTCAGGTCTCATGGACCTGCGTATTTTTTTTATCTTATCCAATTTTATATTTACAGCCTCAGCAATTTCTTCATCTGTCGGGTCCCTATCAAGGTCTTGAGACAAGGATCGGGAAACCTTATTTACTTTATTTATTTTTTCTATCATATGAACAGGTATTCTTATAGTTGCGGAATGGTCTGCTATTGCTCTTGTTATTGCCTGACGTATCCACCAGGTAGCATAAGTACTAAATTTAAAACCTTCTTTATATCTGAATTTTTCCACTGCTTTCATTAAACCAATATTTCCCTCCTGAATAAGGTCTCTTAAAGACAACTTTGGATTTGTATATTTTTTGGCAATACTTATAACAAGTCTTAAATTAGCCTGAATAAGTTGATTACGGGCAATATTAAATTTATTTTCAACATCTCTTATTTCTGCTTCTATTTTAAGATTATCTCCATTATTAGATTTTTTTAATAAAGAGTTTAAACGTCTTTTTTGTGTTTCCATTTCTTTTGCTATTACTACCTCTTCTTTAGATTTTAATAGTGTATAGCTCCCAGCATCTTTTAAATAAGACTTTAGTGGATTACGAACAGCTTCAAGGTCTATTTTCTCTTCTTCTTCTTTCTCTATTTCCTCAAGTTGGTCAACATTTTCAATATCTATACCAAAATCTTCTAACTCATCAAACAATTCATCAATTTTTTCCCCGGGCGTATCAATGGGTAAAAATTGATTTATTTCATCTAATGAAATAGCTTTTTTCTTTTTACCCAAAGCAAAAATCTCATCTCTTGCTTCACTAAATTTTTCTTCAAACATATATTTTTTATCTTTGGCGATATTCACTATTTCATTTTGTTCTATATTTTTATCTTTATTTTTTAATAATTTTTTCTTTGTCATTTAAAAGCCTCCACTCCTTAAACGATAATACAGAGATTGTATTTCTTCAAGTTCCAAATCAATAGGTTCTTGTTTTTCCTCTTTTTGTCTTATTATTTTTTTAAGTTCCTCAATTTTTCTTAGATATGCAGATTTTGATATTACACATAAACACTCATCAAAAACCTTTTGTTTTTTCTCTTTATCTATCTGTTCTGAAATAAATGCAAATTGTGATATAAAATTTATTGCTTTTTCTTCCTGAAATTTTAAAAGAATAGTGGGAAATTTAACATCATCAGATTCTTTATTTTGAAAATAAGATTCCAAAAAATTTTTTATATCATCTGATAAAATATCTTTTAAAATCTCTTTTCTATTTATAATATTGTAATAAAATTCAGGCTCTTGAAGAATAAGTTCTACAAGCATTTTTTCTGCAAGTCTATAAGAAGAAATTTTTTTTATAGGATATTTTTCTTCTTTAAAATTATTTATTTTAACTTTTTTTATACTATCAAACAAATCCTCTTCTTCTATATTTAATATCTCTGAAATTTTTTTTATATGTATTTTCTGTTCAATTGCATTAGGAATGAGTTCTGTTAATTTTAATATTTCTAAAGCAAGCATAGCTTTTCCTTTTGCACTTTTTATATCATAAATTTGTGAACCAAGTGATATTTTATATTCCACAAAATCTTTTGCTTCATTGATAAAATTTTTAAATGAGTTTATACCATAGTTATCTACAAAACTATCAGGGTCAAAACCTAAAGGAAGAGGAGCAATTTTAACATCAAATCCATTTCTAAGAATAGATTCCAAACTTCTTAAAGTCGCAGAACTTCCCGCCTGGTCAGAATCAAAAACAAGAAGTATCTTTTCTGTCCATCTTTTAAGAATTTTTAAATGAAAGTCGGTTAATGCTGTACCAAGCGGAGCCACAACATTATCCAAACCATTAAGATGTAATTTTAACAGGTCAAAATATCCTTCTACTATAATTACAAATCCATATTTTTTGATACTTTCTTTTGCCCAATTTAATCCATAAAGAATCTGCCCTTTTTTAAAAACTTCATTCTCTGCTGTATTAAGATATTTAGATTGAATATTTTCATCAAGAGTTCTTCCTCCAAATCCAATTATATTATCTTTTAAATCAAATATTGGAATAATAAGTCTATCTCTAAAACAATCAACAATCTTTTCAGAAGTATTGTTATCTTTAAAAGAAGCTTTTAAAATAAGACCTGCGGAAATAAATTTTTCCAAGGTAAATGATTTTTCCTTTAAATAAGATACAAATCTATTTCCATATGGAGCATATCCCAAAGAAAAACGTTTAAAGTTTATCTCTGAAAAACCACGGGATGAAAGATAGTCTAAAACAGTTTTATTATTTTTGTATAAAAGATTTTCAGAAAAAAATTGGAATGCAATTTTATTTGATTCTAAGATACTGTTTTTTCTTTCATTATCTTTTGATGTAAAACCAAATGTGGGTGAAATATGTACCCCGACGATTTTGGCAGATTGATAAACAGCCTCTGCAAAACTAATATTCTCCATCTTCATGAGAAAATTTATAGCATTCCCACCTACTCCACATCCAAAACAATGAAAAATCTGTTTTTCCGGGCTTACAAGAAAAGAAGGCGTTTTTTCTTCATGAAAAGGACAATTAGCCTTATAATTTCTGCCTGATTTTTTTAGGGTAATATATTGAGATATTACCTCATATATATCTAATTTTTCAATAATTTCAGTGATTTTTCCCTGGGGTATTGTCTGTTCCATATTTTAAATATCCTCATATAAACTATAAAGTTATACCTATAAAATAAAAAATTGTCAATAGAAAAATTTACAAACTAAATATATGGTTTAAAATATATTTTTACATAGATACTTTTAAAAATGGAGGAATCATGATACCAAGATATACAAGAAATGAAATGAAAAATATATGGTCAGATGAAAATAAATTTAAAAAGTTTTTAGAAGTGGAAATAGCAGTATGTGAAGCATGGAATAAAAAGGGAATAATTCCTGAAAGTGCATTAAAGATTATTAAAGAAAAAACATATATTGATGTAAAAAAAATTGAGGAAATTGAAAAAAAAACCAAGCATGATATGATTGCATTTATTGAACAGATCAGCTCCCTTGTTGGTCCGGCAAGCAGTTATCTGCATTATGGAATCACCTCTTCTGATATTCTTGATACATCCTTAAATCTTATCCTTATTCAGGCAGGCAGTATTATCCTGGATGATATGAAAAAATTAAAGGATGTTTTTAAAAAACAGGCGATTAAATATAAAAATATTCCAATGATAGGAAGAACTCATGGAATTCATGCAGAACCTATTACATTAGGCTTTAAATTTGCCGGATGGTATTTTGAAATGGAAAGAAATATAAAAAGAATGGAATATGCAATTGAAGAAATAAAAGTAGGGAAAATATCAGGAGCTGTTGGAACTTATGCTCATCTTATTCCGGAAATAGAAGAGTATGTATGTAAAAAATTTAATTTAAAGACAGAAAACTTTTCCACTCAGATAATCTCAAGAGACAGGTATGCGTTCTTTATATCCACATTAGGGGTTATCTCTGCTTCATTAGAAAAATTTGCATTACAGGTAAGATTACTTCAACAGACAGAATTATCTGAAGCTTCAGAACCCTTTGAAGAAGGACAAAAAGGCTCTTCAGCAATGCCTCACAAAAAAAATCCTATAATATGTGAAAGAATCTGCGGTCTTGCAAGAATTATAAAAAATAATACAGGAGTAAGTCTTGAAAATGTTGCTTTATGGCATGAAAGAGATATAAGCCATTCTTCAGCAGAAAGAATCATTTTCCCTGAAAGTACAATACTTTTGGATTATATCTTAAATTTAAGTATAAATATTTTTGAAAATTTAAAAATACACCCTGAAAAAATGGAATCAAATATATTTCTTACCAATGGTCTTATTTTTTCTCAAAGAATTCTTTTACTCCTATGTCAAAAAGGAATGCCAAGAAAAGATGCCTATGAAATTGTGCAAAAAAATGCTCTTAAATGCTATGCTGAAAAAAAAGATTTTAAAATATATATTTTAGAAGATACAGATATCAGAAAATATTTTACAGAAAAAGAAATAGAAGATATATTTGATATAAAATGGTATTTAAGATATATAAAGGAAATCTTTCAGAAAATAAAATAATTTTTATGGCTACAGTTTTTATTGGTATTGGCAGTAATATTGGAAAAAGAAAAGAAAACATAGATAAGGCTTTAAAACTAATCTCAGAACAAATCAAAATTAATAAGGTTTCAACCTTATATAAAAATCCTCCCAAAGAAGGTGTAAAAGGAGGTTATTTTATAAATTGTGTCTTAAAAGGAAAAACTGAATATTCCCCGGAAAAGCTTTTTCTATCCCTACAAAATATTGAAAAAAATTTAGGGAGAAAAAATTATCACAAACAAGGGGAAGCAAGAATTATTGACCTTGATATTTTGTTCTATGATGATAAAATAATTAACAAAGAAAATATTTGTATTCCTCATCCGAGACTTCATCATAGGGATTTTGTTTTAAAAGGTCTCTTTGAAATTGCCCCTTTAAAAAAGCATCCTGTTCTAAAAGAATCAATAAAACAATTATGGAGAATTTTAAATGCAGATAATATCAAAGATTCAGGAAATACAAAATATAATAAACCTGGTAAAAAAACAAAATAAAACAATAGGTTTTGTTCCAACTATGGGAGCTTTGCATCAAGGGCATATTTCTCTTATAAAAAAATCCATGGAAGAATGTCAATATAATGTTGTAAGTATTTTTGTCAATCCTGCGCAATTTGGACCAGGGGAAGACTATGAAAAATACCCACGGTCGATTGAAGCAGACATAAAAATTTTACAAAAAGAAAATATTGATATTTTATTTGTTCCAACCACGGAAGAAATGTATCAAAAAAATTTTGGGACATGGATTAATGTAGAAAAAATTTCAGAAGTCTTTGAAGGAAAATTACGACCAGGGCACTTCTGTGGTGTATGTACAATTGTAGGAAAATTTTTCAATATAATTCAACCGGATAAATCATATTTTGGATGGAAAGATGCCCAGCAATTGATAATCATAAAAAAAATGGTAAAAGAACTAAATATTCCTGTAAAAATAATAGGTATGACCACCATACGGGACAAAGATGGTCTGGCTTTAAGTTCAAGAAATACATATCTTTCTCCAGAAGGCAGAAAAAAAGCAACCTGTCTTTATAAGTCTTTACATAAAATGTGGGAAATGGTAATATATAATAGCATAACTGATACAGAAATCCTGTTGGAAGAAGGTAAAAAAATTATTTTGAAGGAATCTGTAAAAATTGATTACTTGGAAGTTATTAATTTATCAAATTTTAAACCAGTTAAAAAAATTGAAAAACAAACAGGTATTATCGGAGCAGTAAGAATAGACAATGTAAGACTTATTGACAATATAATCTGGGAATAAAAAAATGTTTTATACAATGTGTAAATCCAAAATTTCAAACGGGGTCGTTACAGGAAAACAGTTATATTATCAAGGTAGTATAACCATAGATAAATATATTATTGAAAAAGCATCCATGCTCCCGGAAGAAATGATTGATGTTTTAAATCTAAATAATGGTGCAAGAATAAAAACATATATTATTTCAGGAGAACCAGGTTCAGGAAAAATAGAATTAAATGGACCCGCATCAAGATTCTTTGAAATAGGAGATAATATTATAATTCTTTCCAGCTGTATCATAGATGAAAAAGAAGCAAAAAACTGGAAAATGAAATCTATTAAGCTAAAAGATAATAATAAAACTATTGAATTAATAGAATAAATTTTATAAAATAATAAGAGGAGGAATAATGAAAAATACCACTATAGCAGGAAAGACAAAAAATATAAAACAAAGTATAAAAACATATGGAACAAAACAAGCAATAAAAGGTATTTTAAGCTTACTTTCTCATTTATCTGATGCCAATATAGTCAGACTGACAAAATTTGCAGAAACCATTACAGCCAATGAAGCCCAAAAAGAAAGAGTCAAAATTGTCCGTGAAAAATTTGAAAAAGGTCATCCTTCTCTGGAAATAGCAAGAAGAATTGCTAAAAAGCTTACCCCGCAAACAAAAGAAAAAATTGCCCAAAATCTATTTATTAATGCAATGTTTTTAGGGACACAAAAAAGAAACAGAATATATCATGAAGAGGGATGGAGACCGCCTTTTTTCTTTGTTATAAGCCCATCAATGAGATGTAATCTAAACTGTATTGGATGTTATGCAGGAAGTTATACAAAAGCAGATGTATTAACAACACGGGATATAGATAAGATTTTTACTGAAGCAAAAGAATTAGGAATATATTTTATAACTGTAAGCGGTGGAGAACCTTTTTTTAGAAAAGATTTAATGGATTTATGGGAAAAACATAGTGATATGTATTTTCTTGTATATACCAATGGAACACTCATAGATGAAAAAGTCGCAGAAAAACTTGGACGTATGGGAAATGTTGCTCCTGCAATCAGTGTTGAGGGTTTTAAAGAACAAACGAATTTTAGAAGAGGCCCCGGGGTTTTTGATAAAATAACCAGCACATGGAAAATCTTAAAAGAAAATGGGGTTCTTTTTGGCTTTTCTGCAACCTGTACAAGACTGAATGCAGAATTAATTTATAGTGATGAATTTATTGATTCCTTAATTGAAAATGGTGCTCTTTTTGGCTGGTATTTTCAGTATATTCCTATTGGGAAAGGGCCGGATACTGAACTTATGGCGACACCAAAACAAAGACACTATGTAAGAGAAAGACTCCAGACTATCAGAGAAACAAAGCCAATAATTCTTGCGGATTTCTGGAATGATGGACATCTTGCCGGTGGTTGTATTGCAGGAGGAAGAGTCTATTTCCATATAAATGTAAATGGCGATGTTGAACCGTGCGTTTTTACACATTTTGCAGTGGATAACATAAAAAACACTTCACTGAAAGATGCTCTTAATAGCAAGCTGTTTAAGATAATAAAGTCAAAACAGCCATATTCAAAAAATCTTATGTGTCCATGTATGATTATAGATGAACCAGCAGTTTTAAGACAGATTATAGCAGAAAGTGGGGCCAGAGCAACACATTCAGGCGCAGAAAGTCTTCTTAAGGATAATATAGCTGATTTTCTTGATAAATACTCAAAAGAACTACATTCCATGTGGGACCCTCTCTGGGAAAGTGTTTATGACAGCGGGAAAAAATTAAAAGCTATAGATAAAGAAATATCTGACAAAATTCTAAAATGAATATATTTAAAACTGAAGGTAAAATTAGCTCTGTTGATTTTCATCCATGGATAGCTTTTGAGGTTGCCTGTAAAATTGAACAATACGGTGAAAAATTTTATAGTCAATTACTTGAAAAAATCACAGACATAGAAATAAAAAAAATTATAGAAGAATTAAAAAATGCAGAGATAAAACATTACAAAATGTTTAAAAATATGCAAAAAGATATTCCAAAACCTGAAAATATAGAACAAGATAATATTTATCAAATGATGAATTTTGGAGTTTTTGAGGGTAAATATGACTGGACAAAATTCAGGGAGATTAAAGATATTATTAAATTTGCTATTTATATAGAAACAAAAACTATTGAACTTTATTCATTCTATCAAGGAATGACTAAAAATGAAACAACAAAAATTTCTCTTGAAAAAATCACCAATGAGGAAAAAACACATAAATCTTTCCTGGAAAATATTTTAAAAACCAAATTTTCGGAGGAGAAAAGATGAAATATAGATGTAAAGTATGCGGTTATATATATGACCCTGCATCTGGCGATAATACCCAGGGAATACAACCCGGAACAAGTTTTGAAGACTTGCCTGATACTTGGGTTTGCCCTGAATGCGGAGCTCCAAAAGAGGAATTTGAACTTATTAATTAAAATATAACAAAAAAAGGAGAAAAAAATGGGTAAAAAAGCAAAAGAAATCGTAAAAGTAGATATAAAAAACCTGCTTGAAGAATTAAAAAAAGCCTATTGCGATGAATGGCTTGCATATCATTCTTATCATTATATGGCTTTAAATACAAAAGGAAAAGGCACAGAAGATATGTCAGAAATCCTTGAAAAAACAGCCAAGGAAGAATTGGAACATGCTGATGAACTTGCAAAAAGAATTATAGAAATTGGAGGCAACTTAGTGGTAGACCCAAAGAAATGGGAAGAAAATGCAAATGCTCCATATCCATTCCCACCGGAAAATATGGAAGATAAAAAAGCTATAGATGTGGTTATAAATGCCGAAAGAACCGCAATAGAAGTCTATCAAAGAATTGCAGATTTAACTTATGGGAAAGACCATCTTACATATCAATTGGCATGCCATATTCTTCAAGAAGAAGTTAATCATGAAGAAAATTTTGAAAACTTGACAAGGTAAATATAGAAAAGAGAGCCTTTGAGAAATTTAAAACTTTTATTGGCGGTTTTAAGCGGAATTATTTTATCTGTCTCATTTCCGCCATTTAATTTATGGTATTTAGCATGGATAGGATTTATACCACTTTTTTATTCTTTGGAAGAAAGCAATGTTTTAAATTTCTTCAAAGGCTTTTTATCAGGCTTTATATTTTATGTAATTGTTTTTTCATGGATTTTTAGTGTTGCAGGATTTATTTATATTTTAATTTGTCTATATTTTGCTTTATGGTGGGGTATTTTTACATATCTTACATTTTCATTTCCTTCTTCAAAAAGAATCTATATAGTCTTATCTTTATGGTTTTTTATTGAGATTATTATTACACATCTTTTTACAGGATTTCCATGGATTTTACTTGGTTTTTCCCAGTGGAATGATAAGTATATAAATCAAATTGCTTCTTTGGTGGGAATATATGGAATATCCTGTCTTATTTTATTATCAAATTTTTCCATTACCTTTTTATTGAAAAAGAAAAAAATATGGGAATTTTTATTTTTTTTAATTGTCCTGATTTCTATCATATTTTTTATTCCGCACTGGAAAAAGCCCCTAAATAAAAAGAAGATTAAAATATATGCTATTCAGGCAAATGCAGGTTTTATTGGACAACCACCAAGAGAATCTTTTTATAAATACTGGTCTCTTACAAAATCCATTAAAGAAAAATCCAGTTTGGTTGTTTGGCCTGAAAGTAGTTTTCCCTCTCTTATTAAAGAATATCCCCATTTATGGAATAAACTTTTAAAATTTTCCAAAAAACAGCCAATACTTTTTGGTTCAATAGATAGCAAAGGCAATAAATTTTTTAATGCTGCATTTTTTTTAAAACATGGGAAACATTATGTATATCATAAAATGCATCTGGTTCCATTTGGAGAGTATCTGCCTGGTAAAAGATTTAAATGGCTCAGAAATATATATAAAGAAGAAAATCCCTATCATTTTATTCCTGATCTTTCACCCGGGAAAACAGACAAAATATTTTATTTAAATGGATATAGATTTTCACCTCTTATCTGTTATGAAAATACTTTTCCTGATATAAGCAGAGAAAAAATTTTGGCAGGAAGTCAGTTCCTTATTACAATGACAAATGATTCATGGTTTGGAAAATCTTTTGGACCACAGCAGCATTTTATACAAAATGTTTTTCGGGCAATAGAAAACAGAAGATATGTTTTACAGGTTTCAACAACAGGAATTACAGGACTCATATCCCCTAATGGAAAAATAAAAAAAATCCTTTATAAAAACCATAAAAAACTTTTTATATCTGGAATATTAAAAGCAAACATTATCCCTATAAATGAAATTACTTTTTATACAAAATGGGACAATATTCCACTTACTTTTATTTTTTTCTTTTTATCTATAGGAGCGCTATATGGAGAAATTAATAAAATTAGAAGAAAAAATAGGGTATAAATTTAAAAATATAGAAATTCTTCAACAGGCTTTAACACATTCTTCCTATGCTTATTCTGAAAATACACCTTCTTATGAAAGACTTGAATTTCTTGGAGACGCTATTCTAAATGTTATTATAGCAATATATATATATATAAAAATGCCGGATAAAAACGAAGCATTTCTGACAAATATAAAAGCCGCTTATATAAATAGAAATTTTTTACAATCTGTTGGGGAAAATCTCCAATTACAAAATTTTGTTATAGCAAAAGGACTTACAAATTATAGATTAGACCAGATTGTTGAAGCGATTATAGGTGCTATTTATATTGATGGAGGAATGAAAGAATCAGAAAAATTTATAAAAAAATTTCTACTTAAAAAAGAAATAGAACCTCTGTTAGATTATAAAAATTTTCTTAAAACAATTGTATGGGAAAAATACAAATCCAGCGTCCATTATATTTTGTATAAGGAAGAAGGTCCGCCTCATGAAAAAACTTTTTATATCAAAGTGGAAGTTGATGGTAAACAAACTATAGGAAAAGGTATGGGAACAACAAAAAAAGAGGCAGAAATTAAAGCATCTATAGATTTCCTAAAAAAAATGAAACTTATATAATTATATCATCAAATTAGTATAAATTTCAGGTGGTTTTTCCAATATACCATTGTTCAATAACACCTAAAACACTCATTACCACCCAATATAATAGTAATCCGGATGAAAAATTATAAAACAAAAACAGCATTACCACAGGTATCATATATGTCATATATTTTGCTGAGGGGTCCATCTGGGGCATTGTTTTTTGCTGAAAAAAGTATGTAATAAACATAATAAAAGGAAGAATATTAACAGGAATTACACCAATATGAAAAACTGTATCAGGACGGGAAAGATCTTTTATCCATAAAATAAACGGACTTCCTCTTAAAAATATAGAATTTTTTAAAGCCAGAAAAAATCCTATAAAAATTGGTATCTGTATAAGAAAAGGCAAACATCCACCAAAAGGATTTATTTTATATGTCCTATAAAGACCCATAAGCTCTCTTTGCATCATCTGAGGATTATCCTTATACTTTGTTTGTATATCTTTAAGATAGGGTCTTAATTTTTGTATTTGTTTCATTGATTTGAGACCATTTTGGGTTATAGGGAAGAAAATCACTTTTATAAGAAGTGTAAGTATAATAATTGCCCAACCCCAGTTTGGAATTACTTTATGTAAACCTGCTAATATCTCAAAAATAAAACGACCTATAGATGCAAAAGGGCCTGAACCTAAAACCCATGTAGAGGAAATTTCTTTTTTGGCTATAAAATAATCAGAAGGACCAATATATACAGATATAGGCATTTGGTAAGTTTTATTACTTTTAATCTCGGTTTGTGGAATATTTATTTCCCATATAATATCTTTTCCATTATTTTCTGCATATATTTTAACAGGATTTTTAAATTTAAAATAATATAATTTGAATCTATTCTGAACAGCAAATGCACTACCGGTAATTTTTTGTTTATTTCCCACCTGTTCAAGATTAAGATTTTGTACACGATTATTAGCAGTAAGAACATAAAATTCAGGGAATATCCTGTTTGAAAAATGTGGAACAACAGAATTTATTTTTCCCAAATAAATAATTGCACCAGGATATATAATAGATTTTCCTGTTGTATTGGTTATATTAAAATTAACCTTAAATTTATATTTATCAGAAGAAAATTTAAATATTTTTTTTATTGAATATGAAGATAAAAATGTTTGTAAAATAATTGTATCAGGTTTTTTTGTTTGTATTTGCTCATAAGGAAATTGACCTTTTATTAATGGATAAAAATCTTCAAACATAGAACCTGATTTAAAAAATGTAAATTGTTTTTTCCCCGGTCTTATAAAATTTTTCAACCCGAAATATTTTATTTTTCCACCAAGAGTCTCTATTTGAGAATAAAAAATCTTATTCTGAAAAATAATATTTTTATTGGAAAATTTTAAATTTTTTTTATTTACTAACTGTAAAGGTGAAGACGAAGGAATAGATGACGGAGAAACAGACAAAGGAGGAGTAAAAGAATGTTGTACAACAGGTTTTTTAACAGCAGGAGGAACAACCATTTTTTTGCCCTGATAAAAACTAAATAACATAATAATTATTATAGAGAGAATAAATGCTATAATTATTCTACTTTCTTCCTTCATTTTTTTATCCTTTCCGGAACAGGGTCCAACCCCCCAGGGTTAAATATATTGCATCTTAATATTCTTTTAATTGAAAGCACTATTCCTTTATAACATCCAAATTTTTCAATTGCCTCTATAGTATAAGAAGAACATGATGGATAAAAGCGACAGTGTTGTCCGGCAAAAGGAGAAATAGCCCCCTTATACACTCTAATTAAAAAAATTAATATTTTTTTCAATAACATTTTTTAATTCCGTCATTATTATTTCAATGGATGAATTTTTTATCAAGATAGAAAAATCCCCATAGGAAAACATGTTTCTGATAAATTCTCTTATTTTTCTTTTAATTTTATTTCTTTCTACAGCCTTTTTACAAACTTTTTTGCTTATTATAAAACCTATTTTCAGTTTACCTTGGTTTTGAGAAATATAATATATATTCAAAGAAGGCATAACAAATTTTTTGGCATATTTTTTTATTTTTGAAATATTTCTCATACAGCAATTCTTTTTCTCCCTTTGCTTCGTCTTCTGTTTAAAACTTTTTGACCATCTCTTGTTTTCATTCTTTTTCTAAAACCATGAGCTCTTTTTCTTTTCAAATTGCTTGGTTGATATGTAATAGACATTATTCCTCCTCTCAAAGGTATACCTTCAGGCAACAATATTAAATATTACACAAAATTAAAATTATTATAATACCTCTAAAAGAAATTTTTTTCAAATCTGGAGAGTTTTATTGTATCTATATATGGGCTTTTCTTCCAAAATATAAAATTATTCCACCTGCAATCACAGATACAAAAAATGCATACTCATAAGAAAAATATGGATTGGAAATATAAAGTAATGACATTGCAAGATTTCCAATAAACAAACCAATACTTCTGGCAGCTGTAAGTTTACCCATTTGTCTGCTTATTTTTTCTTTTGGACTTATCAAAGAAATTATAGATGGTTCAAGGGTTTCTATAACACCAAGTCCTAATCCAAGTATTGCAACACCTGCAAATGAAAAAATTAATTTTAGATGAAGTAAATAACCTATTCCAATTATTATGGAACCAAATCCTGATAAAATATATCCACCTAAACCAAGAAATTTCACCTTATTAAACTTTCCTGCAAACCAGCCAACAATATATCCTGTAATTCCGGAAATAAACAAATAAATAAAATATGAAAGGGCTCCAATAGTATCCTTTCCGGATAATTGAGTCAAAGTTATTATTGGATAACCCAAGCTATAATAACTAAATCCAAACAAGGTTGTTCCAATAAGTATTCCCCAGAGAACATTTTGGGATATTTTTTGTAATTCATCGGATTTCTGTTGATACACTTTAGATGAAGCAGTCTCTTTTAATAAAGAAGGCTTTTCATCTTTATATTCTACCAAAACAATACAAAGGGTGGATATTAACAAAGGAATAACACCAATTAAAAAAATGTATTTAATCTGGAACTTAAAATAAAGCAGAAGTATAAAATACAAAGCAGCAAGAGCGGCTCCCCCAATGTCTAAAAAATGCATAAGTCCAAAAGCCTTGGATTTTTGTTCTACAGATACAACATCAGAAAGCATCCCTCTTCTTGCCGGAGTCCTAAGATTTCTTGCCCACCATCCAAGAGAAAATAATATAACTGTTAAAAATATATTTGTTGAAAATGCACAAAATGATAATATTGGAATAAGTAGATTACCAAATGTTGCTATTTTTTTCTTTCCAAATCTATCCGCTAATAATCCCCCAAAAAGACCAAAAAGAGAACCCCCTCCATAAACAACAGCATAGGTTAAACCCAGTACATATATAGGAGCCTTTAAATAAAAAAACATATATATAGGAAACCCGGTTAATACCGCCTGGTAACCTAAATCTGCAAAACCTGCTGATAAACTCAGCAATAAAGCATTTTTATTTATATACCATTTATTCATATTCTTAATACTTTGCAATAAAAAAAAAAATATGTCAATTATTTTATACTAATTTGTAGTTAAACTTAGAGTAATAGCAATATGATTTCGCAATAGAGCGCGGCGGCAAGAAGGAAGCAACGAGGCATATAATTATATGTTGAGGAAGCTGACGCCGCAGCCAACAAAGATATATTGATGAAATCAAATTGATATTTTATGATAAAATAAATATTATGGAAAAGAAATATAAAGCAATCGGTCTTTTATCCGGCGGATTGGATTCTGCAGTTGCAGTCAAACTTATTCTTATGCAAAACATAGATATACTTGCAGTAAATTTTTCTTCAATATTCTGTCAATGTAATAAAAAAAATGGATGTGGAGCCAATAGCGTAGCTAAAAATCTTAATATTTCACTTATGCATGTTGTTAAAGAAAATGACTATCTTAATATAATAAAAAATCCTGAATTTGGATATGGCCAGGGACTAAACCCATGCATTGACTGCAGAATTTATATGTTTAAAAAAGCAAAAGAAATAATGGAACAACAAAAGGCAGATTTTATTTTTACAGGAGAGGTTATAAACCAAAGACCATTTTCACAAAGAAAACATATAATGGACCTGATTGATAAAAAAGCAGGTGTACAGGATAAAATATTAAGACCTCTATCTGCAAAACTTTTACCCCCAACAGAAGCAGAAAGAAATGGCATTATAAATAGAGAAAAACTTCTTGATATAAAAGGAAGAAGAAGAACTATTCAATATGATTTTGTTGAAAATTTTGCAATAAAAGGATATGCATGTCCGGCAGGAGGATGTTTGCTTACTGATAAAATTTTTAGTGATAAATTAAAAAAAATGTTTGAAATAAATCCCCAATGCACTTCTTCAGATATAAATCTCTTAAAGTATGGAAGAATCTTCTGGGAAGAAAAAAACCTGATTGTAATAGGAAGAAACCAGCAGGAAAATGAAACCTTAAGAAATCTAAAGGATAAAAATGATATATTTATTATTCTTGAAAACATACCATCACCAGCTGCATTGATAAGAGGGAATAATATTAGTACTGAAATTATAGAGAAAAGCAAAAATATTATTATTCAATATACAACAAAAAAAATAGAAAAACAACCTATTTTTACAGTAGTTAAATAAATAAAATTT
>JAJYYV010000026.1 GCA_021800535.1 bacterium | reverse complement strand
AAATTAGTTGAATCTGTATATCCTGTAACATATGCATCACCTAAAGAATTTATGGCTATGCCATTACCACTATCTCCATTATAATTGTTATTACCATTTCCCCCTAAATATGTGGAATAAATTAAACTTGTTCCTGTGGGATTGAGTTCTGTGACAAAAGCTGTTCCTTCTGAACTATTATTGATAGTTTGAAATGCACCAGGGGTTGTTGGAAAATTAGTTGAATCTGTATATCCTGTAACATATGCATCACCTAAAGAATTTATGGCTATGCCATTACCACTATCTCCATTATAATTGTTATTACCATTTCCCCCTAAATATGTGGAATAAATTAAACCTGTTCCTGTGGGATTGAGTTCTGTGACAAAAGCTGTTTGACCAGTTCCCGTATTATTATTATTAGTTTGAAATGCATTTTGTGTTGGAAAATCAGTTGAATCTGTAAATCCTGTAATATATGCATCACCTTGAGAATCTATGGCTATGCCATTACCACTATCACCATTATAATTGTTATTACCATTTCCCCCTAAATATGTGGAATACACTAATCCGGTTCCTGTTGGATTGAGTTCTGTAACAAAAGCTGTTTGACCTGTTCCCATATTATTATTAGAAGTTTGAAATGCACCTGGTGTTGTTGGAAAAGTGGTTGAACTAGTATATCCTGTAACATATGCATCACCTTGAGAATTTATGGCTATACCATTACAGGGATCTAATCCACCCCCACCCCCTAAATATGTGGAATACACTAATCCGGTTCCTGTTGGTTTGAGTTCTGTAACAAAAGCTGTTTGACCTGTTCCCATATTATTATTAGAAGTTTGAAATGCACCTGGTGTTGTTGGAAAAGTGGTTGAACTAGTATATCCTGTAACATATGCATCACCTTGAGAATTTATGGCTATACCACGACCAATATCATCAATATTTCCTCCTAAATATGTGGAATAAACTAATAATACCGGGTCTATAATAAGAGGACTAGTTTTATTATATGTTCCTAAAGCAAAACTTATTATGTCTTTTTTGGTATTTAAAGTATATGTCCCCTGTATCTGTTTTTTTATTCCTCCTATATTTTGGTATATTATTAAATTTTTATATATGATTTTTCCTTGTTTTGTTAAAAGTATTAAATTGCCTTTTTTATCTACATATATTTTTTTGGCTCCCTGGGCTTGTATTTGTATATCTTTTGGGTTTGCGTTTGAACTTAGAACAAAATCAAATTCAAGGTTTCTTTGGTTTCCATAGAATAACATGTCTATCCCAGGATAAATGTTTTTATATCTGACTTCTTTGTAGTTTGGTATATCTTTTATCCATTTAGAAGGATTGTTTCCAATAAAATAATTACTTATTCCTTCTTTTCCTCCTATTCCCTGTATTTGAACTTTGTTATTGGCTCCTAAAAAATTAAGATTGATTACTTCTGTTTGCAATTTTTGGTTTGAAATGTTTTTAGAATTAAAAGTTTTAGGATTGGTTTTTTGTGAAATACTGTTATTTAATACCAATACTATATTTTTCTGTGTTAAGTAAATTGTATGGCCATAACCTCTGGATAAAAATTTTACTTGTTTATTTGTTTGTCCTTGATTTATTTCAAAGTATAAGGGAATATTTAAATAATTGACTTTTAGATTGTTTGTATTGATTTTATCTATTGCATATACAGATGAAATATTGAAAGTTAAAAATACCAGTGCCATTAATCCAATAAAAAACACATATTGTTTTATTTTACTCATAAATCCTCCTTAAGGAAATTGTGGTTCTGTTTATAAAATTGGAATATGGTTATATTATTTCATAGATTGTAAATTGGTCAAATTTTTTATATAAAACATTTATTCAACAAATCAAAAATTTTTTGACAAAATGATACAATCATCATATCATTTAATTATAAAAATTTATTAACTCAGGAGGATGAAATATGTTAATGTTTTGTTATCAATGTCAGGAAGCAATACATAATACAACTTGTAATTTAAAAAGAGGAGCCTGCGGAAAAGAAGACCATACAGCAAACTTGATGGATGTATTAATCTATAACCTAAAAGAATTATCTGTATTAACAAAACAAGCCATAGATTTAGGTTTGGATAGTAAGGATATAGGTAAGTTGATATCAGAAAGCTTTTTTATGACCATCACTAATGTTAATTTTGATGACCAGGATATTATAAATCAAATAGGTTTCACTAATTTAAAATCTCAAGAAATAAAAAATTTTATTACTTCAAAGAATACAATTCCTGTTAAATCAGATTTATTTGTATTTGAAAATCTCCAGCAGGTTCAAATATTTTTAGAAAAAACAGGTGTTTTATCTGAAAAAAATGAAGATATAAGATCATTAAAAGAATTAATTGTATATGGATTAAAAGGAATATGCGCCTACTATGACCATGCAAGTATTTTAGGATTTCAGGATAAAAATATAACAGATTTTATAATAGATACACTTGCCAATTTAAAAACCAATTTAAGTGTTGATGAATTGGTTACTCTTACAATGAAAACAGGTGAGTATGCAGTTAAGACTATGGAACTCTTAGATAGAGCAAATACTACTACTTATGGGAATCCTCAGATTACAAAAGTAAATATTGGAACCCATAATAAACCAGGAATTCTTATATCAGGGCATGATTTAAAAGATATGGAAGAACTTTTAGAACAATCCAAAGACAGTGGAGTTGATATATACACACACGGTGAAATGTTGCCGGCTAATTATTATCCAAAATTAAAAAAATACAAACATTTTGTAGGTAATTATGGAAACTCCTGGTGGCTGCAAACCACAGAATTTGAATCTTTTAATGGTCCAATTTTAATGACAACCAACTGTCTTGTTCCGCCAAAAGATTCTTATAAAGATAAAGTATTTACAACAGGTGTAGTTGGTTTCCCTGGCTTAAAACATATACCAGATAGGAAAGATAGAAAATCAAAAAATTTTTCAGAAATTATAAACCTTGCAAAAACCTGTAAACCACCAGTACAAATTGAAAACGGAATGATTACTGGAGGTTTTGCTCATAGTCAGGTAATGGATTTAGCGGATAAAGTTATAGAAGCTGTAAAATCCGGAGCAATAAAAAGGTTTATCGTAATGGCCGGATGTGATGGAAGACATAAAACAAGAAATTATTTTACACAAGTGGCAGAACAACTCCCCAGGGATACAATTATTTTAACAGCAGGATGTGCCAAGTATAGATATAATAAACTTAATTTAGGAGATATTAATGGAATCCCAAGAGTCTTAGATGCCGGCCAATGTAATGATTCTTATTCTTTAGCCTTTATTGCTTTAAAATTAAAAGATGCATTTGGATTGGATGATATTAATAAACTGCCGATTTCTTATGATATAGCATGGTATGAACAAAAAGCAGTAACAGTGCTATTGGCTCTTTTATATTTAGGTATAAAAGGAATACGATTAGGGCCAACACTACCAGCATTTTTATCAAAAAATGTGCTTAAAGTAATTGTGGATAAGTTTGATGTAAAACCCATTGGGGATGTAAAAACAGACATAGAATCTATAATACAAGGGAAATAAACAAATATTTTCTCTTATTTTTATAAATATGATAAAATATAATATTATAATTAAATAATTTTTATGCCAATTTAGAAAAAGGCAATAGGAGGAATTATGGAAAAAAGTATAAAAGGCAGCCAGACAGAAAAAAATCTTTTAACAGCTTTTGCTGGTGAATCCCAGGCAAGAAATAGATATGCATATTTTGGCAGTATAGCCAGAAAAGAAGGATACGAACAGATATCTGCTATTTTTCTTGAAACATCTGAAAATGAAAAAGAACACGCAAAAGTATTCTTTAAATATCTTGAAGGTGGAACATCTGAAATAATTGCAAGATATCCTGCAGGAATAATAAAAGACACTTTGGCCAATCTTGATGGTGCTGCTGATGGAGAAAAATATGAATGGACAACAATGTATGTTAACTTTGCCCAGGTAGCAGAAAAAGAAGGATTCCCGGAAGTTGCACGTTCTTTTCATCAAATTGCCAAAGCAGAAAAATTTCATGAAAGTAGATATAGAAAACTTATAGAAGATATTCAAAATAAACAGGTATTTAAAAAACCAGCAACTGTAAAGTGGCACTGTAGAAATTGCGGCTATATCTTTGAAGGTCCTGAAGCACCTAAGGAATGCCCTGCTTGTAAACATCCTCAAGCATACTATGAAGTTCTTGCTGAAAACTATTAAAAACACTTATGAAAATTTCGCTATTAGGGTATCCTGGATCAGGTAAAACAAGATTTATAGAAGTGGCAGTGGGTAAAAAAATAGAAAATTTTGATCCTTTTAAACCATCTATTGTTCGTGTAAAAACATCAGACCCATGCCTTGAAAAACTTTCACATCTGGTAAAAGCAGCCAAAACGACTTTCCCTGAAGTAGAAATTTATGATATAAAAGGAATATCCCGGCAAACTAATCTTAATGATGAAATTATTCCTTTTTTACTACAAACAGATATAATAGTTTTCATTATTGATAATTTTTCAGGTAATCGTTCTCCTGAAAAAGATATCCAATCTTTAATACTGGAAATTATTTTCAAAGATACAGAAAGATTATCAGAACTAATCAATAAAAGGCATCAGGAACAAACACAGGGGAAAAAGCAATTAAATAATGTAGAAGAAAATATAATAAAAAAAGCCATTTCTCACCTTGAAAAAGAAAAACCACTTGTTTCACTGGTCACCAATGAGGAAGAAAAATCTTTTATATCTTCTTTGGGATTTCTAAGTATAAAACCTATACTGCTTTTTATAAATGGAGAAAAACCAGAAAACTCTTTGGAAAAATTAATGTTAGAATTACAGATTCCTTATACACACATAGACCTTTCACCCAATAATTCTGTAATTGACTTATCAATATTCTGGAAAACTTTATTGCAAAGCGTAAATCTTATAACTTTTTATACTGTAGGAGAAAAAGATACAAGAGCCTGGATTTTAAAAAAAGGTGCAAGCGCCCTTGATGCAGCTGGAACAATACATACAGATATAGCAAAAGGATTTATCAGGGCAGAGGTAATAACATATCAGGATTTTATTAAATATGGTTCTCATTCAGCATGCAGAAATGCTAATGTAATGCGTCTTGAATCAAAAGATTATATTATTTCAGATGAGGATATTTTAAATATACGTTTCTCCAGACCATAAAAATTCGTAAAATATAAAATCGAAATGTACCCTCTAAAATTGTCTCTTGATAAAAAACCGCACTAATTGGAAAACTCAGAAAAATTAGTTAAATCAAACATAAAAATGTTTTTATTTCAAATGGAGAAAATTGAATTTGTTCCCCATCTATTTCTTTTTTATTCTCTTCTATTAAATTCACTTCATAAATTTTCTTTACAGGAAAAGATAATTGTATTTTTATATTGTTTTTTCTACCAAGACTTTCAAATAATCTCAGGATATATCCTTGCTCTTTTTCCGATTTTTTAAAACAACTTAGTATTATTCCTTCTCCTTCAATTGAAATAAAAGATTTTTCTTCTTCGGAAATTTTTGGGTTTTCAATAATAATAGGCGGATTGTTAAAATCATGTCCCATTTTAATTGAATCCACTAAATCCCCAGTGATATGAGGCAGAAAAGCAAATTCATAAAAATGCGCCCCGTTTTCAAATGTCCCTAACTCCGGATAAAATCCACTTGCTGGTCTTGTTGGGCTTCTCATTAAAGCAACATAGATTCTTCCATTATTTAACTGATGAGCAGGAGTACCTTTATTAGCAACTGTTAATCCAACATGATTATCAGAATAATCCACCCATGTTAATGCAGGCCAGTCTCCCTTTGCAGTTTGATAAACATTATCCGGTAAAAGTTTGAGTGTTTTTTCATATTTTGTTTCTACCTCAAAATATGGAGCTCTTTCAATAAATCCAAATGGGATTTCATATAATGGAATTGATTGTAAAGGATCTGTCATAAGAGGAAATACTATCATTATTTTAGTGTTTTTCCCCTGCCATTTTATTTTTAATTTCATCTCAAATTTTTTTAACTCTTTAGGGAAAATATATCTTTTTTCCCATGATAATTTTTCCATACCTTTCCAGTAAAATCCTTTATTTACTTCTCCTTCTATTAAAATATCAGTAAACAGATCGCTTTCTCTTATTTCTTTTATTTGTTCAATTTCATTTTCTTTTCCCATTATGGGACCAAGAAATTCTTCACGCCATAAATCTCCTGCATCCTCTCTGAAAAGAATCTCTCCAAAACCATTTTTTGAAAACACAGGTTGTTTTAAGAATTTTGGATTAATGGAAATCTCACTTCCTGCAATTGATACTTTATAATTTTCATTTTCAAAAGAATATTTTTCAAGTGTTTCTTTTTTATTTATAACTTTTAATTTTGAACTTCTTTGAGAAATAGAAATTTGTTTATATCCAAATGATGGCATTGAACTCATAAAATGAATAGGTTCCTGTCTATCTTCCAAAAATATAAGTTCTTTCCTTGGCCATGGGTTTGTATTAAAAAGAATAATGGATTCTTTTTCTACCTGTTTTCCACTGGAAAATAATGTCCCAAGTGCATATCCTGTATATTTCAACGATTTATTTATAATGTCTTCAAAGTCTTTTGTTAAGTCATTATAAACAGCATCTATATGACACCCGCAAATTCCATCATGAAATTGACATATACTTAAATTTTCCCATAAACTATTAAAAAATTCATTTGGATATGATAAACCTTGATTAATAGAGATAATTGCAGCAATTTTTTCTGCATTTAAAATTGAAATTTCTGCTTTTCTATTTAATTGTTTGATATTTATTCGTGTAGTATAACATCCACTAAATTCCGGATTAAATTCTCCTTTATATTCAGGAAGATTTTTATTGTTTAAGTTAGAGTAATAATCTGATGGTTGAGATATAACTATTTTCCCCTCATTTTCTTTATTAAATTTTTCTATCTTGCTAAAGATTGATTCTTCAAAAAAACCTTCTTCTTTACAGTATAAAGCAAATATATTTTCTGTTAAGTTTTTCATCTGGGTAAGTGACCAATCCATTCTTTCTGAAAAATTATATATAACGGGTAAATTACAAACAGCTGTTCCATCTTGTACTCCGGTTGTTTCAGATGAGGTTATAATATTAGAACCATCTATGCCTATCCATACAAATCCTTTTATATAAGAAGTATTAGGAAGACCTGGCATTCTTCCAGGATAAAGATATGAAAATCCTGATTTTTTAAGAATCTGGGGAATCTGTCCATTCATACCAAAAGCATCCATAAACCATCCAATATCAGGTCTTTTATTGAATTCTTTTTTATAATAATCCAATCCCAAAAGTATATTCCTTACTATAGATTCTCCTAATATAAGATTAGTATCCGGAATACTTATCATTCCTCCAACAATCTCTATTTTATTTTCTGATATGAGTTTTTTTATTTTCCCGTTTAATTCAGGATGCTGGGAAAGGAACATCTTTAAAATATTTGCCTGGGCAAAACAGAATCTGAAATTCTGATATTTATCAAAAAATTTCAGATTATATAAAATTTGTTCTTCTCTTACATTATCATACTCCTGTTTTGTTCTTCGCCAGACAAGGTCAGAATGATGATGAAAACATAAATAAATTTTATTATCCATAATTTTTCTCCTCTCCTTATGAGTTAAAAAGTTTCGTAAAAATCCTTTTATATTGTTTTAGATATAGATTTTCCCATGACGCAATGATACGTTTTCGTATAGATTTATTATGGCACAATGCGGATATTTTACAAAATTTATAAATCTATGTAAAATAATAAATATGAATAAAAAAATATTAATAGGAGTATGCGGTTCTATTTCAGCCTATAAAACTCCTATTGTTATAAGAAGGCTAAAAGAAAAAAAGTGGGATGTGAAAGTAATAATGACAGAATCTGCAACAAAATTTATTACTCCATTAACTCTTGAAACAGTTTCAAAAAATTCTGTATATATTGATATGTTTGAAAAAAACAGATGGGATATGCATCATATTGGACTAAGTGAATTCGCAAAAACATTTCTTATCATACCTGCAACAGCAAATATTTTAGGAAAAACAGCAAATGGCATTGCAGATGACCTCTTATCAGCAACAATTATGTCTTTTAAAGAAAAAATTGTATTTGCCCCGGCTATGAATTATAAAATGTGGGAAAATCCGATTGTTCAGGAAAATGTAAAAAAATTAAAAAAGCATGGATACTATTTTGTTGGTCCTGTAAAAGGAAGCCTTGCAGAAGGTTCAGGATGGGGCAGATTAGCAAAAATTAAAGATATTGTAACCTTTATAGAAAAAATTTTTGACAAATAATTTATATCATAATATACTAAGAAAAATTGTAAATAATAATCTTGCAGATGCCGAAAGGCTAAGGAAATCATAAAAACTGGTTTCCTAAAGGGAAGACTGTGAAAATCAGTCATGCTCCCGGCGCTGTAAAGACGACGAAATGCCTATTCTCTGAAAAGAGAAAGAGCCACTATTTATATTAATGGGAAGGCAGGCAAAGTAGGAAAAAGTCTGAGTCAGAAGACCTATCTGCGAAGGTAAAAGTTTTTTCTGCGCGTGACAGAAAAAATATTTTTTGTTGGGATAAAGAAATCAGGGTGCAATCCCGAATTCAGTAAAATAATACTGAATTCGGGCTTTTTTTTTATAAAATTATAAAAAAGGATATTATAAAAAAATGGATAATAAAAATTCTTATAAAAATAAAAGAAATGGATTTACATTAATAGAGCTTTTGGTTGTCATAGCAATCATTGCAATTCTTGCTGCAATGTTATTGCCTGCACTGGCACTGGCAAGAGAAAAAGCAAGACAAACCGTAGATATAAATAATTTACACCAAATTGGTTTAGCTTTTACCATGTACGAAAACGATTACAATGGTTTTTTCCCTCCCACTTATTATATGTATCTCACTCCAAATTCTTATGCTGAAATAGGGTGGGACTTTGCTACTACAGATGGATGGACTACATATACATTAGGACTTATTGGTCCATATTTAGAAAACGGTAAAATATATCAGGACCCTGATGCAGTTGGATTAAATGGTTATGGAAGACCTTTTACAGGTTATGCATATAACCGTTCATACATTGGTGGAGGATATATGAGCGCATTTGGATATCCCAATCAACCCCCTGCAAATTTAGCTCAAGTTCAATGGCCATCAAAAACTGTCTTAGCATGTGACAGCGCTATAGTTTCATCAGGGGAATTAATAGCAAATAGTTATTTAGAAGCACCTACAGATGTTTATTATACAGGACCTCAGGTAGATTTTAGACATGATAGATTTGCAGATGTATTATATTGCGATGGACATGTTGCAGAAACAAATAAAAGATATGACCCGGGTCCTTTTAATTTAGGAGACTTATCTCCAGATGATAGTGCTTATGACCTGGATGGAGCACCTTATCAAATAATTCCAGACCAGCCATAAGGAAAAAAATGAGACTTTTTTTTATTGCTCTTCAATTTATTACCCGTGTTCCTATTGGTATTAAGGCAAAAGAAGAAGAAATTTCCAGGTCAAGTTTATTTTTTCCTGTAATTGGAGCATGTATTGGCCTTTTTTTATTTCTTATATTCTTTTTGTCTTCAAAGATTTTTCCTCAGAATGTATCTATTCTATTGGTTATTATAGCTTCTATTCTTATCACAGGAGGATTTCATACTGAAGGATTTATTGATGTATGTGATGGGTTTTACGGGGGAAAAAACAAAGAAGATATTTTAAGAATAATGAAAGACCCTCATTGCGGTTCTATGGGAATAATAGGAGCGATTATTCTTATTTTATCAAAATTTGTCATTCTTGATAGTATTCCTCCTTTAAAAATATTTTCTGCACTTGTTTTAATGGGAATATTAAGCAGATGGGCTATGGTTTTTATAGCTTTTTCTTCAGAATATGCCAGAGAATCCGGAACAGGAAAAGTATTTGTGGAAGGAATAAAAAAACCAGATTTTTGGCTTGCAACAGTTTTTACTATTGTCTTTTCTATTCTTTTAACAGGAATTTATGGCATTATTTTAATGGGAATTATTGTATTTATTACTTTTTTTCTTGGTATATTTTTTACCAAAAAAATTTCAGGAATTACAGGTGATACATTAGGAGCAACAAATGAAATAATTGAAGTTATATCTTTGCTTATGATATTATTCTTTTTTAAATAAAAACTGTAAATACTTATGCTTCTGTTATTTGCGTATATATGCGACTTAATTTTGGGAGACCCGGAAAAATTTCCTCATCCTATAAGATGGATAGGAAACCTTATAATATTTTTTGAAAAAAGGCTAAGGAATAATAATAAGAACACAGAAAAAATAAGGGGTGTTTTTCTCACAATTTTTGTTATAGGAATAAGTAGTTTATTAACATATTTAGTTTTATATTTTTCAAAAAAAATAAATCCTTTGTTTGAAAATATTGTCTGGATTTATATAGCATATATTTGTATATCTATTAAGGATTTAAGAGTAAAATCAATGGATATTTATAATGCTTTAAAAACAGATATTAAACAAGTACGGGTTAGACTATCAAAAATTGTAGGAAGAGATACAGAAAATTTAAGCGAAGAGAAAATCATTATGGCAACCATAGAAAGTATAGCAGAAAGCACAAATGATGGAATAATTGCTCCTATATTTTATCTTATGATTGGAGGGCCTGTTCTTGCTATTGCTTATAAGAGCATAAATACTTTAGATTCAATGGTTGGATATAAAAATGAAAAATATATAAGATTTGGATGGTTTTCGGCTAAAATAGATGATATTTTTAATTTTATTCCTGCGAGAATAACAGGTTTTTTGATATGTATTGCATCATTTTTTTTATATAAAGATCTTAAAACTCCATTTAGAATAATGTTGCGCGATGGGAAAAAACATACTTCACCAAACAGCGGAATTTCTGAATCAGCAATGGCTGGAGCACTGAAAATAAGATTAGGTGGTCCATCCTTATATAATGGCAAAGAAGTAAAAAAACCTTTTATAGGTGACGAGCTGGAAAAAATAAATAGAACTAAAATAATAGATTCATTAAACATAAGTCTTGTTGTATCTATTCTGATAGTTCTGTTTAATCTTTTAATAAAATGGAAAATATAAAGATTAATATCCCGAGAATTTTAATTGCCGGAATATCCAGTGGAGTTGGTAAAACCACTATATCCTGTGCGCTTATGCTTGCTTTACAAAAAAAGGGTCTTGTAGTTCAGCCTTTTAAGGTGGGACCGGATTATATAGACCCTACATATCATACAGAAATTACAGGCAGACAATCCAGTAATCTTGATACTTATATGCTTACAAAAAAAGTAATTTTAGCAATATTTAAAAACAGGGCAAACGGAGCGGATATTTGTATTATTGAAGGAGTTATGGGACTTTATGATGGTTTAAATAATACAGAAATAGGTTCTACTGCCTACTTAGCCAAAATTATAAAAACCCCTGTTTTATTGATAATTAATGCATCCTGTCTTTCACGAAGTGCAGGAGCAATTGCTCTTGGTTATAAAAAATTTGATAGAAATGTAAATATCGCAGGAATTATTCTTAATAATATAGGAAGTCAGACTCATTATGAAAATACCAAAAAATCCATTGAAGAAAAAACACAAATCCCTGTCTGTGGTTTTTTATTAAAAGAACCATCTCTTACTTTGAAAGAAAGGCACCTCGGCCTTATCCCAACAAATGAAACAAGTATGCCTAAATCTTTAAAAAACAAAATGTTAAACCTGATGAAAAACATTGATATTAACAAAATAATTGAAATAAGTAAAAAAACTGAATCTTTATCACTGAATATTAATCAGCCTTATCCTTTTGTTCAGATAAAAACCAATAAAAAATATAGTGTAAAAATAGCAATTGCAAAAGATAAAGCTTTTAATTTTTATTATATAGAAAACATAGATATGTTAAAATATTTTGGAGCAGAAATTTACTATTTTAGCCCTATTGAATCTGAAAATATTCCAGAATTTATTGATGGTTTATACATAGGAGGAGGTTTTCCCGAATTATTTGCTAGAGAATTATCTAAAAATATTCAACTTAAAAGTCTTCTCTATAAAAAAATAGAAAAAGGAATGCCTTTATATGCAGAATGTGGAGGACTTATGTATTTGATGGAAAAGATTGTAGATTTTGAAAAAAAAGAATTTTCTATGATGGGAGTTTTTAAAGGAACCGTAAAGATGGCAGATAAACTTAATGCATTGGGATATGTAGAAATAGAAACAATAAAAAATAATATTTTAAGTAAAAAAGGAGAAATAAATAAAGGCCATGTATTTCATTGGTCATACTTAGATAACCTTGAAAAAAATATATCGTATGCATATAAAATATCAAAAAGTAATGGAAAACATTATCATGATGGACTAATCAAATATAATGTTTTGGCAGCATATACACATCTTCATTTTGCAACAAACATAATTCTTGCAGAAAACTTTATAAAAACCTGTGAAAGGTATAAAACAAAAAAAATATATGAATAAAAAAATCATTTTTATTATTGGAGGAGCAAGAAGCGGAAAAAGTAATTTTGCAGTTTCTATGGCGCAAAAAAAACCAGGAAATGTATTTTTTATTGCCACATGCGAACCATTGGACAAAGAAATGAAAGAAAGAGTAAAAAAACATAAACAGGACAGACCTGCTCAATGGAAAACCATTGAAGAGTATTATGATATTTCCTCTGCGTTATTAAAAATCCCATCACAAAATACAGTTATTATAGATTGTCTTACTTTATGGGTTTCAAATTTTATGATAAAGAAATTGAAAGAAGAAGATATATTAAAAGAAGCAAACAATCTAATGATAACTGCAAAAAAAATAAATTCTTATGTTATAATTGTTTCCACTGAAGTAGGCGGAGGGATTGTTCCAGATAACAAAATGGCAAGAGAGTTTAGGGATATATTAGGAAGAGTTAATCAGATTGTGACAAAAAACAGTGATGAAGTTTATCTTATGTATACAGGCATTCCTATAAAGATAAAACCTTCTAAATAAACAATAAACAAAAGGGGAAAAAAATGGATAAAATAGAAAAAACGATAAAAAATATTAAAGTTTTAAATACATTTATAATGGAAAAAACGCAAAAGCATCTTGATAATCTTACAAAACCACAGGGAAGTCTTGGAAGACTTGAAGAATTAGCAAAACAAGTCGCCGGGATAACAGAAAACGAATATCCCAAAATAGAAAAAAAGATTATTTTTACTTTGGCCTGCGACCATGGAATTGTGGAAGAACATATCAGCTCTTATCCTCAGGAGGTTACTCCGCAGATGGTTTATAATTTTCTCAATGGAGGAGCAGGTATTAATGTATTATCAAAACATGTCGGAGCCAAAGTTATAGTTGTGGATGTAGGCGTTAAAGAAAAAATCAATAGTCAAAATCCAAACTTTAAAGACAAAAAAATAAATTTTGCTACAAAAAATTTCTTAAAACAAGATGCAATGACAAAACAGGAAGCAATAAAATCAATAGAAACCGGTATTGAACTTGCAGAAGAAGAGATAAAAAATGGAGCAAACATTATTGGAATCGGAGAAATGGGAATAGGAAACACAACTCCTTCTGCAGCTATTGCAGCATTTATTACAGGACAACCTGTAGAATTGGTTACAGGCAGAGGCACCGGGATATCTGATGAAATCTTAAAAAATAAAATAAAAGTTATTAAAGAAGCAATAGCAAAAAGAAACCCAAAACAAAAAGATGGCATAGATATACTTTCAAAATTTGGAGGGTTTGAAATTGGAGGAATGGCAGGTATTATTCTTGGATGTGCTGCTAATAAAATACCTGTTGTAATAGATGGATTTATTTCCGGAGCTTCAGCACTTATTGCATATCTTATTGAACCAAAATCAAAAGATTTTATGATTGCAAGCCATTGTTCAGTAGAACCTGGTCATAAAATAATTTTAGATTATCTTGGACTAAAACCACTGTTAAATCTTGATATGCGTCTTGGAGAAGGCACAGGTGCTGCTTTAGGCATAAATTTTGTTGAGTTAAGTTTAAAAATACTTAATGAAATGGCAACATTTGAAAGTGCCAGTGTTTCTAAAAAAACAGAATAAAATAGTTAAGAAAAAGGGTGCATCCCACCGGAAGGTGGTTTTTTTTGTTTTTAAGAACAGGAGGAGCAAAAAATGATTAGCAGGGCCAACAAGGCATGTAAATATTTTCCATGCCATAAAAATTTGGAAGACTGTACTTTTTGTTATTGTCCATTTTATCCATGTTTAAATGAAACCCGGGGTGGGGAATTTATTTATTCCAAAAAAACAGAAAAACGTATCTGGTCATGTCAGAATTGTTCATGGATACATCAAAGAAACATAACCGATAAAATACTTTCCATTATAAGAAAAAATAAAGAACAGATAGAAAACATTAATATAGAAAATGATAAATTAGAAGATACAGGGTTTGTAATTTTATGCCACGGAAGCAAACAGAAAAAAACAAAAGATACAGTTAACAATCTTATAGAGACAATAAAAAAACGATTATCCCATGCAATTGTTACTCCATCTTATCTTCAGCTTTGTGAACCGGGATTAAGCAAAAGCATAAAATTTCTTGTTGAGAAGGGATGCAAAAAAATAGTGGTGGTGTCTTTTTTTCTCTTCAATGGGAATCATGTAAAGATTGATATACCTGAAATACTGGAAACAGAAAAGAAAAAATATCCGGGAGTCCGGTTTATACAGACAAAAAGTATAGGAGATAATAAAATGATGAATGAGATTGTAATAGAAAAGATAAAGGAGGCTATAAAAATTGCAGATTTTTAATCCTGAAAAAATAGAAAAGAGAAGCTTTGAAATAATTGAAGAATATGTAAGAGATGGTAAATGGACAGAACAGGAAAAATCCATTGTTAAGAGGATAATTCATGCGACTGTGGAACCTCTTTATGCAGAAGAGATAATATTTCATCCGGATGCAATAAAAGCAGGTTTAAGGGTAATAAAAACCGGTAAAAACATCATTGTGGACTCAAGTATGGTAAAAGCAGGCATTAATAAGAAAGTCCTCTCAGGTTTTGGAGGAAAGGTTCTGTGTTTTATTGAGCATAAGGATGTTGAGAAGAAAGCAAAAAAACTCGGGGTCACCAAAGCTATAATGGCCATCAGAAAAGCATCAAAAATAATGAATGGGAATATTGTAGCAATTGGGAATGCCCCCACTGCCCTTCTTGAGATATATAGACTTGTAAATGAAGAAAAAATAAAACCTGCTCTTATAATAGGTCTTCCTGTAGGCTTTGTTGGAGCAAAAGATGCAAAGGAGAAATTATTAACCATAAGTATTCCATATATAACAAACAAAAGTCAGAAAGGCGGAAGTAGTGCAACTGCAGCAACAATCAATGCATTCTTACATCTTGCATTAACTGAACAATATGGGAAAAGAACTTGTAAGTCTGAAAAATAGGACATATCTTTTATTGTTTTTTCTGGGAATATTTAATCTGTCTGTATGGCTAATTTTTATTTTGTTTATCAAATTAGACCCTATTATGGCAGGCATAGGCATGGTCGCTTACACCCTGGGGATAAAACATGCTTTTGATGCAGACCATATCGCTGCAATAGATAATGTAACAAGAAAATTCAGACAGGATGAAAAAAAATCTGTAGGGGTTGGTTTATATTTCTCATTAGGTCATTCAACAGTGGTTTTATTGATGTGTGTAGCCGTCATTGTGTTTTTAAGAAGCAGTGTGGCACACATGAATTTTTTAAAAGGAACAGGGGGAATGCTCGGAACAACTATTTCTGCTTTGTTTTTAACACTTATAGGAATTTTAAATTTTATTGTGCTGAAAGACCTTTATAAAGTCGCCAAAGATTATAAAAAAGGATACATAGAGCACAGGTCAATAGATGAAATGTTAAATAAAAGAGGACTGATGAATAGGTTCTTTGGGTTTTTATATAAAAAAATTGATAAAAGCTGGAAGATGTATCCTGTAGGTTTTTTGTTTGGATTGGGTTTTGATACTGCAAGTGAGGTCGCTATATTGGGGATCTCAGGCGCAATAGCGACAAAATCACATTTCCCTGTATGGGGTGTAATGATTTTCCCTCTGCTTTTTACCGCAGGCATGAGTATGATGGATAGTTTAGACGGACTTGCTATGATGAAAGCATATGACTGGGCAATGAATGATGCGCTCAGAAAGCTTTTTTTTAACATATTTATTACAGGTGCCAGTGTATTTATAGCGTTATTTATAGGTGCAATAGAATGGATTCAGGTGATTTCAATTGAATTAAATCTGAAGGGATATTTTTTTGTGTCATTGCAGAAGTTAGATTTTGGGAAACTCGGTATTGGTATAATTAGTATTATGTTATTAAGCTGGCTGATAGCGTTTTTTTATTACAGGAAAATCTTAAAAACAACATTCAATGAAGGAAAATAAATTGAGGAATGGATGGACTACCGGAACATGCGCACAGGCAGCATCAAAAGCGTCTGTAGTTATGCTTGTAACAGGCAAAAAAATTGAAACAATTGAGATTGAAACCTTATCCGGGGAAAATTTACGACTCAATGTACTGGAGCAGGAAATAGGAACCAGATATGCTTCCTGTTGTGTGAAAAAAGATGCAGGGGATGACATAGATGCCACTGATGGAATAAAAATATATTCCAGGGTGGAATTTTCTGAAAAACCAGGGATTGAAATAAAAGGAGGAACTGGCATTGGAATAGCAACAAAACCTGGTCTACCCATAAAAGTTGGTGATTATGCAATTAATCCTGTTCCAAGGAAAATGATTATAAAAGAAGTAGAAATGTTTTTAAAAAACAGCAATGGATTTAAAGTAACCATCAGCGCACCAGCGGGAAAAAAAATTGCAGAAAAAACATTTAATCCTCGGCTGGGTATAAAAGGAGGCATCTCAATTCTCGGGACAACAGGAATAGTCAAGCCTAAATCTCTTGAGGCATATAAGAAAACCATGTCCATTTGTCTTGAGGTTTTAAAATCTTCAGGCTATGACAGGGCTTTTCTTGTATTTGGATATGTTGGAGAAAATTATTGCAAAAATGTTTTAAATATATCCCAGGATATGATTATTCAAATAGGTGACCATGCAGGATTTATGCTGTCTGAATGTGTAAAAAAGAGTATAGGCAAAGTCGTTTTGGTGGGCTATCTCGGAAAAGCCATCAAGATTGCTGCAGGCCAATTTGATACAAACATAAAATATGGGGATAATAGAATAGAAACCCTTTATCAATATGCTGAGAAATATGGAGTAAAAGAAGAAGTCCTGCATCAGATTAAAGGACAGACAACTGCCCAGGCAGTAATTGAGATTCTTGAAAGAACCAACTATCAGAATATTTTTGATATAATAGTAAAGGATGTGGTAAAAAAAATGGAGGAATGGACAGGAAACTCTTTATCTTTGGGATGCATATTGCTTTCCATAGATGGCAAAAAGATTGCTGAATATCATGAAAAGTAAAAAATTCTATATTATAGGTATCGGACCGGGAAATCCTGATTATATTATACCTGCTGTCTGGAATGCAGCAAAAAAATGCGACTGTCTTATTGGAGCAGAAAGAAATATTTTATTGTTTGAAACCAAAAAATTTGAAAACAAGAAAAAGGTCTACATAAAGGGAACCTTTGATTATCTTATAGATTATATAAAGGAATATTATAAAAGTGAAACCATAGGTGTAATTGTCTCCGGAGACCCTGGATTTCACAGTATATTAAACCGTATCAGAAAATATTTTAAAAAAGATGAATACATTGTTATTCCCGGTATAAGCATTGTCCAGATGGCTTTTGCAAAGATTGGTGATACATGGGAAGATGCGAAGTTCATAAGCTGCCATGGGAAAAAAACCCGGGATTTTATAATAGATGACGTCAAAAAAAATGACAGGGTGCTTTTTCTTACGGATAACAATTTTTCTCCTGACGTAATTGCAGACATACTTCTTGAAAATCATCTTGATAACAGAAAAGCGTTTCTCTTTGAAAACATTTCATATCCGGATGAAAAAATAATAGAAACAGACCTTGAAAATTTAAAAAACATGAAGGGATTTGGATTATGCGTGATAATAATAAAAAAATAGACTTTTATGGAGTGGGAATTGGACCCGGGGACCCTGGACTTGTAACCATAAAAGCAAAAAACATACTTGATAAGATTGATACTGTTTTTGTTCCCAGTGCTGATGGCGAAAAATCTTTTGCTTTTTCCATAATCAGCTCCCTCAATCTAAAAAACAAAAAATTTGTCATACTGACATTTCCTATGACAAAAGATAAAAAAATATTAAGGAATTACTGGGTACGGGCTGCAAAAAAAATCCGGGTGGAAATACAGAAGAATAAAACAACTGCATTTGTAACCATAGGTGACCCTTTTATCTACAGTACATATATATATGTTCTGAAAGAATTAAAAAATAGATACCCTGATATAAAAGTGGAAACCATCCCTGGCATCACCTCATTTAATGCTGCCTCATGTGCCTGCGGACTTCCTCTTCTTGAATCTGGAGAAAAAATGGCGGTCCTACCTGTAAGCAGGAATTTTGAAGGACTTGAAAAAATTCTTAAAGAATTTGATACAGTGGTTCTTATGAAGGTCGGGCCAAAGATTGAGAAGATTACATGTTTGTTAAAAAGAATGAATCTTATCAAAAATGCTGTTCTTATAAGTCATGTAGGTCATAAAAATGAAAAAATAATCAGGGATTTTGATAACCTCAATAAAAAAGAGGGATACCTTTCAGTTGTTATTGTAAAAAAAGAAAAGAAAAAATGAAAATTTATTTTATTGGTGCAGGACCGGGTGACACAGAGCTTCTAACAATAAAGGGGAAAAAAATAATAGATAGTGCTGATATTATTATTTATGCAGGGTCCCTTGTAAACAAAGATATACTTAAAACAGTCATGAAGGATGCGCAGATATATGATTCCTCAGGTATGACTCTTGAAGAAGTTCTTAACATTTTTTCCAAAGCAAAGTCTACAGGGAAGATTATAGCACGTGTTCATAGTGGGGACCCTTCAATTTATGGTGCTATCGGAGAGCAACTCCAATGGTGTGAAAAAGAAAATGTTGAATACAAGGTTATTCCGGGGGTCAGTTCTTTCAGTGCGGCAGCAGCCAGTTTAGGGCAGGAACTCACTCTTCCAGACGTAAGCCAGACAGTCATACTTACAAGAATGCAGGGAAAAACAAAAGTTCCCGGAAAAGAATCTCTGGAAAAATTATCTAAAATAACTGCTACAATGGTGATTTTTTTAAGTGTACAGGACATAGAGAAAGTGGTTGAAAAACTAAAACAGGGATATAAACCTGATACACCTGTAGCTGTTATAGAAAAGGCATCATATCCGGATGAGAAAAAAATTTTCGGGACACTTCTGAATATTGCAGAAAAAGTAAAAAAAGAGAACATCACAAGACAGGCTATTATAATAGTGGGGGATGTGCTGAAAAAAGATTTTACAAGGTCAAGATTATATGCGAGTAATTTTCATCACGGTTTTCGGAATAATACAAAAAAACATAAATAGATGAAAATCGGAATAATAACAATTTCACAGGATGGCCAACATATTGCAAAGAAAATCTGCCGGCATTTTGAAAAAGCAGTTATCTTGAAATGGCCGGATAATATCTCCCTGGAAAAATTTGTTGGAGAGATTTTTAATACTTTTGATGGCATTATTTTTATTATGTCCCTGGGGATAGTCGTCAGAGTTATTGCCTCCTGCATAAAAAACAAGCACACAGACCCTGCAATAGTGGTTGTGGATAGAAAAGCACGGTTTTCCATAAGTGCTCTATCAGGACATGAAGGTGGGGCAAATAAACTGACAATTTCTGTAGCAAACATTATCGGTGCAGAACCTGTTATTACAACTGCTTCAGAATCAAAAAAAAATATTATTATAGGACTTGGCTGCAGGAGAGAGATAAAAAAACAGGAGATAAAACAGGCTGTAAATTATGGACTTTCAGCAATCAATGAAACCCTTAAATCAGTAAGATATATTTCCACTGTTGATGTAAAATCAGATGAAGAGGGATTAAAACAGGCATGTATTGAAATGGATATTCCTTTAAGAATTGTATCCGCAGATATAATAAAAATATTCAAGGGAAAATATAAAAAATCAGAAATCGTCCAAAAGAATCTCGGAATATGGGGGGTAAGTGAACCATGTGCAATGTTAACAGCAAAAAATCCTCAACTAATACTTCAAAAAACAAAAGTGGGGAAAGTAACTATAGCAATTGCAAAGGAAAGATTTCAATAATAGGCATTGGACCCGGTAATAATGTGCTTCTTTCTGAACGGGCAAAAAATGCACTCGCAGATTCAGATGTGATAATCGGATATAAAACATACATACGGCTTATTAAAAACCTTGTTGCAAAAAAAGAAGTATCTGCGTATGGAATGAGGGAAGAGATTGAAAGAGCCGGATATGCCATTGAAAAAGCAAAAGAAGGCAGAAAAGTTGCTATCATTTCAGGAGGAGATGCCGGAATTTATGGTATGGCAGGACCTGTGCTTGAAATCCTGGGGAAAAATGAGGATGTCAACATAGAGATAATACCCGGCATTCCTGCACTGATAGCGGCTTCCTCACTTCTTGGAGCTCCTCTTATGAATGATTTTACAGTGGTTTCGCTAAGTGACCTTCTTACAGACATAAAAACCATTGAAAACAGGGTCCTGTCAGCATGCAAGGGGGACTTTGTTATTGTTTTTTATAACCCGAGCAGTCAAAAAAGACATCTGCCTCTGCAAAAAGCATGGGAAATAGTTTCCAATCATAGAAAGCCGGATACTCCTGTGGGTATCGTCAGAAATGCTTACAGGAATAACGAGGAAATAAAAATAACAACATTGAAAAATATGCTTAATGAACATATTGATATGTTAACAATTATAATAATCGGAAATTCAAAAACATATATAAAAGGCAGATTTATGATTACTCCCCGTGGATATCTGGAACCATTTGGGAAATTAGTATGAAATTGAAATGATATCTGAAACTATTTTATTGTAATCTCCATTATCCACGTTTAACCATATACCTTTTTCTTTTCTAAACCATGTCAGCTGTTTTCTTGCATAATTTCTTGTCTTTTTCTTTATAATCTCAGGTAGGTCTTGAATAAAACATTTCCCTTCCAAATAATCAATAATCTGGGGATATCCTATTGGAGCTTTAATTCTCAGATCTTCTGTAAAACCTTCATGGCAAAGCTTTTTTACTTCCTCAATCCATCCAGAGTCTAACATTTTATCAACCCTTTCATTTATCCTTGAATATAGATTTTCTCTTTCAGGATTAAGGATAAAATAATAAATCTTAGATTCTGAAATAATAGATGATTTTTCTGTTTTATTCCACAGACTTGTTATGGGTTCTCCTGTAAGAGTCCATACTTCTAATGCTCTTATTATTCTTATTCTGTCATTAGAATGGATTTTAATTTCAGGGTTAATATTTAATAATTCCTTATAGAGTTGTTCCGTGGTTTTTTCTTTAAGTTGTTCTCTGACAATTTTTTGTTTATCTTTCATCTCCTGAGGCATTAAAAATATTCCATTAAGAAGTATTCTTATATATAAGCCACTACCCCCCACTATAATAGGAATATTTTCTTTTTGCTGGATATCTAAAATAATCTTTTCTGCTTCTTTTTTAAAATCAAATACCGTAAATTGTTCTTTAATAGAAATAAAATCTATAAAATGATGAGGAATAGAATCCAATAAGGTTTTAGAAGGTTTTGCTGTGCCTTTTGTTATCTCTTTATAGAATTGTCTTGAATCTGCATTAATTATTTCCCCTTTAATAGAAGAAGCAAGATGGAATCCAGCCTGGGTTTTTCCTGAACCTGTAGGTCCCGCAATAATAAATATCCTGCGCAAATTTAATACCCCTTTTCTCTTTCCTCTTTTAATAACTGTTTGCCGTATTCAAAACCAGTTATAGCTACCGGGTCATCACTTCTTAAAGAACGACTCTTAAGTCTATCTTCATTGTAAAAATCTCTTTCTTTTAGAATTTTTAAGAACCTATTTTCAAAATCCGGATAACTGTTTCCATAGATATGATAAGAATCTGCTATATCAGTATACTGTCCGCAGATAACCTTTTTGCCTGTTTTTTCCTGTATTTTTTCTGCGATATATTTCTGAAATTCTGTAAGACCAAAAAGATTCATAAAAGCCGCTCTATATGCATCTCTTGAACGCCAATGAGCATTCATCTTAAGATAAAAATCACCTTTTTCATCAGAAAAAAGTCTGCACCATATTCTTTGAAGACATGGGGGATCATCAGTTTTAGGGTCATACGAGGGTATCCATGTCACTGCTTGTGCCCGCCTTGAATAAAATACATTTGATAATTTTTCTATAATGTAGTCTATCTGATTTATAGTCTTCTGTGGAGTTTCCGGTAAATAATAATTAAAAAGTCTCTGATGATAGGTATATGTCCACTTACCTTCCTCAGGTTTTATCCAGTGATCGTGTACCCCAAATAATATTTCCTGATTATATTTTTCAAGGTCTTCCATACCACCGGGAAATCCAAGATGAATTCTTGGTTCTGAAAAAGGTTCTTCTATAACCATAATCATTGTCGCATCCTTACTTGGAGGAACATCTGGCATATCATATTCTGTTGGAATGGTACAACCTTTTTCCCATAATTCAATAAGACTTTTTTCCCATACTTCTGCAATTGACTTTCCCTTTACCATAAGCACTGGTGATACTATTTCCATTTTACCCCCCTATGAGTTTTAATATTTATATATTATTTTTTATTTCTTCTGGGCATATTATTCCATTGGTAGCAATTTAGTATATCATTCTTTTCAAGCCAGCCTCTTCTCGCCATAGATATACCAAATTCCATATATTTTAACATACCTGCATTATGGGAATCTGTACCTATAGAAAACATAGCACCCCTGTTTTTTGCTTTTATTATATTAATATCATTTAAATCAAGCCTGTCAAAATATGCATTAATTTCAAGAGCAACATTATACTCCACAGCAGCAGAAATTACTTCGTCAAGATTTATATCATACCCTTTTCTTCCTGAAATAAGCCTTCCTGTAGGATGTGCAATAATATCCAGAAATGGATTTTTTATAGCTTTTATCATTCTTTCAGTCACATTTTTTTGAAAACCCTGATGAATTGCGCCAATAACAAATTCAATATCCTTTAATATTTCATCAGAGTAATCCAATTGTCCATCTCCCAAAATATCAATTTCTACAGCCTTAACAATTTTTATCTCAGGATATTTTTCCTGTATAATATCAATTTCTTTATTCCTTTTTTTAAGTTTTTCTTCATCCATACCATTGGCAATTTTACTTGTTTTTGTATGGTCTGATATAACTATAAATTTATATCCATGTTTAATTGCTAATTGGACCATGGTTTCTATGGTATCCATGCCGTCAGAATAGTTTGTATGGGAATGCATATCCCCTAAAATATCATTAATCTTTACAAGATGTGGAAGTTTATGATTTATTGCGGCTTCAATTTCTCCTCTGTCTTCCCTTAATTCCGGAGGAATAAATTGCATATTAAGAACATCATAAACACTTTCTTCTGTTTGCCCTGCGATTTTTTCATCTCCTTTAAAAATTCCATATTCACTTATTTTAAAACCTTTATCTTTTGCCAATCCTCTTAGTTTTATATTATGTTCTTTTGAGCCTGTAAAATATAAAAGCGCTGACCCATAAGAAGAATTATCAACCACTCTTAAGTCTACCTGCAAATGATGTTCCTTTACAATAATAGAAGCTTTCGTTTGTCCTTTTGCAATAATATTTTCTTTTTTAGGAAAATTTATAAAAGTTTCAATAATATCTTTATGATTTTCTCCTGTAGTTAAAATATCAATATCCCCTATGGTTTCTTTCATTCTTCTTAAAGAACCACAGGCAGAAATTTTTTCAACACCAGGTTTCATGTAATCTATAATTTCCTTAACTATAGGCAGGGCAATTCCCAGACTAATTCTTTTTTTTTTTTGTTTTTCTTTAAAAAAGATAATGCCTTTTTTTATATTTTCAATCTTTTTTTCTCCCATTCCTGGAAGATTGAGAATAGTTCCTTTTTTTATTTCTTTTTCCAGGTCATCAAGATTTTTTATATCAAGTCTATTATAGAAAAGAGAAACTGTTTTAGGTCCAATATTGGGAATATTAATAAGGTCTAAAATACCTTCAGGCATACCTGATAGGACTTCCTGATATTGCTGGATTTTACCGGTTTTAAGATATTCCATAATATGGTCTGCTATTCCCTGACCAACTCCCGGGATTTCTGTAAGTCTGTCTTCTTTCCATAACATCTCAACATCTTCCGGATATTCCCTTATAATTCTTGCGGATTTTCTATACGCGTTTACCCTAAATGAATTTTCTCCTTTAAATTCCAATACATCAGCAATTTGCTCAAAAAGGTCAGCAATTTCTCCATTTCTCATAATATTTTTCCCTGAAATCCCGATATAAGAAATTTTTTCTGCCAAAAACTGCATTCTAATTAGTTTCTGATAGTTGTCAGGATATCACCAAACAAAAAATTTGACAAGTAGAGGAAGACGCGCTTAAACAAAACTAAGAATCTGAAGAATTAGCAGAGAGATATATTGAAGAAGAACAAGAACTTAGCCCCACATAAAGACTTGAAAGGCTTCATAAAAGAGTGAGAAAAATTATGCGGGAAAGAAACATGCATTTACGGATAATAGATAAAAGATCAGTTAATTCCCGTTAAACAAATGGGAGTAAAACACCGTGGCTTTTTATTTCCCTCAAATTTTCTATTTTTAAAAAGTGTCAGATTAGACTATACTCTAACTGAACGTCAGGCAACCCCCGTTTTCCCGTCAGAATAGAATTACTTTTTAAATTTTTTGACAGAATTTTCAAAACATTATAGACTTTATTTTGACAATTTT
>JAJYYV010000060.1 GCA_021800535.1 bacterium | reverse complement strand
CTGAAAATTTTTGCTGCCTTTAAGCGATAAGCAGCCAGAGAAAACAATCCGCTGCCGCACCCGATATCAAGGAAAGTTAATCCCTCCAGAGTGGAAAGATTAAGGAAATCAAGAAGAGATTTCTCTGCTTCAGCGATTCTTGTTTCATTTAAGTTCTGCGAAGTGAAGTTCTGCCAATTTTTCCCGAATGCGAAGCGGTTCTCTTTTGTATTGTCAGCAGCTCCCATTTTTTTCAAACACCTCCTCAAGTTCACGATACAATGCCTCTCCAATTTTTCCCCAACGATATTTTTGAAAAATCAAATCGCGAGCATTTTGTCCTATGGCTCTTCTCTTTTTTTCATCAGCAAAAAGTTCTAAAATTTTGAACGCCATCTGCTCAGGTTCATCAGCAACTGCAAAATGCACTCCATCTTTTCCTTCAATTCCTCTCGACGCTTTAGATGTCATCACCACTGGTTTTGAGAGACACATGGACTCTAATGCCTTATATTGTGTGCCAGAACTGAACCTCAAAGGAGCAATACAAACCTTTGCCCTCTCCATATAAACGTAAGGATCAGGAACATAACCTAAAACCTTGATTCCTTCGCTTTTCTGAAGCTCCATAACTTTGGTAACAGGGTTAGTACCTACAATAACGAGTTCAACTTTTGCTTTCTCTTGTATTAATGGGAAAACTTTCTCGGCGAAATAACAAATTCCATCAACATTGGGAGGATAATTTAGTGATCCAATAAAGAAAATAGCATCTTGTTCTTCAACAGGATTTATTGGGCGTTCGAGAAGTTCTTCCTTAACTCCATTTGGAAGAACTGAAAGATTGGAAAATTTACCTCCTGTGGCTTGTTCCCACCAGTTTAAATCATACTGTGAACTCACAAATGCTTTCCTAACAGTTTTAATCATTTGCAATTCGCTGCGCAAAGACTTACTAGCTTCAATGCGGCAAATTACCCCCCATGTTCCATTAGAAACTTTGCCAGCCTCCTGATAGTTTAGGGAAACCGCATCAATAAAATCAATCACAACAGGTATATCTTTAATGACATTGAGGTAATGACCCATTCTCATGTGAACGCCAAATATCAGATCATACTCTCGATAATGCGAGAGCAGCCAGTTTTTTGCATCATGAAAAAGATGATAATGAGTTTGTAGGGAATCCCCAAGGATAAGACCACGAAATGCGTTTAACCAGAATTTTATTTTAGGATGAGAAAAAATCGTTACTTTTTCGAATATTTTTTTTAAAGCCTCAATATGCTCGACTGGAATTTTCCCCTCACTAATTGTCAGTAAATCCAGGTTATATTCCTTAGACAGCAGTTTGCAGATATTGTAAGCTCGAATAGAAAAACCATAATTCAGGGGATAAGGAATGCGGTAAGAGACGACTAAGACTTTCTTTTTCAATCTATTTTTCCCCTTTCAGCTCCTAAACGACCATAAACCTCAAGGGTTCCTTTTGCTGCTTTTTCCCATGAAAAAATTTTGCTACGTTCAACACCTTGTTTAATGAGTGTTTCTCTTGCACCTTTGTCATTCCATAGGTGTAACATCGCCTGCAAAATGCTTTCCTCATCATCCGGATCAATAAAAATTGCTGCTTCACCCGCAATTTCTGGCATTGAGCTTATTTTTGATGTAATAACCGGAGTGCCACACGCCATTGCCTCGAGTAACGGTATGCCAAAGCCTTCGTAGCGTGAAGGATACAAAAAGAACACGGCGCTAGAATATAATCCAATTAGATCTTCTTCTGAAATAAAATTTGTAAATACTACATCTAAATCTTTTTTTAAATTCAGTTTTTCAGAAAATGCAGCATAAGCTTTAATCATATATGCGGGTAATCCTGAAATCACGAGAGTACACTTTGTGTCAACTTTCCTCTTAAAAATAGAAAAACATTTTAAAACAGTGAATGTATTTTTCCGAAGATCGATCCCTCCAAGATGAAAAATATAAGGGGTGGTAATGTTAATTTTATTTTTGATTTTACTCTTAATTTGATCTGTACGGTTAGTCGCGAATTTTTTCGAAGCAGATTCATAGATTACCCATACCTTTTCTTCCTTAACTTTCATACAATTTAGGATATCAAGCCTTGATGCTTCAGAAACTGTAATGATGGCATCTGCTCGATGGGCAACCTTTGGAGTAACAAACTGTCTGTACCACCTTCCTACTTTCTGATAGACGAATGGGGCGCCTTTTAAATTAGACAAAAGAAAAATGGTATCATGCAGGGTTAGAATAAGTCTTATATTTCTCGGTAAAAAGAGCGGTCCTGTATTCGCTGGCGCATGAAATATATCGGGCTTGTCTATTGCTAGCCGTGATGGAATAATAAGCTGCTCCCATACTGGATATATGTAGGTGTTAAAAGTTATAAATTTAAAATTTTTTGGAGCATGATTTAATTGCAACCCAGATCTGCAATAAATTAGGTATTCATTTTCAATGTCTTGGGAATAAAATTGTTCTAGCAGATTGGATATATAATTCCCAATTCCTCGCTTGTATGTTGCCCAATACGCATCAATTGCTATTTTCATAATAATACACTGCTTTGCTTAAGCCATAAATAAATGCTTGCAAAAATAAATATATAATCCAAGTATAAAACATAATTGCACCAGGCCCCTCTAACCCGCCACGGAGAATTGGATAGAAGAAATAATAAGAAAATAAAATTTGAGCCAATTTTTTATTATTATGTTTTACCAAAACAGTATCTAGACTTGACCAATACATCCCCAGCAAAAAAATAAAACACAAAGAACCCCAATATCCAAAATTAAGGTAGAGGTCTCCAAAAATAGGAGGCGATGCATAAAAACCTGCAGAAGCCTGAGATGGATACAATTTTTGATTAAAATATCCGGCTGAATTAAGTGGTTTGTCAGGCATCCATGATCGTGGAATAAACTGAAAAAGCATGGGAAAAATTATTGTTTTCCCATATTGGTATTTCAAAATGCCAATATTTTTCTTAATTGTATAATAAGTCTTTATACCAGTGAGCTCTTCAGTTAATAATTGGAAGGCAATACCTTTGGTAAGACCAAGTCGTGAATGATGAGTTAAAGCATTTTGCCTAATTAATCCAATGATAAAAACGATAAAAATTACTACAACTAATGATGTCAATCCTAAAATATACAGCGAATATGACCGTTCCCTATCATTTAGATATATGAGAATTAAAAATAAAAAAAAGCCGATTGCACATGCTGAACGATTCATCTCAAGAAGTGGAATCAAAATTAGGGCTATAGATGGGAGAAACAAACTAATGCGCTGATATACTTTAAACGATCTCACCGAATACAATACAAAAGAGGAAAAAGAAATCGCATTAATAAAATTGCTAAAAAGTAAAAGCCCACCCCAAGCTAAATTTTCTTTGCCATAAACATGTATAGAGTTAACGAGAAAAACCCCGGCATAATAATTCAAAATCCCATAGTGAATTATCATTCCGAGCCATAAAGAAAGTTGTATAATACATGAAAAGACAAGAAAGTGCTTACTCAATGTCATATAAATATCATCTATTTTGTTTGTCGCTACGGTATATATGGGACAATCAATACGGGTTTTATCTTTTCTGATTATCTTCAGAAACCAATACCCAATAATAAAACTAGAAAGATAACCTAACATATCCAATGAAATATCATTATGATGGCGTAAAAATAATAATCCTCCAACAAGAAAGAGAATTAAAGTATAAATAAGAAAAAGATTCTTAAAAAGGAATGGTATTGTTAAGTCTATAGCAAAGCAAACAAAAAGTATTCCAATTAAATTAATGAAGTCAATTTTGCCGAGGAAAAATAGAATAATCACAAATAGGGCAACAAAGATCTTTAGCAGAATCTGGATATTTATCATCATAGAACTACTTTGTTTCTTCTGCTGAAGTGATATAAATTGCCTTCCGTCACTATAACGATTAATCATGTTTTTAAAAAATACCTTAAAAATTAAACATTTGCTTTAGTACCTGTATAGTTCTATCTGCAAGGTTATCGTACTTTTCGCGATAATTATCGAAAACTTGAAAGGACACGAAATGCCGCTTAATAAAATCTATTTTCGGAAGATAGCCTGCAATAATAAACCAGCAGAAATATAGTAGCTTTTGGATTGGAGTGAAGTATGGATATCGGACAACAGAATAAGCGCCTTTCAAAGCTATAGTATGTTTCTTCACATTTGAGTCTGTGGAAGAAAAACTATTAATGAGTAGGCACCTATAGTCAGGAGGAGCAAGAATTTTACTCCAATGTAGGCCACATCTTTTACATCCATCCCTAAGGATGCGTTGTTTTTCGAGCAGAAAATGATAATAGTTACGGTAGAAAACAGAATCCCTAGTATGTTGTTTGCCATGCTGTCTATAGTAACCTAGAATCTTATCTATAAATTTTACTTTTCCATAAAATGGAGCGTTAAGATTGAGTGGTAAGTCCGCAGAAATTCTCCACGGCTCTTCAGATAATGGAAGTATTTCTTTTAGATACCATCGTGAAAATGCATTTCCGCTTGTTGGAGAAAATGGATACCATGAGTATTTCGCTAAGATGGTTGCAACATTCTGATTAGAGTAAACTTTCCAAATAGGATAGACCTTTCTCAAAGGTTGGAGCATCTCATCGGTAAGATTGAGCATCCATTGAATCTTCGCCAGCGAACTGTTCCAAACCTCGGCTACTTCGCCACAAGCATTGGGAAACAAAACATCATCAGCATCTAAAAAGATAACTATGTCACCAGAGGAGGCCAGAAACCCGCAGTTAAAAGCTGATGCTTGTCCCCCATTCTTCTTAAAAACTGGAATTATCGATCCCATTGTAACATATTTCTCAATGATGTCTCTTGAAGTATCTGTAGAGCCATCATCAACAACGATCACTTCTATGTTAGAAAATGTCTGACTAAGGGCACTTTCTATAGCATCTTGTAAGCACTGTGCATAGTTGTAGTTGTTAATTACAATGCTAATCTTTAGATTCACTATTACACCACTATCTTACGACAAAACGTGAAAATTGCAAGTTGTGTATCTCTCATACGTCACAAATTTAACTCTTGTTTGTCGAAAAAAGCATTCTCCAAATCTTTTTTGTATCCATCAATAATAGCCTTATAAAATAACTTGACCCGCCTCTTATAAAGTTTAAAATTTACCTTTTTAATAGCTATCAAATATAAAAAAATACAATAATATATAAACCAAATTGCTAAATTAAGTCCGTAAACCAAGTAATTAGTAATATGTTTTCTACCCACAAACACGCGATTTCTAATGCTGTAGTAAATTATCGCTTCATTAGCGTCTTTCTGAAAAAAATAATGAATGCCATCCAGCGTTTTCCTTTCTGGTGGCCAATCTACATCTGTAATAGTAGGGAATGCACAAAGGTAAATTGCCCCACTCTTCTCTGTTATTCTATAAGTGAAGTCGTAGTCATCTCCGTAAAGGAAAAATTTTTCATTTGGAAACCCTATCATGCTAATAATATCTTTATGGAAAAACAATCCTCCATAAGCTGCTACAGTTGCTTTAGTTATTGGGAAAAGCGTATCCTTATTTTTTAGGTACTCTTTTGAATATTTGCGCATGGTTTTTAGAAAAGCAGTTCTTATGTGAAGCCCACAAAAATTATTATTATCAATTTTTTTAACCAAACCAAGCTTAATTGTCCATAAATCATTGATAAAAAAATGCCTCAAAAATGACAAAGCAAAAAGGTTGCTGGTTTCTTTAAAGTAATTCCATAGGTTTAAGGCTTGTTGAATTAATCCATGGCATATTACATTGTCATCATCTAAAAGCAATATGAGTTGGCAGTTTTTATCGTTATAAGCTTCTTCAATGCCAACCTTATAACCACCAGCTGATCCTGTATTCTTCTCTAGATAAATCACTTTTAGCCTGTTTCCTAATGTTTTCTCCAGCTCTTTTAATTTTTCACTACTTTTAGAATTATTATCAACAACGACAATCTTTTCCACATCTTCTTTTAAACAAGCATCTATCACCTGCTTTAAAAAATGGAATCGATCTCCATAAGTGACAATCACACAATAAACTGATCTTGCATCTAAAATTGCTATTTCTTTTTCGAGTTTATCTGGCATCATAAATATCTTGATACTCTCTTCTTTCTATTTCTTCTTTAGTAAATCCGCTTATCTTCACCTTTTTCTTTCCATGTCTTGATCATTCAGGATATTTTTTTGCAGTTAAAATTATTTCTTCACCTGCAGACCTAAACAGCATAGATATTAACGTGGGTTTTATAGCCCTTATAACACTTTCAAAAATTAACAGGAATTTGCTTG